>NZ_CP159258.1:4472500-4772500 GCF_040438925.1 Pseudomonas sp. MYb327
GCCGCCTTGGCGGCGTCGATGGCGCTCTGGATGGTTTCGCGGGTCGCCAGTGGCAACTTGTGAATGGCCTGGCCGGTAGACGGGTTGAACACATCGACTGCACGACCGTTCTCGGTCACCAGTTCGCCATTGATCAAATGCGGAATAACGCTCATGGAAGCTCCTGAAAAGTTGTCCACAGACGCCCCTTTCCGAGCGCCCGTTGTTTATAGCTATATAGAAGGAGAAATCAGTCGATCTTGCTCAGCACTTCGCCGACCGCGTCGAACAGACGATCCAGGTCCTGCGGCTTGCTGTTGAAGGTTGGACCGAACTGCAGGGTGTCGCCGCCAAATCGCACGTAGAAACCTGCTTTCCATAGCGCCATGCCCGCTTCGAACGGACGCACAATTGCGTCGCCATCGCGAGGAGCGATCTGGATCGCACCGGCCAGGCCGTAGTTACGGATGTCGATAATGTTTTTCGTGCCTTTCAAACCGTGCAGTGCATTTTCGAAATGCGGCGCGACTTCGGCCACGCTCTGCACCAGGTTTTCCTTTTGCAGCAGGTCGAGGGCCGCCAGGCCAGCGGCGCAAGCCACAGGGTGTGCGGAATAGGTGTAGCCGTGCGGGAATTCCACCGCGTACTCCGGCGTCGCCTGGTTCATGAAGGTCTGGTAGATCTCGGAGCTGGCAATCACCGCGCCCATCGGAATTGCACCGTTGGTAACTTGCTTGGCGATGCACATCAGGTCCGGGGTAACGCCAAAGGTGTCGGCGCCGAACATGTTGCCGGTACGACCGAAACCGGTGATCACTTCGTCGAACACCAGCAGGATGTTGTGCTGATCGCAGATCTCGCGCAGACGCTTGAGGTAACCCTGTGGCGGAACCAGTACGCCAGCGGAACCGGCCAGAGGTTCGACGAATACCGCAGCGATGTTCGACGCGTCGTGCAGTTCGATCAGCTTCAGCAGTTCATCAGCCAGTGCGATACCACCCTGCTCCGGCATGCCACGGGAGAACGCATTGCTCGCCAGCAAAGTGTGCGGCAGGTGATCGACGTCCATCATCGCCTGACCGAACAGTTTGCGGTTGCCGTTCACGCCACCAAGGCTGGTACCGGCAATGTTCACACCGTGATAACCACGGGCACGACCGATCATCTTGGTCTTGGTCGCCTGGCCCTTCAGGCGCCAGTAAGCACGGACCATCTTCACGGCAGTGTCAGCACACTCGGAACCCGAGTCAGTGAAGAACACGTGATTCAGGTTACCCGGGGTCAGATCGGTGATTTTTTCGGCCAGCTGGAATGACAGCGGATGACCGTACTGAAAGCCTGGCGAGTAATCGAGTGTGCCCAATTGCTTGGCGACCGCTTCCTGGATTTCCTTGCGGGTGTGCCCGGCGCCGCAGGTCCACAGACCGGACAGCGAGTCATAAACCTTGCGGCCCTTGTCGTCGATCAGCCAACTACCTTCAGCGCCAACGATCAGGCGCGGATCGCGCTGGAAGTTACGGTTGGCGGTGTACGGCATCCAGTGAGCATCGAGCTTTAGCTGGCTGGCCAGAGATGTCGGGGCGTTTTCAGGCAAGTTCATGGGCGAATCCTCGCAAGGCAATAAGCGCGTAGGGATAAAAAACCGTTGTTGCAGCTAAATTGCCACGGGGATAAAGTCGATGAAATGCAACTCTTCTAACCTTCAGTCAGCCCTTCACTAAACTATCGAGTAAGTGCATGTCCAGCCGCCGCCCCGATCCACTGGCGCAAGTCAGCGACTTTGATATCCGCCTGCTGCGGATCTTTCGCAGCGTGGTCGAATGTGGCGGCTTCTCCGCAGCCGAAAGCGTGCTAGGCATCGGTCGTTCGGCCATCAGCCAACAGATGAGCGACCTGGAGCAGCGCCTCGGCTTACGTCTTTGCCAACGTGGTCGCGCCGGGTTTTCCCTGACCGAAGAGGGTCGCGAGGTC
Organism: Pseudomonas sp. MYb327; assembly: GCF_040438925.1. NCBI lineage: Bacteria > Pseudomonadati > Pseudomonadota > Gammaproteobacteria > Pseudomonadales > Pseudomonadaceae > Pseudomonas > Pseudomonas sp. MYb327. The sequence continues at coordinate 4,474,451 of NZ_CP159258.1, forward strand.
TATCAATCGGCGTTGCAGCTATTAAGTGCGCTGGAAAGTTTCCGCACCGAGGTGAACGGCCTGCACCAACACTTGCGCGGTGAGTTGACCATCGGCCTGACCGACAATCTGGTCACCCTGCCCCACATGCGCATCACCCATGCCTTGGCGCAACTCAAGGAGCGCGGTCCGGACGTGCAGATTCAGATCCGCATGATCGCGCCCAATGAAGTCGAACAAGGCGTGCTCGACGGTCGCTTGCATGTCGGCGTAGTGCCGCAGGCAAGTGCGCTGTCGGGGCTGGAATATCAGCCGCTCTACAGTGAACGATCGTTGCTGTACTGCGCGGTGGGTCATCCGCTGTTTTATGTCGATGACAAACAACTGGACGACGGACGCCTGAACAGCCAGGACGCCATCGCTCCGACGTTTCGTTTGCCGGCGGAAATCCAGGCGCATTATCAGGCACTCAATTGCACCGCCAGTGCGTCAGACCGTGAAGGCATGGCGTTTCTGATTTTGACCGGGCGCTATATCGGTTATCTGCCGGACCATTACGCCAGCCTCTGGGTGCAGCAAGGTCGGCTGCGTGCGCTGAAACCCAAGGCGCGGTTCTATGATCTGAGCCTGGCTTCGGTTACCCGCAAGGGGCGCCGCCCTCATCTGGTTTTGGAAAGCTTCCTCGAAAGCCTGGCTGCCACACGCTGACCTGTAGGATCCGGCTTGTGGTGCTTTCGCTTTTACGCTATCAACGCACTGGATGCACCCACCCACTCGACCGGAAGTGCCTATGACCTTTGAAGTCCCAGCTCATGGCGGAAAACCCGCCAGCCGCATTCGTCAGAAGAACGAAGAGACCATCATCAAAGCCGCCGAAGACGAGTTCGCCCGTCACGGTTTCAAAGGCACGAGCATGAACACCATCGCCCTGAATGCCGGGTTGCCGAAGGCGAACCTGCATTACTACTTCACCAATAAACTTGGTTTGTATGTGGCGGTGTTGAGCAACATCCTCCAGTTGTGGGACAGCACCTTCAATACACTGACGGCCGATGACGACCCGGCCGAAGCCCTGACCCGCTACATCCGCGCCAAGATGGAATTTTCCCGTCGCCAGCCGCAAGCCTCGCGGATCTTTGCCATGGAAGTCATCAGCGGCGGGGAATGCCTGACCGAGTATTTCAATCAGGACTACCGCACCTGGTTCCAGGGCCGGGCGGCGGTGTTTCAAGCGTGGATCGACGCTGGCAAAATGGACCCGGTCGATCCGGTGAACCTGATCTTTCTGTTATGGGGCAGCACTCAGCACTATGCCGATTTCGCCACGCAGATCTGCCGTGTCAGCGGACGCGCCAAGTTGACCAAGCAAGATATGGAAGACGCCGGCAACAACCTGATCCGCATCATTCTCAAAGGCTGCGGCCTGACGCCATCCATTTAAGAAGCCTATGCCTTTTACCCTCAGCGACTTTTGCGAATACCGCGAAGAGATTCGCAAAAGCCGCTTCATTACCTTCGCCGCGCCGATCACCAGCCCTGCAGAAGCCCAGGCATTCATCGAGCAGCACAGCGACCACAATGCCACGCACAATTGCTGGGCGTGGAAGCTCGGGGATCAATATCGCAGCACCGATGATGGCGAACCGGGCGGTACCGCGGGTCGACCGATTCTGGCGGCGATCGAAGCGCAGGATTGCGATCAGGTCGCGGTGCTGGTGATCCGTTGGTATGGCGGTATTCAGCTCGGTACCGGCGGACTTGCCCGGGCGTATGGCGGCGGTGCGAACAAGTGCCTGCAAGCGGCGCCGAAGATCGAGTTGATCAGTCGGGTGCCGTTGCGGTGTGCCTGTGCGTTTGGCGAGTTGAACTTGGTGAAGTTGCGCGTGGCAGAGCTTGGGGGACTGGTTGTGCAAGAGGATTTCACGGCTGATGGCGTGGAATTGCAGTTGGCTGTCGGTGCGGGGCAGATTGATACCTTGCAATCGCAGCTTGCGGATTTGAGTCGCGGGCGGATTTTGCTGCAGCGTTAGATGAGCAAAAGATCGCAGCCTTCGGAAGCTCCTACAGAGAATCGCGCAGGGTGCGATCTTTTGGGGCGTCGCCGCTTTTCACTTATTCCGCACTTGCCCACATCTGCTGTGTACCCGACTGTGGATAACCTGAGCACATACCGCTGTAACCCTTCTGTCATGCGGCTTTGCGGGCTTTGCTCATTTTTCGTCCAATCTACCATCACAAACGCTAAATCCACGTAAAAACAAATAGTTAGAGCGGTTTATCACCTTTAGAAGATAGCCGATGCTCGCTTATGCCCGACATTTGAGCTTGCACACAAATACTGTGGAGCAATCTGTGGATAACCCGTTCATGGCCGGCGCGACACCATGCCGGATATGGTTTGCACCCAACTGGTCAATTTTTGATCAAACACTGACGCCTGAAACTGGAGCCTGGCCAACGGTTCTGCCCCCAAGTGGTGCCGCCTTCAGTATCGAACCAACCGAAGGTCCGCGCTTAAAGCCTTGGCCTGTCAGACTTTTCAGTTTTCCTGACCTGATGGCCAGGAAATTGCTTTATCCACAGGCATAACTCCAAATCCCTTGAGCCTGTCATGCCCGATTCCGCGCCGATTCCCGATCAAACACCGCGCCTGCAACTGCGCAAAATCCGCAAACGCTATCCAGGCTGCCTCGCCAACGACGACATCGACCTGAGCATCGCACCCGGTGAAATCCACGCCTTGCTCGGTGAGAACGGTGCGGGCAAAAGTACGCTGATGAAGATCATCTACGGCGTCGTGCATGCCGATGCCGGGGAACTGATCTGGCAGGGGCAACGGGTGAGCATGCGTAACCCGGCACAGGCTCGCGGCCTGGGGATCGGCATGGTGTTCCAGCATTTCTCGTTGTTCGAAACCCTGAGCGTGGCGCAGAACATCGCGCTGGCCCTGGGCGCGACGGCCGGCACACCCAAGCAATTGGAGCCAAAGATTCGTGAAGTGTCGCAGCGTTATGGCATGGCGCTGGAGCCTGAGCGACTTGTCCACAGCCTGTCGATCGGCGAGCGGCAACGGGTCGAAATCATTCGCTGCCTGATGCAGGACATCCGTCTGCTGATCCTCGACGAACCGACGTCTGTACTAACCCCGCAGGAGGCCGACGATTTGTTCATCACCCTGCGCCGACTCGCCGCCGAGGGTTGCAGCATTCTGTTTATCAGCCACAAGCTCGGGGAAGTCCGCGCGCTGTGCCACAGCGCGACAGTTCTACGCGGCGGTCGCGTGGCCGGGCATTGCGTACCGGCCGAATGTTCGGATCAGCAACTGGCGCGGCTGATGGTTGGCGAAGCCGCGGAGCTGATCACTGACTATCCGAAGGTGCGCGGCGGTGTGGCCTTTTTGCAGGTGAAAAACCTGTCCTGGCATAACCCGGACCCGTTCGGCTGTTCGCTCAAAGACATCGACCTTGAGGTGCGCAGCGGCGAGATCGTCGGCATCGCCGGGGTGGCTGGCAACGGTCAGGACGAATTGCTCGCCTTGCTCAGCGGCGAACAACAGTTAACTCGCGACGACGGCGCCACGATCAGTTTTGCCGCCGAACCGGTCGCCCATTTGCGCCCCGACGCCCGACGCCAACGTGGATTGGCATTTGTTCCCGCCGAACGCTTGGGCCACGGCGCGGTGCCAGAGTTGAGCCTGGCGGACAACGCCCTGCTCACGGCATTTCAGCAAGGACTGGTGAGCAACGGATTGGTGCAGCGCAGCAAAGTCCAAGCACTGGCCGAAGAGATCATCCGCCGCTTCGGGGTCAAGACACCGGACAGCCAAACGCCGGCCCGCAGCCTGTCCGGCGGCAACTTGCAGAAATTCATCCTCGGCCGGGAAATTCTTCAGCGACCGAAACTGCTGGTGGCCGCGCACCCGACCTGGGGCGTGGACGTCGGAGCCGCCGCAACCATTCACCGGGCATTGATCGCCTTGCGCGATGCCGGTGCGGCGATCCTGGTGATCTCCGAAGACCTCGACGAACTGTTCCAGATCAGCGACCGCCTCGGCGCGTTGTGCGGCGGTCGACTATCGCCGCTGCGGGCCACCGTCGACACCCGCCTGATCGATGTCGGCGGCTGGATGGCCGGTCGCTTCGACGCCCCTCAATCATCTGCATCCGCAACGTTTTAACGGAGTGTCACATGCTGCTTTCACTTGAACCGCGCGGCCAGCAATCGCGCCTGATGCTGTGGTGCTCTCCATTGTTGGCAGCCATCCTGACGCTAGGCTGCGGCTCGCTGCTGTTTGTTGCGCTGGGGCATGATCCGCTGCTGACCTTGCACACGTTGCTGATTGCGCCGGTCAGCGATTGGTATGGCGTTTCCGAGTTGCTGGTCAAAGCCCTGCCGATCCTGCTCTGCGCATTGGGCCTGGCCGTGGCGTATCAGGCTCGGATCTGGAACATCGGCGCCGAAGGTCAATTGCTGCTCGGCGCGCTGGCCGGCAGTGCGCTGGCGGTGAACATCATCGACATGCAGAGCCGCTGGGCGCTGGTGCTGATCCTGCTCACCGGCACCCTCGCCGGCGCGGTATGGGCGGGGCTGACGGCGTGGTTGCGCACACGCTTCAACGCCAATGAAATCCTCACCAGCATCATGCTCAACTACATCGCCTTGAACCTGTTGCTCTACTGCGTCCACGGCCCGCTGAAAGACCCGGAGGGATTCAACTTTCCGCAATCGGCGATGTTTGGTGACGCCAGCCGCTTGCCGCTGCTGATGGAGGACGGGCGCGTACATGCCGGGGTGTATTTCGCCCTGCTCGCGTTGGTGGCGGTATGGGTGTTGTTGCAGAAAAGCTTTGTCGGCTTCCAGATCAAAGTGCTCGGGCTGGACAAGCGCGCCGCCGGCTTCGTCGGTTTTCGCGAGAAGCGCCTGATCTGGCTGGCGCTGTTGATCAGCGGCGGTTTGGCGGGATTGGCCGGCGTCTGCGAAGTCACCGGGCCAATCGGCCAATTGGTGCCCCAGGTTTCGCCGGGTTATGGCTACGCGGCGATCACCGTGGCGTTTCTCGGTCGGTTGAATCCCATCGGCATTCTGTTTTCGAGCCTGTTGATGGCGCTGCTGTACATCGGTGGCGAGAATGCGCAGATGAGCATGAATTTGCCGCAGGCAATCACACAATTGTTCCAGGGGATGATGCTGTTTTTCCTGCTGGCCAGTGATGTGCTGATTCTCTATCGCCCGCGTTTGAACCTGCGCTGGGTCCGCCGCGCACCCGCCACCGTCGTACACGCAGGAGCGCTGTGATGGATATCGATCTGCTGAGTAATATTTTCTACGCCATGGTGCGTTGCGGCACACCGTTGTTGCTGGTGGCGCTGGGTGAACTGATCTGCGAGAAAAGCGGTGTGCTCAATCTCGGCCAGGAAGGGATGATGCTGTTTGGCGCGGTGATCGGTTTCATCGTCGCATTCAGCAGCGGCAACCTGTGGCTCGGCGTGGTGTTGGCGATGCTCGCCGGAATGCTGTTGTCGTCGCTGTTTGCCGTGGTGGCACTGGTGTTCAACGCCAATCAGGTGGCTACCGGACTGGCGCTGACGATTTTTGGCGTGGGCCTGTCGACCTTTGTCGGCGCGGCGTGGGTCGGGAAACCGCTGACCGGTTTCGAGCCGCTGGCGATTCCGTATTTGAGCGAGATCCCGCTGATTGGGCGCATGCTGTTTGCCCAGGATCTGCTGGTGTATTTGTCGTTCGCGCTGTTTGCTTTGGTGGCGTGGGTGATTCTGAAAAGTCGCGTCGGGCTGATCATTCAGGCCGTCGGGGAAAATCCGGATGCCGCCAGCGCCATGGGCTTGCCGGTGTTGGGCGTGCGGGCATTGGCGGTGTTGTTTGGCGGGGCGATGGCCGGTTTGGCGGGGGCTTATTTGTCCCTGGCGTACACGCCGATGTGGGCCGAAAACATGAGCGCCGGCCGTGGCTGGATCGCCCTGGCGCTGGTGGTGTTCGCCAGTTGGCGGGTGTGGCGCTTGCTGCTCGGGGCCTACCTGTTCGGGCTTGCCAGCATCCTGCATCTGGTGGCGCAGGGGTTGGGGCTGGCGATTCCGTCGAGTTTGCTGGCGATGCTGCCGTACGTGGCGACGATTGTGGTGTTGGTGCTGTTGTCCCGGGATGCGGTGCGCACGCGGTTGTATGCGCCGGTGTCGTTGGGACAGCCGTGGCAGGCTGGGCATTAAAGGTTGACTGGGCGGGCCTCATCGCGGGCAAGCCCGCTCCCACAAGGTTTGCGCAGATCCTGTGGGAGCCTGGCTTGCCAGCGATGGGGCCAAAACAGACAACAACGGACTCGACGCCTGACATCAGGCGTTGCAGCATAGACCGCATCAACGTTGTCCACTGAACCTCTTTAACCAGGGAAGCCACTCATGTCTAAGGCAAGAACCGCACTCATCATCGGCGCCTCCCGGGGGCTGGGCCTCGGTCTGGTGAAAACACTGCTGGCCGATGGCTGGCAAGTCACTGCTACCGTGCGCAACCCACAGAACGCCGAGGCCTTGCAGGCATTGGGCAATGTGCGGATCGAAAAACTCGACATGGACGATCAGCAAGCGGTGATCGCGCTGAGCCAGCAACTCAAGGGCGAAGTCTTTGACCTGTTGTTCGTCAATGCCGGGGTCAAGGGGCCAGACGTTCAGACACCGAACGGCGGCGCGACGCTGGCCGAGGTCGGTCAGTTGTTCTTCACCAACGCTGTGGCGCCGATCAACCTGGCTCAGCGCTTCATTGGGCAGATCCGACCGGACACCGGCGTACTGGCGTTCATGAGCTCGGTGCTTGGAAGCGTGACCATGCCGGATGCACCGGAACTCGCACTGTACAAGGCCAGTAAAGCGGCACTGAACTCCATGACCAGCAGCTTCGTCACCCAATTGGGCGAGCAGAAACTCACCGTGCTGTCGCTGCATCCGGGCTGGGTCAAAACCGACATGGGCGGTGAAGGCGCGGATATTGATGTGGAGACCAGCACCCGCGGGCTGGTTGATCAAGTGAATGCGTATGCCGGCAAGAGTGGGCATCACTTCATCAACTACAGAGGCGAAACCATTCCCTGGTAACCCTTGTAGGAGCCGGCTTGCTGGCGATCCCGGCGCTGCGGTGTGTCAGGCATGCCCTCAATCGCTGGCAACCGGCTCCTACAAGGTTGTGTTGTCTGGTCGGGCCGGGCTTGCCCGGATCGCACTTTTGATCGACACTTCGCACCTCGCCTCCCCGGCGACCCTGGATCAGCAGACAGGGCAACACTGAGCTGGCAACCCTGAACCCCACTTTCAGAGGAGCCGGCCAACATGCCTGCGACCCGTACCTGGTTAAAAAATCCCCTCGCCATTTTCACCGCCAACGACCTCGATGCCCGCGGTGGCCTGGTGCTGCAAGACGGTGTGATCGTCGAAGTGCTCGGCCTCGGTCAACAGCCTTCCGCACCGTGCAATGAAGTGTTCGACGCTCGCGAGCACGTGATCCTGCCAGGGCTGATCAACACCCATCACCACTTCTATCAAACCCTGACCCGCGCCTGGGCGCCGGTGGTCAACCAGCCGTTGTTCCCGTGGCTGAAAACCCTGTATCCGGTCTGGGCCCGACTCACGCCTGAAAAGCTCGCCCTCGCCACCAAAGTCGCGTTGGCCGAATTGCTGTTGTCCGGTTGCACCACTGCCGCTGACCACCATTACTTGTTCCCGGAAGGTCTTGAAAACGCCATCGATGTGCAAGTCGAGAGCGTTCGCGAACTGGGCATGCGCGCCATGCTGACGCGCGGTTCCATGAGCCTCGGGGAAAAGGACGGCGGACTGCCGCCGCAACAAACCGTGCAGGAAGGCCAGGTGATTCTCGACGACAGCCAACGCCTGATCGCCGAATACCACGAACGCGGTGCCGGCGCGCAAATCCAGATCGCCCTCGCGCCCTGCTCTCCCTTCTCGGTGACCCCGGAAATCATGTCCGCCAGCGCAGAGCTAGCGAACAAACTCGATGTGCGCCTGCACACGCACCTGGCGGAAACCCTCGACGAAGAAGACTTCTGCCTGCAACGTTTTGGCCTGCGCACCGTGGATTATCTGGACAGCGTCGGCTGGCTCGGCCCGCGTACCTGGCTGGCCCATGGCATCCATTTCAACCCGGATGAAATCGCCCGCCTCGGCGCCGCCGGCACCGGCATTTGCCACTGCCCGAGTTCAAACATGCGCCTGGCCTCCGGCATTTGCCCGACTATTGAACTGACCGATGCCGGCGCGTTGCTCGGCCTTGGTGTGGACGGCTCGGCGTCCAACGATGCATCGAACATGATGCTCGAAACCCGTCAGGCGCTTTACATCCAGCGCCTGCGTTACGGTGCCGAGAAGATCACTCCGGAGCGCGTGCTGGGCTGGGCAACCAAAGGTTCGGCGAGTTTGCTGGGTCGTAGCGACATCGGTGAAATTGCGGTGGGCAAGCAGGCTGACCTGGCGCTGTTCAAACTCGATGAACTGCGCTTCTCCGGCAGCCACGATCCGGTATCCGCGCTGTTGCTGTGCGGGGCGGATCGCGCAGATCGGGTGATGGTTGGTGGCAAGTGGCGGGTGATTGATGGGCAGGTTGAGGGGCTGGATCTGAAGGGGTTGATTGCCGATCACAGTCAGGCGGCGCGGCAGTTGATCAGCGGCGTCTGATCGGACGCCATCGCCGGCAAGCCGGCTCCTACAGGTTCGCGATCGACGCGTAACCCGCAGGAGCCGGCCTGCCGGCGATGCTTTTAAAGGCCCAGCAACGACAACATGATAAACGTCGCAAACAACACAAAATGGGTCATGCCTTCGATGGCGTTGGTTTCGCCGTCGTTGAGGTTGATCGCGCTGACGATCAGGGTGATGAAGATCATCACGGTCTGCACCGGGGTCATGGCCATCTGGAACGGCTGACCGGTGTAGAGCGCCATTGCTTCCATCACCGGGACCGTCAGGATCACCGTCGACAGCGACGCGCCCAAGGCAATATTGACCACCGACTGCATGCGGTTGGCGAGTGCCGCGCGTAACGCGGTCAAAATCTCCGGCGCCGCGGAAATCGCCGCCACCAGAATCGCCGTAATCACCGGCGGCGCGCCCGTTCCTTCCAGGCCCAGATCGAGGGTCTTGGACATCACTTCGGCCAGTGCGCCGATTACCACCACGCCGAACACTAGTAAGCCGATAGACAGCGTCAGGTTGATTGGTGCTGGCTCATTTTCCTGCGGCTCTTTCTTGCGGCGCTTGTCCGGATAGCTGTAGCTGAAAAAATAACTGTGCGGCCCGACCTGCATGCGCAGAAACAGCGCGTACAACACGACCATCGCGCCAATGGTGAACGCCGAATAGAGCTTCCAGTTGGCTTCAGGAATGAACTCCGGCACCACCATGGAAACACCCATGGCGGTGAGGATCATCACGCTGTAGCTGCGTGCCGAGTCATCGTTATAGGACTGCTCGCCATGCTTGAGCCCGCCCATCAATGCCGCCAGGCCGAGGATGCCGTTGATGTCGAGCATCACCGCCGAATAGATCGTGTCCCGCACCAAAGTCGCCGAGGCTTCGTTGCTCATCATGATCGCCAGGATCACCACTTCCACCAGCACCGCGGCCAGCGTCAGGATCATCGTGCCGTAAGGGTCGCCGACCTTTTCCGCGAGCAATTCGGCCTGATGGGCAACACGCATGGATGCGGCGACGATGAAGGCAATCAGCACCAGCCCGCCGATCAAGGCGACTGTCTGACCGCTGTGCAGCAGCCAGTGCTCCAGCGGGAAGGCCACCACCGCAGCGATCAGCGCCAACAGCAAATAAGTTTCTTGTTTGAGGACGGTGAGCATGTCGGGCCTTTTGCCGTGGTAAAGCGGATGAGGTACTGACTGCGAGGCGGCGCTAACGTTTCGTTAAACCTTAGCGCACCAACAGCATGCAGCCGGTTTGGCAGGTGCCCTTTTATCGGCCTTACCGACCCCATCGCTGGCAAGTCAGCTTTTACAGAATTCGCGTAACGTCTGTAGGAGCTGGCTTGCCAGCGATGGCCTCACTCCGATTTCAAACCGTTTGTTGTCTTGTTGGTCAGCAATTTGCATTGGCCCTCTGCACACACAACAAAATGGAGTTCCAATTCATGCACAAACGTCCGTTGAAGAAGCTGCTTTGCGCCGTTGTCGCGACCATCGGTCTGAGCGCCAGCCTGACCGCCAGTGCCGCCGACCCGCTGAAAGTCGGCTTCGTCTATATCGGTCCGATCGGTGACCACGGCTGGACGTATCAGCATGAACAGGGGCGCAAGGTGCTGGCGGAGAAATTCGGTTCGCAGATCACCACCAACTATGTGGAGAACGTCGCCGAAGGGGCGGACGCCGAGCGGGTCATCCGCAACATGGCCAAGGACAAGTACGACCTGATCTTCACCACCTCTTTCGGCTACATGAACCCGACGCTGAAAGTCGCCAAGCAATTTCCAAACGTGGTCTTCGAACACGCCACCGGCTACAAGCAGGACAAGAACCTCGGCACTTACCTGGCGCGCACTTACGAGGGCCGATACGTCGGCGGCTTCCTCGCGGCGAAGATGACCAAGACCAAGAAGATCGGCTACGTCGCGTCGTTCCCGATCCCGGAAGTGATCCGCGACATCAACGCCATTCAACTGGCCCTGAACAAGTACAACCCGGGCACCGAAATCAAAGTGGTGTGGGTCAATTCCTGGTTCGATCCGGGCAAGGAAGCCGATGCCGCCAACGCGCTAATCGACCAGGGCGTGGACGTGGTGTTCCAGCACACCGACAGCCCGGCGCCGATCCAGGCTGCTGAACGGCGTGGCGTGTATGCCGTGGGCTACGCTTCGGACATGGCGCACTTCGGTCCGAAAGCGGTGTTGACCTCCATCGTCAACGACTGGGGCCCGCATTACGTTCAGGCGACCCAAGCCGTGCTCGATCACACCTGGAAATCCCAGGACTACTGGGGTGGATTGAAGGAAGGCACGGTGGAGTTGCCGATCAGCGACCTGGTGCCGGCACCGGTGAAAGCCGAGGCCGAGCAGATCATCGCCGACATCAAGAGCGGTGCGCTGCATCCGTTCACCGGCCCGATCAAGGACCAGGCCGGGGTCGAGAAAATTGCGGCGGGGGTGAGTGCGACGAATGCGGAATTGGCCTCGATGAATTATTACGTGGAAGGCATGAAGGCCGAGATGCCGAAGTAACGCCTCAAACACACCCCCCTGTAGGAGCTGGCTTGCCAGCGATGGCGAAAAAACATTCAACAATGATGTTGGATCGAAAGGCCCCATCGCTGACAAGCCAGCACCTCCAGGTTCACTTCGCACTCTGGGCCGCAAAATGAACCAACTTCCAATCATCGACATTGCCCCACTCTACAGCGCCGACCAAAATGCCTGGCCCGCCGTGGCAAAGCAGATCGACCACGCCTGCCGCGAATGGGGCTTCTTCTACATCAAGGGACACCCCATATCCGCCGCGCGTATCGACGCCGTGCTCGACAGTGCGAAACGCTTCTTCGCCCAGCCTGCCGCCGAGAAGTTGAAGATCGACATCACCCAGACCCGTCACCATCGCGGTTACGGCGCCATTGCCACCGAGCAACTCGATCCGAGCAAACCCAGTGACCTGAAAGAAACCTTCGACATGGGCCTGAACCTGCCAGCCGACCATCCCGACGTGCTGGCGGAAAAACCCTTGCGGGGCCCTAACCGCCATCCGTCAATGCCAGGCTGGGAAGCACTGATGGAGGAACACTACGTCGACATGCAGGCCCTCGCTCAAACCCTGTTGCGGGCGATGACCCTGGCGTTGGGCATAGAGCGCGACTTTTTCGACTCACGCTTCAACGACCCGGTCAGTGTGTTGCGCATGATTCATTACCCGCCGCGCCACACCGCCAGCTCTGCAGAACAACAAGGCGCCGGAGCTCATACCGATTATGGTTGCATTACCCTGCTCTACCAGGATTCGGCCGGTGGTTTGCAGGTACGCAACGTCAAGGGTGAATGGATCGACGCACCGCCCATCAAGGGAACGTTCGTGGTCAACCTCGGTGACATGATGGCGCGCTGGAGCAACGACCGTTATTTATCTACTCCGCACCGGGTGATCAGTCCCCTGGGCGTGGATCGTTACTCGATGCCATTTTTTGCCGAACCGCACCCCGACACCCGCATCGAATGCCTGCCCGGTTGTCAGGATGAATCGCACCCGGCGAAATATCCGACCACTACCTGCGCCGAATTCCTGCTCTCTCGTTTCGCCGATACCTACGCCTATCGTCGGGAACAGGAAGCGGTGTGATGAACCTTCCGGTCAGGTTTTGCCAATTGTTTCTGCAAGCACCTGTAGAATGCCGGTCATCTGCACCTGATGAGAAAAGAATATGTACGACTGGCTGAACGCCCTGCCCAAGGCAGAACTGCACCTGCACCTTGAGGGCTCGCTGGAGCCTGAGTTGCTGTTCGCCCTGGCCGAGCGCAACAAGATCGCCCTGCCGTGGAGCGATGTCGAAACCCTGCGCAAGGCCTACGCCTTCAACAACCTGCAAGAGTTTCTCGACCTGTACTACCAGGGCGCCGACGTGTTGCGCACGTCTCAGGATTTCTACGACCTGACCTGGGCCTACCTGTTGCGCTGCAAGGCGCAGAACGTGATTCACACCGAACCGTTCTTCGATCCTCAGACCCACACCGACCGTGGCATCCCGTTCGAGGTGGTGCTCAACGGCATCGCCGCCGCGTTGAAGGACGGCGAGCAGCAACTGGGTATCACCAGCGGTTTGATCCTGAGCTTCCTGCGCCATTTGAGCGAAGAACAAGCCGAGAAAACCCTCGACCAGGCATTACCGTTCCGCGATGCCTTCGTGGCTGTGGGTCTGGACAGTTCCGAGATGGGTCACCCGCCAAGCAAGTTCCAGCGCGTGTTTGACCGTGCCCGTCATGAAGGCTTCCTGACCGTCGCCCACGCCGGTGAAGAAGGCCCGCCCGAGTACATCTGGGAAGCCCTCGACCTGCTGAAAATCCAGCGCATCGACCATGGCGTGCGCGCCATCGAAGACGAGCGTTTGATGCAGCGCATCATCGACGAGCAAATCCCGCTGACCGTGTGCCCGTTGTCGAACACCAAGCTCTGCGTGTTCGATCACATGTCGCAGCACAACATCCTCGACATGCTCGAGCGTGGCGTGAAAGTCACCGTGAATTCGGATGACCCGGCGTACTTCGGCGGTTACGTCACCGAGAACTTCCATGCGCTGTACACCGATCTGGGCATGACCCAGGATCAGGCCAAACGGCTGGCACAGAACAGCCTGGATGCGCGGTTGGTGAAACCTTAAGCATCCCGCATCGCCTGTAGGAGCTGGCTTGCCAGCGAAGAGGCCATCACGTTCAACATTGATGTTGAACGCAGGTCCGCTATCGCTGGCAAGCGAGCTCCTACAGGCGTTTTGTGTTCAGGAGTTCTAGAACGCCACTTCCAGTTCGGTTTGCGTGGCAAAACAATGGATTTCACGCTGCCCGACGGCAGTCAGTTGCAAGGCGCGCGATTCGTTCGGCAGGCTCATCCAGCCGGACTGCATGAACAGCTGCAACAACGCCGCACCCAATGACCCGCCCATGTGCGGGCGTCTTTCGCTCCAGTCAGGACAAGCACACGCGGCCCGACCGTTACGGTGAGCCAGTGCCTGAATGAAAACACCGCGCGCCGCCAGTTCTGTTGCGCCCTTGAGCGTGATGGTCACCCGCTGGTCGAACTGTTCGATCCAGCCCGCATCCAGCAAACGCTGGTACAAATCCGCCGCCAGGGTGCCTCCCAGATGGTCGTCGCAAAGCCGTGCGCGCAACAATGACGAGCGCGTTGCCTGAGGTTTGGTGAGGGGTGAAGTACGCTTGAAAATATCCGGGACTTCCCGGGGTGTACTGGCCAGCGTAGCGCTGGCCAGGGCTTCGATTGCAGCCCCGACTTCCGGGGCCGCCAGACGGAAAAAACGCTTGCGACCCCGTGTTTCGACTTTCAACAGACCTCCGGCAGACAAACGCCCCAGATGTGCACTGGCCGAGGACGGTGACAGGCCGGCCAACAATCCCAGCTCCTCGGTTTGTCGCGCCGAGCCGTCCATCAAGGCCCACATCATTGCGCTGCGCTTTGGGTCAGCCAGCAATGTGGCGATCTGACTGATGCAAGGTGCATGTTCCATGTATTCACTCCCTGTTGAATCGTTTCGTCTACTGCTCAGAGGCATCTTGACCAGTAATGTGTCGTCGGCCAAGACGCGGATACCGCCATAAACCGGGCAACGCCATCGCTTGCAAGCGACGGTGCGTACATGAGGCGAGCGCTAGTATAGGCGGGTTGACCGCCGGTTCCTGCCCTCTGCAAACCGTTGGTGGTGATAGTTCCTGAGGGAAATTTCGCTTTTTGCCTGCGACTAATGATCGATACCCGCCAACCCCGGAAAATGACGGCTCAAGGCGGCACATCGACTGGCCAGTTTTTCCCGCAAAAGGTTCACCGGCTTACTCAATTGCGCGCGATGGGCGCACAGCAGATTCAGCGGTGCGCGCTCACAAAGCAGTTCCGGCATCAGCACTTTCAATCGGCCGGCGAGCACATCCGCGGCCACATCGAGCCAGGACTTGTAGGCGATTCCGGCACCCGCGATGGCCCACAGACGGACGACATCGGCATCGTCACTGAAACGATCACCGCTGACCGTCAGGCTGACCTCGCGTTTGCCGTCGTGGAAACTCCAGTGATCGTGAACCCGGCTGCCGAGCATGAACAACAAGCAATTGTGCTGCGCCAGTTGCTCCAGATGACGGGGTTCGCCATGCCGGGCCAGGTAACTCGGAGCGGCACACAGCACGCGACGATTTTGCGGGGCAATCGGCAACGCGACCAGGCTGGAATCTTCCGGCTCGCCGTAACGCAGGGCAATGTCCACCGGTTGGCGGAACAGGTCGGCGATGCGATCGCCCAATAGCAGGCGCACGGTGAGTTTCGGGTGCTCGCGCTGAAACTCGTCGAGCCAGGGCAGCAGCAGGTTACGACCGAAGTCCGATGGCGCCGACAGCTGCAATACCCCGCTGACTTGATCCTGACCGCTGGCCAGCAAGCGCCGGCCTTCATCGAGGTTGCTCAGCGCCGCGCGGGCATATTCGAGAAAGCCTTCACCTTCAGCGGTCAGGCGCAGGCTGCGGGTGGAACGGGCGAGCAATCGGGCGCCGAGTTGCTGTTCGATACGCTTCAACGCGGCGCTGGCCACCGCCGCCGACATGTCCATGCCCCGCGCAGCTGCCGACAGACTGCCCAGGTCCGCCGCCCGAACGAACAACTGTAAGTCATCAAAACGCAGCATCTACAGCACCGATTATCAAAAAAACATTGAAAGAGACTGCTCTTTTAGCGGGTTTTATCTTCCACAGAAATAGCCAATCATCTGTCCATCGCAATCATCTCGTTTCCGGAGTCTCAGATGTCCCAGCCATTTACCGCTATCGCCACCCTCATCGCCAAAGCCGGCCAGCAGGACGCCCTCGAACAGCACCTGCGAGCACTGATAGAACCGACTCGCGCCGAAGCCGGTTGCGGCCAGTACGATCTGCATCAGGACCTGGCCAACCCTCTGGCCTTTTACATGATTGAACAGTGGAGCAGCGACGAAGCCCTGCAAGCCCACGATGCCAGCGCACACGTCCAGAACTTCCGCGCCAAGGCCGGCGATTTTCTCGAACACTTCGAACTCAAGCGCCTGCGCACCCTCGCCTGATTTCTTCTACTAATTTGCGGAGCCTTCATGAAAGCCATTGCCTACTACGCCTCGCTGCCGATCAGCGACGAAAAATCCCTGCAAGATATCGAGCTGCCAGAACCGGTTGCCGGGCCTCGTGACCTGTTGGTGGAAGTCAAAGCCATTTCGGTCAACCCGGTGGACACCAAAGTCCGCCAGAACGTCCAGCCCGAGGGTGGCGTGGCAAAAGTGCTGGGCTGGGATGTGGCGGGCGTGGTCAAGGCAGTCGGCAGTGAAGTGACGTTGTTCAAGGCCGGCGACAAAGTCTTCTACGCAGGCTCCATCGCCCGCGCTGGCGGCAACAGCGAACTGCACGTGGTGGATGAGCGGATCGTTGGCCACATGCCGAAGACCCTCGGGTTCGCCGAAGCCGCCGCCCTGCCACTGACCGCTATTACTGCGTGGGAATTGCTCTTCGAACGCCTGCAAGTGCGCGAAGGCAAAACCGATGAAGGCCAGAGCCTGCTGATCGTTGGCGCGGCTGGCGGTGTAGGTTCGATCCTCACGCAACTGGCCAAACAACTGACCGGTCTGAACGTCATCGGCACCGCTTCACGGCCGCAAACCCAGAGCTGGGTGAAAGAACTTGGCGCCGATCAGGTGATCGACCACAGCCAACTGTTGAGTGAAGAACTCAAGCGCATCGGCCTCAATCACATCACCCATGTCGCCAGCCTGACCCAGACCGATCAGCACCTGGATCAACTGGTCGAGGCGTTGGCTCCCCAAGGCAAACTGGCCCTGATCGATGACCCGAAAGCCCTCGACGTGACCAAGCTCAAGCGCAAGAGCCTGTCGCTGCACTGGGAGTTCATGTACACGCGCTCACTGTTCGAGACCGCGGACATGATCGAGCAACACAAACTGCTCAACCGCGTGGCGCAACTGATCGATGCCGGGACGCTGAAAACCACGGTTGGCGAACACTTCGGCACCATTAATGCGGCCAACTTGCGTCGGGCCCATGAACTGCTGGAAAGCGGTAAATCCAAGGGCAAGATTGTGCTGGAAGGGTTCTAAGGACTAATAAGGCACGCACCTGTAGGAGCCCGGCTTGCCGGCGATAGCGCTCTTCGGATCGCCATCGCCGGCAAGCCGGGCTCCTACAAGGAGTGCGACTTGTTGATCTGCACACCGTCAGTCCGAAGGTTGACCGCTGTCATAATTGCCATCCAATTCAGGACTACAATCGAAACCTCTGCGAGACAATCTTTTACTTGAGGAGGCCGGCAGTAATGAAGATCCTGATAAAAGAATTGGCAAAATCCCAGTGGCAAGTCCGTTTGGACCAACACGCAGTCACCTTCCGCAGCGAAGCAGAAGCGCGGGCCTTCACCAATACCCTTGAAGCGCGATTGCACGCGCCCCATCAGATCCCCGACCGTCAGCAGCGCGCCGCTGGCTGAGTCCGTCCCTACACCTGGGCTTGCGCCAGTGCCCGGGCTTTTTGCAACCGCCAGGTGAGCGTCGCCGCACTCACCACCAGAATTCCGCACAGGCTGATGACCATGGCCATCGGCACGGCGCTGCCGTCGTGCAAGACGCCGACCAGCGCGGCGGCGCCAGCGGCGACGCTGAATTGCAGGCAACCGAGCATCGCCGAGGCACTGCCGGCCCGCGCACCCTGACCGTTCATCGCGCAGGCCGAAGCATTGGGCAGGATGCAACCCAGACTTGCGATGCAGACAAACAACGGGATCAACAACGGCCACAGCTGTTCGGTGTGCAACGCACTGACGGCGAGCAAGGCCAGGCCGGCACCGAGGTAAATCCAGACGGTGCGCGTGAGCAGAAACGCCGGGCCACGCTTGGCCAACAGCCGCGCGTTGACCTGGGCCACGAGAATGAAGCCCGCTGCATTCACACCGAAGAACCAGCCGAAATGCTCGGCCGGGATGCCATAGAGCTTGATGATGACGAACGGCGATCCGGCAATGTAGGAAAACATCCCGGCGATGGCGATACCGCCTGTCAGGGCATGGCCGAGGTACACCGGGTCCTTCAACAGACGCCCGTACTGACGCAACGCGCCGGACAAGGGTTGGCGTGGCAAATGATCGGGCATGCTTTCCGGTAATCCGAGCGCCACGGCCAGACCTGCCAAGGCACTGAACCCGGTCAGCGCCAGGAAGATCGACTGCCAACCGGTGGTGTTAACCAGTAATCCACCCAACATCGGCGCAAGAATTGGCGCCAAACCCATCACTAGCATCAGCTGTGAAAAGACTTTCGCCGACCCCACCGCATCGCATTTGTCGCTGACCACCGCCCGCGAGATCACCATCCCCGCGCACCCGCCCAGCGCCTGGATGAACCGCGCGCCGATCAACCAGTCGAGGTTCGGCGCATAGGCGCACAACAACGAGGCGGCGGTGAACAAGCCGACGCCGATCAACAAGGGAATGCGTCGGCCAAAACGATCCGCCACCGGGCCGTAGGCCAGCTGTCCGATGGACAAGCCGAGGAAATACGCCGCGAGTGTCAGCTGTACGTGCTGTTCATCGGTGCCAAAGGCCAGCGCCATCGCCGGGAACGCCGGCAAATAAAAGTCGATCGCCAGCGGACCGAACGCGCTCAAGGCGCCAAGAATCAGAATGGTACGGAAGTTCATCAAGCATCCAGTTGGGCAAGTCGGCAGCCCGACAGTCTAGCCGCGCATGGACGCCTTGAACATTCCGATAGCACGCTAACTATTAAAATCAGGCCAACCTTGCGTCATAGCCTTCTTCGTTGATCGCGTCGATCACCTGATCGGTGGTCAGCGCACTCTCTACGCCGACTTCTTTGGCAGCCAAATCGATATGCACGCTGGCGGCCGGGTCCTTGGCCTGAACGGCTTGAGTGATGGCCTTGACGCAGTGACCGCAGGACATGCCTTCAACATTGAACACTTGCATGGGACGACTCCTTAAATGAGCTGTTTTGATATGCCTTCGTGCAGTGTCGAGCTTGCCATCATGGCAAGGTCAAGTTCTGAAATGATCTGCCGGGGTGGCAATCGGCGCCGCGCTCGGCCAAGCTGCGTCCATCTATGACTCGATCTCAGGAGATTCAGCCCATGCGCTGGTCAGCTTTCAGCCTGTTTGGCTTCCTCAGCCTTTTCGCGGCCCTGCCTTCGGCCAATGCCGCCGGGGAGGATTATGGCGTGCTGGTCATTTCCCGCGAGCGGCTGGAAGTGTCGACGAGTTGCGAGATCGGCGTGTATATCCAGGATCAGCTTTCGGCGCGACTGTTCCAGGAGGAAAGCACCTCGTTCAACCTGCCGCCGGGCAATGTGTCGCTGCGACTGAAACTGTTGCCGGGCCAGGCACCCGGTTGCAATCCGGGAATGTTGGCGCCGGGGTCGCAGAACATCACGCTCAAGGCCGGGGATGTGTTGAAGTTCCGGATTGCGATGACGCAGGAAGGGATGTATTTGAAGCCTGCGGCACTCGGATATTGAGTCGCCTTCCCCTGTAGGAGCGAGCCTGCTCGCGAAATCGGTCTGACAGTCACATCCATGTCGAGTGTGCCGCCGCCATCGCGAGCAAGCTTGCTCCTACAATTGGAATTGCGGCGAATTTCAGATTGGCGCTTGACCTTGCCAACATGGCAAGGTTGATCCTGTAGGCATCTTCTACAGGGAGCGTGACCCATGTCCGAATCCACCACCTTCGATCTGCCGATTGCCGGTATGACCTGCGCCAGTTGCGCCGGTCGTGTCGAGCGTGCCTTGAGCAAGGTGCTCGGCGCCAGTGCCGTCAGCGTCAACCTCGCCACCGAGCTGGCCCGTGTTCAAGCGCCTGTCGACAGCCTGCCGGCCTTGATGGAGGCGGTGCAAATGGCCGGTTACAGCGTGCCGCAGCAGAGCCTTGAATTGAGCATTGACGGCATGACCTGCGCTTCCTGTGTCGGTCGCGTTGAACGGGCGCTGAACAAAGTGCCGGGGGTGAAGAGCGTCAGCGTCAACCTGGCTAATGAACGGGCGCACTTGGAACTGCTCGGCCAGATCGATCCGCAAATCTTGATCGGCGCCGTGACCAAGGCTGGCTACAGCGCCAGCGTCTGGGAAGCCCAACACCCAACAACCGACAATCAACAAACCCGCCTGCACCGCGAACGCTGGGCCTTGATCGCGGCCATTGCCCTCGCCTTGCCGTTGGTGCTGCCGATGCTGCTGCAACCGTTCGGCGTGCACTGGATGCTCCCGGCCTGGGCGCAATTCGCGTTGGCAACACCAGTGCAATTCATCTTCGGTGCGCGGTTTTATGTGGCGGCATGGAAAGCCGTGCGCGCCGGTGCCGGCAACATGGACTTGCTGGTCGCCCTCGGTACCAGCGCTGGTTACGGCTTGAGCGTCTACGAATGGGCCACCGCCGCCGGGCGCATGCCGCATCTGTATTTCGAAGCGTCCGCGGTGGTAATCGCTTTGGTATTACTCGGCAAATACCTCGAAAGCCGCGCCAAACGCCAGACCGCCAGCGCCATTCGCGCCCTCGAAGCCTTGCGTCCGGAGCGGGCGATTCAAGTAATTGACGGCCGTGAGCAAGATGTCGCCATCAGCGCCCTGCGCCTCGATGACCTGGTGTTGGTCAAACCCGGCGAACGCTTCCCGGTGGACGGTGAAGTGGTCCAAGGCCAGAGTCATGCCGACGAAGCGCTGATCAGCGGCGAAAGCCTGCCGGTACCGAAACAACCGGGCGACAAGGTCACCGGCGGCGCGATCAATGGCGAAGGGCGGTTGCTCGTGCGCACCCAGGCACTCGGTGCGGAAACTGTGCTGGCGCGGATCATTCGACTGGTGGAGGACGCTCAAGCGGCGAAGGCACCGATCCAGAAACTGGTGG
Source organism: Pseudomonas sp. MYb327 (assembly GCF_040438925.1). Classification (NCBI taxonomy): domain Bacteria; kingdom Pseudomonadati; phylum Pseudomonadota; class Gammaproteobacteria; order Pseudomonadales; family Pseudomonadaceae; genus Pseudomonas; species Pseudomonas sp. MYb327. The sequence goes on from NZ_CP159258.1 coordinate 4,495,083, forward strand.
ATAAAGTCAGCCAAATCTTCGTGCCGGTGGTTTTGCTGCTGGCACTGGCGACCTTGATCGGCTGGTGGTTGTATGGCGCTTCCATCGAAACCGCTTTGATCAACGCCGTCGCGGTGTTGGTGATCGCCTGCCCGTGCGCGCTGGGCCTGGCCACGCCGACCGCGATCATGGCCGGTACTGGCGTAGCGGCGCGCTACGGGATCCTGATCAAAGACGCCGAAGCGCTGGAACGTGCCCATGAAGTCCGTGCGGTGGTGTTCGACAAGACCGGCACCCTGACCTCCGGCACTCCGCGCATCGCCCATCTGAGCGCCATCGACGGAAATGATGCCGCCCTGCTGCAAATGGCCGGCGCGCTGCAACGCGGCAGTGAACACCCGCTGGCCAAGGCTGTTTTGGACGCATGCGCCGAACGCGGACTGAGCGTGGCCGATGTCACCGAGAGCCAGTCCCTGACCGGACGAGGCATCGCTGGCATTCTCGACGGACGGCGCCTGGCGCTGGGCAATCGTCGCTTGCTGGAAGAATGCGGTTTGAATGCCGGTCCTTTGGCAGAATCGGCAGGCGTGTGGGAAAACGAAGGCCGAACCTTGTCCTGGCTGATCGAACAAAGCCCCGAGCCAACGGTGCTGGGCCTGTTCGCCTTCGGTGACACGCTCAAGCCTGGCGCGCTGCAAGCGGTGCAGCAACTCAGCGCTCGCCACATCAGCAGCCACCTGCTGACCGGCGACAACCGTGGCAGCGCCAAAGTGGTGGCCGATGCACTGGGCATCAGCGACGTGCACGCCGAAGTACTGCCGGCAGACAAAGCCGCCACGGTCGTCGCGCTGAAAAAAACCGGCGTGGTGGCGATGGTCGGTGACGGCATCAACGACGCCCCGGCACTGGCCGCCGCCGACATCGGTATCGCCATGGGCGGCGGCACCGACGTGGCCATGCACGCCGCCGGAATAACGCTGATGCGCGGCGATCCGCGCCTGGTGCCTGCGGCACTGGAAATCAGTCGCAAGACCTACGCGAAGATCCGGCAGAACCTGTTCTGGGCCTTCGTCTATAACCTGATCGGCATTCCATTGGCGGCCTTCGGCTTCCTCAACCCGGTGCTGGCGGGTGCCGCGATGGCGTTGTCGAGCGTTAGCGTGGTGAGCAATGCGTTACTGTTGAAAACCTGGAAACCCGAGGATCTGGAGGACAACCGATGAACATCGGCCAAGCGGCTCGCCACAGCGGCCTGAGCGCCAAGATGATCCGTTATTACGAGTCCATCGGCTTGCTCAAGGCGGCCCATCGCACCGACAGTGGTTACCGGGTTTACGGTGACGACGACCTGCACACCCTGGCTTTCATCAAACGCTCACGGGACTTGGGGTTTTCCCTGGAAGAGGTCGGCAAGTTGCTGACCCTCTGGCAAGACCGCCAGCGCGCCAGTGCCGATGTGAAGGCATTGGCGCGTCAGCATATTGATGAGCTGAACCAGAAGATCCGGGAGTTGGGGCAGCTGCGCGATACTTTGCAGGATCTGGTTGAGCATTGTCAGGGCGATCATCGGCCCGATTGTCCGATTCTCAAGAATCTTGAGTCGGGGTGCTGCACTCCCACGACTAATACCTAACACCTGTAGGAGCAAGCTTGCTCGCGATGGCAGAGGTCCTGACACTTTGATTTTTAATGTGCCGACGCTATCGCGAGCAAGCTTGCTCCTACAGAGGGTTTTGTGACGGACATAAAAAACCCGGCCGAAGCCGGGTTTTTCTTTAGCCGCTCACTGCATCCAGGGTGGAGGCGGTTCTTCGGCCTTGCTTGGCGGTGCATCGTCAGCGGCGCGGGCCGCTTGCTTGCGCTCTTCATCCAGGCGTGCAGCCTCGATCTCGCGCATGATGCCGCCCACGTCGGCCAACTCTTCCGGTTCGTCGAACTCGCCAGTCAGGATACTGGCCGGGTGCAAGGTACCGGCCTCGTACAGGGCCCACATTTCCTTGGCGTACCTGGTTTTTTTCAACTCCGGCGCAAACCGCCCGAAGTAGGACGCCATGTTGCCCACATCCCGCTCCAGCATGCTGAACGCGTGGTTGTTGCCCGCCGCGTCCACTGCTTGCGGCAGGTCGATGATCACCGGACCGGTCGGCGTCAGCAGCACGTTGAACTCGGACAAGTCACCGTGCACCAGACCGGTACACAGCATCAGCACGATCTGCGAGATCAGGTACGCGTGATACTCGCGCGCCTGGTCCGGTTCCAGCACCACGTCGTTCAGACGCGGCGCGGCATCGCCGTACTCGTCGGCCACCAGTTCCATGAGCAGCACGCCTTCGAGGAAGTCATACGGCTTGGGCACTCGCACACCGGCACTGGCCAGACGGAACAGCGCCGCCACTTCGGCGTTCTGCCAGGCGTCTTCGGTTTCCTTGCGGCCAAACTTGGAACCCTTGGCCATGGCCCGCGCCTGACGGCTGTTGCGTACCTTGCGGCCTTCCTGATACTCGGCCGCCTGACGAAAACTGCGTTTATTCGCCTCCTTGTAGACCTTCGCGCAACGTAACTCGTTGCCGCAGCGCACCACATAAACAGCTGCTTCTTTACCACTCATGAGTGGGCGCAGCACCTCGTCGACCAGACCGTCCTCGATCAGGGGTTCAATGCGTTTTGGAGTCTTCATCAGCTTTTATTGTGGGTCCTTTATTACCAAACACGCGAAAGTCATTCGTTATACGGCAATCCACGCAATCGGGGGAGGGGGTGCCGACCTATGAACATTGCCAATGCACACAATGTGCCGTTTTCATCAGCAAAACCTGCGATCCGTCAGCGGTCGCCGAGGATCATAGCCGAGGCCGCAGCACTTGCTATCCAAGGGATGCGAGGGCATTTGTGACAGAAGCTGACATCCGGATTCATACCCCTCGCAGGATTTTTCAAATCAGTCCTCAATTTCCTCCGACAGCCGCCGAAGTCCTAAGTGACAAACTGATTTGTCCGACAATCGTTTCTACAACAATAACGATGCCGCACTCACGGATCCGGGTTCATTAGAACGTTTACGGCTGCCAATAAACCGCGAGTCATCTGCACTGCGTGGGCCTACAAGAAAATCTGGAGCGCGGATGAACATCAAACAGAAGTTGACCTGGGCGTTTGCAATCATCGCCTGCTTGCCCGTGGTGCTGGTCGCCACCCTCGTTGTGCTGAACTTGCGCAGTGATGCCAAGGACGAATTCGTCGACAGCAGCGGTCGCGAAATCCGTCAGGTCAGCAATGCCATGCAACTGTTCTTCGACGGCATCAGCCAAAACGTCGAGTACCTGGCCAAGCAACCGCTGATCACCAACTCTGACGACAGCCTCAAGACCTACATGAGCGCCAACGCCGCCAGCATTCCTCAAGGTGAGGCGGACAAAAAACTCTTTGGTTTCCTGCAGGACCTGGGCAACGCCCACCCGTCCTATGCCTACGCGATTCTCGGCACCGCCGCCGGTGGTTATGTGTCTTGGCCGGACGATGCCAAGCTGGCCAACTACGACCCGCGCCAGCGTCCGTGGTACAAGGCGGCCCAGGCCAAACCGGGCAAGCCGTTCCGTACCGAAGCCTATTACTGGGCGCAAACCGATACGTCCTACGTCAGTACCGTCCGTACCATCGACAACAAGCTGGGCACCAACGGCGGCGTGGTCAGCATCGACGTGTCGCTCAAGCAGCTGACCGAACTGGTCAAGCAGATCAAGCTCGGCGAAAGCGGCTACCTGATGCTGCTGGAAAACACCGGCACCGTGCTGGTCGACCCGAAGCAACCGGAACACAACTTCAAGGCCCTGGGCAGCCTCGGCGAGGGTTATGCGCAACTGGCCAAGGCCGGCAAAGGCCTGGTTGAAGTCGAACTCAATGGCGAACGCTACATGGCCAACGTCTGGCCATCGGAGCAACTGGGCTGGACCTTCATCGGCCTGATCAAGCAGAGCGACGTGATGAGCACGGCGACCCAACTGACCTGGTTGATCGCGATCATCGCGGCGGCACTGGCGGTGATCTTCGCCGTGGTCGGCGCCAGCTTCGCCAGCGTCATCGTGCGTCCGATCCGCAGCGTCGCCAATGGCCTGGAAGGCATTGCCCAGGGCGAAGGGGACCTGACGAAAAACCTGCAAATTCGCGGCAGCGACGAAACCGCGCAATTGGCCAGCTGGTTCAACCAGTTCCTCACCGCGATCCGCAACCTGATCCAGAGCATTGGCGGTGCCGCGACCAAAATCCTCGCAACGTCAAAGAGCTCGACCCAGGTTTCCAGCGACATGGCCGAAGCGGCCGGACGCCAGCGTGAAGCCGTGGACATGGTGTCCACCGCGTTCCACGAAATGGTCGCCACGGCCAACGAAGTGGCGCGTTCCTGCAGTCAGGCGGCCGAGTCCGCCGACAGTGGTCAGCGTCAGGCTCGCGAAGGTCAGCAGCAAATTGATGCCGCGGTGAGCAGCGTCGATCGCCTGAGCCAGGAAATCGAACAGTCGGCGCAGTCAATGCAGCAACTGGAGCGCGACAGCAACGACATCCAGTCGATCCTCGGCACCATCCGTTCGATCGCCGAGCAAACCAACTTGCTCGCGCTTAACGCCGCGATTGAGGCAGCTCGGGCCGGCGAACAAGGTCGCGGTTTTGCGGTGGTGGCGGACGAAGTGCGCGCGCTGGCCAAGCGCACGGCTGATTCCACGGCGGAAATCGATGGTTTGCTGGGCAACCTCGCCAAGCGCACCAGCCAGGTCACTCAGCAGATGCATGCGAGCCTGGAAGTGTCGCAGCAATCGGTCACGCGTATTGGTGAAGCACGCAGCAGCTTCGGGCAGATTCGCGAGTCGGTGGACGTGATCCGCGACATGAACACCCAGATCGCCACGGCGGCTGAGCAACAGCATCAAGTGGCTGAAGACATCAACCGGCACATCAGCCAGATCCATGGTGATGCGCAGTTGGTGGCGGAACTGGCGAACTCGGCGCGGCTGGATTCCCAGAGTCTGGCGGGGTTGTCGAATGAGCTGGACGGGTTGGTGCGTCGGTTCCGTACCTGACCGGCGACCGCTTCGCGGTCGATCGCTGGCACGCCAGCTCCTACAGGTTTTTGCATCGTCCTTGTAGGAGTTGGCTTGCCAACGATGGGGCCGTCACTGCCGGAAGAGCTCTCCCGGGGTAAACCCGAACAGACTTTTGAACGCCGCAATAAACGCCGACGTCGAGTCATACCCACAGGCCAGCGCGGCATTGGTCACGCTGTCGCCCTCCTCCAGCAAACTCAACGACGATAACAGGCGCACACGCTGGCGCCAGCCGCGGAAGCTCAACCCGGTTTCCCGCTGGAACAGTCGCATCAGGGTTTTTTCCGACGTGCCCAATCGTTCCGCCCATTGCTGCAACGTCACGTTACGCTCGGGATTCTCGATCAGCTCGTTGCATAGCCCCAGCAATCGTTCATGCCGCGGCAACGGCAGGGAAAATCCGACTTCCGGCAGCGTCGCCAACTGATCCAGTAACACACTCACCAACCGCGCTTCCTGGCTGTCGCCCTGTGGATATTCCACTGGCATCGAACAAAAGCTTTTAATTAATTCCCGGGCCAGCGGCGTCACTTCCAGCACCCGACAACGCTCGTCCGCCCACTGGCAGTCCTCACGCCGCACGTACAGGCTGCGCATTTCGGCGCGCATCGACGTCACCACTTGGTGTTCCAGATCCGCCGGAATCCAGATACCCCATTGCGGCGGTGCGAAGAAACTGCCCTCCGCCGTGTGCACACCGAGCACGCCACTGATGGCGTAGGAAAACTGTACCCAGTCATGGCGATGGGGCGGAGTCCACGAACCGGCGTTCAGGCTCTCGACCCGGGCAAACAGCGGACGCGGCAAGACGGTAAGAGGCGGAATGCTTCGTTCGAGGGATATTTGTCCGTTAGTCGGCATCGACAGACCTTATGTTGCGAGACGGCTGATAGGGCCGACGTTAGGCCATGTCGCAACTCGAATCAATCAACGCAATATCCGTAGGAGCTGGCTTGCCAGCGATAGCGGCGTGTCAGGCAACAGTGATGTTGAATGTGGCGTCCCCATCGCTGGCAAGCCAGCTCCTACAGAAAACATCAGCGTTCGAGGATGGCGGTCACGCCCTGACCACCCGCCGCGCAGATAGAGATCAATCCCCGCCCCTTCCCCGCCGCATCAAGCAGTTTCGCCTGGTGGGCGACGATGCGCCCGCCCGTGGCGGCAAACGGGTGTCCCGCCGCCAGCGAGCTGCCCTTGACGTTAAGCCGACTGCGGTCGATGGCGCCTAACGGTGCATCGAGGCCGAGACGGGTTTTGCAGTAATCCGCGTCTTCCCAAGCCTTGAGCGTGCACAGCACTTGCGCGGCGAACGCTTCGTGGATTTCGTAGTAATCGAAGTCCTGCAGCGTCAGGCCGTTGCGTGCCAGCAAACGCGGCACGGCGTATACCGGGGCCATCAGCAGCCCCTCGGCGCCATTGACGAAATCCACCGCCGCCGCCTCGCCGTCGCGCATGTACGCGAGAATCGGCAAGCCGCGTTCCCTGGCCCACTCTTCACTGCCCAGCAGTACCACAGACGCACCATCGGTCAGCGGTGTGGAGTTGCCCGCCGTCAGGGTGCCCTTGGCACTTTTTTCATAGGCCGGTTTGAGTGCGGCAAGTTTTTCTAGCGTCGAATCCGGGCGCAGATTGTTGTCGCGGGTAAGGCCGAGGAACGGCGTCATCAAATCGTTGTGCCAGCCTTCGGCGTAGGACGCGGCCAGTTTTTGATGACTCTCCAGGGCCAGTCGATCCTGTTCTTCGCGGGGGATGTTCCAGGTCTGCGCCATCAACTCGCAATGTTGCCCCATGGACAACCCGGTGCGCGGTTCGCCATTGCGTGGGAATTCGGGAATCAAATGCCGGGGCCGTAATTGCAGGAAGGTTTTCAGTTTGTCGCCGGTGGACTTGGCGCGGTTGGCTTGCAGCAGGATCTTGCGCAGCCCTTCGTTGACGCTGATCGGCGCATCCGAGGTGGTGTCGACGCCACCGGCAATGCCGCAGTCGATCTGACCCAGCGCAATTTTGTTCGCCACCAGCAACGCCGCCTCCAGCCCGGTGCCGCACGCCTGCTGGATGTCATAGGCCGGAGTGGCCGGCGACAGCCGCGAACCGAGTACGCACTCGCGCGTCAGGTTCATGTCCCGCGACAGCTTGAGCACCGCCCCCGCGACCACTTCGCCAATGCGCTGGCCGTGCAAGTTGTAGCGTTCGATCAAACCTTCGAGCGCGGCGGTGAGCATGACCTGATTACTGGCGGTGGCGTACGGCCCGTTGGAACGGGCGAAAGGAATTCGGTTACCGCCGATGATCGCGACGCGGCGCAGTTGAGTCATGAAAAGCTCCCAATAAACATCCAAAAGTTAGAGCTATCCCTGTAGGAGCGGACTTGACCGCGATGGCGGCAGCACATTCAGCATGGATGTGACCGATAAATCGCTATCGCGGGCAAGCCCTCCTACAGGGGATGCATTGCCACAAAATCCGGTGTTCAAACTAAGCTGCTGTGATCAAGCGTAGGCCTTATCTCGTGGATCGAACGACTGATCGCCATTCGTGGTCCACACTTTGAACCCCAGCTGCCGGAGCGCGTTCCATGTCTGACCGCTATATCGACTTCGCCAATTCCTCTCTCGGCCATCGTCTGGTCGGGGCCGTGGGCCTGCCTTCACCGGTACGCCTGGAACGCTGGCAAGCTGGCCGCTTGCGCCCGGTCGAAGGGGCATTGCTGATTGGTGGCGGGCCGCTGGCGGAGAAAGTCAGCGCCTTCGCCAATCGCCTGACCGACGCGATTTACAGCTACAGCACCGAACCCTCCATGGCGACGGCATGGATTCCCGGCCACGGCCCGAAACTGAAAGCCGTGGTGTTTGATGCCACTCACCTGGTGCAGACCGATCAACTCAAGCAGTTGCGCGAGTTCTTCCAGCCGCTGATGAAAAACCTCGATCACTGCGCGCATTTGGTGATTCTCGGGCGTGACCCGCAGAGCTTGAGCGATCCGTTCGCCGCCAGCGTCCAGCGCGCGATTGAAGGATTCAGCCGCTCGCTGGCCAAGGAACTGCGCAGCGGCGGCACCTTGCAGTTAATCCATGTCGGCGAAGGAGCCGAAGATCAACTGGAAGGCCCGCTGCGGTTTTTCCTCTCGCCGAAAAGTGCTTTCGTGTCCGGGCAAGTGGTTCGCCTGAATGCTTGTGAAACCCAAGTAACGGACTGGACACGCCCACTGTCTGGGCGCAAGGCATTGATTACCGGCGCCGCACGCGGCATCGGTGCATCCATCGCCGAAACCCTGGCCCGTGATGGCGCCGAGGTCATCCTGCTTGACGTACCACCGGCCAAAACCGATCTCGAAGCCCTCGCCGCACGTCTCGGCGGGCGCAGCATCACCCTCGACATCTGCGCCGAAGACGCCGCCACGCAACTGGTTGCACAGTTGCCCGACGGCATCGACATCGTGGTGCACAACGCCGGGATCACCCGGGACAAAACCCTGGCCAACATGACCCCGGAATTCTGGGACGCAGTGCTCGCAGTCAATCTCAACGCCCCGCAAGTTCTGACCAAGGCCTTGCTCGACAGCGGCACCCTGCAAGACAACGGCCGGGTGATTTTGCTGGCGTCGATCAGCGGCATCGCCGGCAACCGCGGGCAAACCAACTATGCGGCGAGCAAGGCCGGGCTGATCGGGCTCGCGCAAGCCTGGGCACCGCAACTGCAATCACAGGGCATCAGCATCAATGCCGTGGCTCCCGGATTCATTGAAACCCAGATGACCGCACACATTCCCTTCGGCCTGCGCGAAGCCGGGCGACGGATGAGTTCGCTCGGTCAGGGTGGTCTGCCGCAGGATGTCGCCGAAGCGGTAGCCTGGCTGGCGCAACCGGGCACCGGCGCGTTCACCGGGCAAGCCTTGCGCGTCTGCGGGCAAAGCGTTCTGGGGGCATGAGCATGATCACCGACTGGCACACCCTTCACCGCGAACCCAGCCTGCCAGGCCTGTATGTGCAAGCGGCGACGCGACGAAAAATCACCGGCACCACACTGCCCGATTCAGGTTTGCGTTGCTGGGTCGATGTCGATCCGAAGCGGTTGACGGCCTATCGCAACGTCTGTGGTTTTGCCGACAACGGTCTGCTGCCACCGACTTATCCACATGTGCTGGCGTTTGCGTTGCAGATGCAATTGCTCACCGCCAAAGCGTTTCCATTCCCGTTGCTGGGCCTGATTCACTTGAGCAACCGCATTCGCGTGCTGCGCCCAATGGGCGGGGTCAATCGGGTTCGGGTCAGCGTGCAGGTGCAAAACCTGCAACCTCACGCCAAGGGCGCAACGTTCGACTTGGTGACAACCCTGGACGATCAATTGGGGCCGTTGTGGGAAGCCGAAAGCCAGATGCTCTGTCGCGGCGTCAAACTTGACGGCGAGCCCGTAGAAGAGGCGTTGGACCCGATACTGCCGCTGACCGAAGTCACCCATTGGAAAGCCCCTTCGGACATCGGCCGGCAGTACGCCAAAGTGTCCGGAGACTACAACCCGATCCACCTGAGTGCGGCCAGCGCCAAGCTGTTCGGTTTTCCTTCGGCGATTGCCCACGGCTTATGGAACAAGGCGCGCGCACTGGCCGCATTGGCCGATCATCTGCCGACGGCGAATGTCGAGATTCATGTGCAATTCAAGAAACCGGTGCGTCTGCCCAGCGAAGTGACGTTACTGGCCAGTGCGGCGGGGTCCAGTGGGGATTTGCGGTTGGTGGGGGTTGGGGATCTGGAGCATATGGTGGGGCATTGGCGGCCGGTTGCCTGACACATTAAAAGATCGCAGCCTTCGGCAGCGATCTTTTGATTTTCCAGCTACTTACTGCCGGGTGGATAATTGGCAAGAATCCGGGTGACCGTTTCGTGTATCGCGCTACTGCGATCCGACGGGTTCGGCGTGCGGCTGAGGATTTGTTCATCACTGCCACGCCATACCAACTTACCGTCCTTGCCGTCGATCAGGTCGATCTGGATGGTCGCGACCTTGTAGTTGACCAGCCGGGTTTCGTTGTACATCGGCGCGCCCCAGTAGCCGTTCCACGGGTTGCCCCAACCACCACCGTAGTTGGTCGTCACTTGCTGCTGACGCTCTTCGACAACCAGGTAAGTCTGCACATTCAAATCACCCTTGGCACCCGGGGCCGCATGGCGCAAGCCTCGTTGATCCAGTTGATCTTCAACCGACTCACGGATGCGTTGTTCGGTGAGGTCGCTCTTGATCCGTGGGTCATCGGGGCGATATTGCAGGGCGGGTTCTTTCCAGCTCCAGCTGCGATAGGCGGCGAAGTCGCGGCTGGCATCGAAGTCATGATTGACCTGGTTGGCGGCGCAGGCACTGAGCAGCGCGGCCACTGCCAGTAAAGCGAAACGGCGGAACATGATGATTCTCCGGTTGAAGACATGAACCTGCGAAATGATTCTCATCTATTGACGCTAACTGGGAGGATACGCCGACATGGCCTTTTCTACAGCCTTGCGAATCGCATCAGCCTGCTGACTCTGACTGCCGCTCTGGCTGGTTTCGGCGCTGGAACTCCACACTGGCTGACCGCTGTGCGCGTCAAACATGTCCACCTGCACCACCACGACTTGTTCCTGATACGTGCGGATGATCGGCACACTGCCGTACAGGCCATACCCGTTATTGTAGTGGTTGTAGCCACCATAACCGCCGTAGTAGGCGCCACCGTAACCATAGTCATCGCGGTACTGGCGCAAGCGCGTTTCCAGGCGCAGGTCGGCGCTGACGAACAGGTCCGCCGGGCGATTGTCATGCAACGGACGCAAACCGCGTTGGTCGAGGGCGTTGCTGACCGCCTCGGCGACTTGCGCCGAGTCCGCCCACGCCGTGCCGGGCGGCAGATGTCCGTCGAGCCAGGCCCAACTGCGGTAGCGACCATAGTCGCGCGGTGGCGCCGGGTAAGCGCTGCGATCGAAAGTATTGGCCGCTTGCGGCGGTGCAGGTGGAATGGGTTTGGAAGACGCCACGTACGGGTTGCTGCCCTGACACGCAGTCAATCCCAGGCACATCACCAACAACCCCGAACGAATGTTCATTTCGCGCTCCAATCAGACTGGCCGGCAGATCCAGTGCAAGTAACGCCCAAGCCCGGAAAAACTTGGATGGCGGCGATGCGCCAACTCCATTTCCAGCAAGTCCACCAGCTCGGCGCGGGCCTGGAACTCCACCGGCATGTAATCGTGAAAAACCCGCACGCCGCTCTGTGTTTCGACCTTCCACATACCTTCAAGTTGCGCCGCCAATTCCCGTGGATCAAGGGGTTGTTGCGGGGTCAGGCTTTGCTTTTCACCGGCCATGTCGTTCTTGCGCATCTTGCGGAAATGGCCCTTGAGCAAGTTGCGGTAAATCAGCGCATCACGGTTGTAAAAGGCCAGGGACAACCAGCCATCCGCTTTGGTCAGTTGATGCAGCACCGGCAGGATCGCGTGGGGTTCGGCCAGCCATTCCAGCACCGCGTGGCACAACACCAGATCGTAGGGTTCGGTAAGCTGACCGAGCAGTTCCTGCCACGGCGCCTGAATGAACGTCGCGCTCTGCCCGGCCTCGGCGAAACGCTGGCGGGCGCCTTCGAGCATCGGTTCAGCAGGTTCGGCCAAGGTAACTTGATGCCCGCGCTGGGCCAGCCACAGCGACATGTGACCCAGCCCCGCGCCGATGTCGAGTACCCGCAGCGGCCGGTCCGGCAGGGTTTCGGCCAGGTCGGCCTGTAACACCGCCAGACGGATCGCACCTTTCGCCCCACCGTAGATTTTTTCCGCGAAGCGGGTCGCCAGTTGATCGAAATGACGGTCGCTCATCAGCTGAACCTCCGTTCGCTGTCGGCCAGTTTGCTGCGTACCACTTCATTCATGTCCAGACCCAGCTCGCTGCACAACAACAGCAGATACAGCACGATATCGCCGATTTCCTGCCCCGCGTGGGCCAGTTTGTCCGCCGGCAATTGACGTGACTGGTCTTCGCTCAACCACTGGAAAATCTCCACCAGCTCGGACATTTCAACGCTGGCGGCCATGGCCAGGTTTTTCGGGCTGTGAAAGTGCCGCCAGTCGTTACGGTCGCGGATGGCGTGCAGGCGTTCGGTCAGTTCAACAAGGTTCATCGGGCTCTCCTGAAGGCGTATAGCTTCGGGGGGATGGCGAGTGAAGGCAAGCGCCCAAGTGCGACGAAGAACTTTGCGCCATAATCCAAAGGTCGCGCGCTTCGGCAGCTACCACACAAGATCGTTGGCAAGCCAGCTCCTACAGGGAACTCGGTGCCGTGATTGATAGCCCAAGGTTCGACTCCGGCAAGCATGCCCTCTTTCATCAGGACGCTCATTCCATGCAGGTAGAAGGTTTTTTCGAGTGGCTCGGCCAGGCCCTTGGCTCCGTTATCCGCTTCATCGTCGATGCTCTCAGTGGCCTGTTCCAGTTGGTGAGCCGCGCCAGCAGCAATTTCGTCGAGGGCTTGTCTCGGGCCCTGGGCATGGACACATCAATTATCAGCATCGCCATCCTGATCCTCGGCCTGGTGCTGCTGTGGTCGGCGATTCGTGCATTCATGAATGCGTCGATCATCATGGGAATCATCTGGTTGATGCTGGGGTTATGGCTGCTCAGCTGGATCATGCACTGACATCAACATCTCCCACATGATTCGCGGCAGATTCCACCCGTGTCGCTACAATGCCCGCTCCCCCAAGGAGCCTGCATGTCCAACCTGATTGCCGACTGGCGCGACCGCCCTACCCATCGTCGGGTCTGGGCGCTGGCTGCGCCGATGATTCTGTCGAACATTTCCGTACCGTTGGTGGCACTGGTGGACAGTACCGTCATCGGTCACTTGCCCCATGCCCATCAACTCGGCGCCGTCGCGGTCGGGGCCAGTCTGTATACCTTTCTCGCCTGGGCCATGGGCTTTCTGCGCATGGGCTCGACCGGGTTCGCCGCCCAGGCCGCCGGGCGCGGGGATGGTGCGGCGTTACGGCAGATTCTGCTGCAAGGCTTGTTGTTGGCCATGGGGCTGGCCGTGGTGCTAGGCGCACTGGGCGTACCGTTAAGCGGGGTTGCGCTGCACTTCATGCAGCCCTCGGCGGAACTGGATCAGATGACCCGCGAGTTCTTCCACACACGGCTGTTCGGCCTGCCGGCGGCGCTGGCCAGTTATGCGCTGGTCGGCTGGTTCCTCGGCACGCAGAACGCCCGCGCACCGCTGGTGATTCTGCTGAGCACCAACCTGGTCAACATTGCCCTTAACTTGTGGTTTGTCCTTGGCCTGGAATGGGGCGTGGTCGGCGCCGCCCGGGCATCGGTGATCGCCGAGTGGACCGGCGCGCTGATCGGCCTGCTGATGACCCGCCATGCCCTGCGCGCCTACCCCGGCCACATCGCCTGGGTCGCCCTGGCGCTTTGGCAGAGCTGGCGACCGCTGCTGGCGGTCAACCGTGACATCTTCATCCGCAGCCTGGCGCTGCAATCGGTATTTTTCCTGATCACCGTGCAAGGCGCGCGCCTGGGTGATGCAACGGTCGCCGCCAACGCCCTGCTGCTCAACGGCTTGCTGCTGACCGCCCATGCGCTCGACGGTCTGGCCCATGCTGTGGAAGCCCTGTGCGGGCATGCTATCGGCGCCCGCGACCGCGATGCCTTGCGCCGTTCGCTGGTGGTGGCCTGCGGATGGTCACTGTTGGCGAGCCTGGGTTTTGCCGTGTTGTTCCTGTTCGCCGGGCACCTGTTCATCGCGATGCAGACCGACATTGAGAGCGTGCGCGACACCGCGTTCATCTACCTGCCCTACCTTGCCGCGCTGCCGCTCATAGCAGTCTGGAGCTACCTGCTCGACGGCCTGTTCATCGGAGCCACGCGCGCCCGGGAAATGCGCAACGGCATGCTGCTGACGGTGATACTGCTGGTGCCGTTTGGCTGGGCATTGCAGGGGTTGGGCAACCATGGCTTGTGGATAACCTTTCTGCTGTTCATGTTGCTGCGCAGCCTGACCCTCGGCGCCATCGCCTGGCGACTGCGCCGGAACGACGGCTGGTTCACCCGCGCCCATTGACCGGGAGTAAATCAGGGTTGGTCGTTCTGCCAGCGGTTGCGCAGGCCATCAAGACGCTCCTGCTGGGTTCGTCCCACCAACGGCTGCGTTGGCGTGGCATGGGGGTACTGCAGGCGCAACCAGAGCCAGCCATCGAGCACCGCGCGCTCGCTGAAGCCCAGCGCCAAGCCGTCCTGCACATGCGACCACAGGCGGGTGAAGTCAGTCCCGGTGGATCGGCTCCAGTGCCAGGCATGTTGCTCCAGCAAACAGGTTTGCAGTTTTTCCCGCTGCCGAGAGCTGAGGTTTTCCTCGATGGTCAAAGGCCTGACGTCAAGCCCCGGATTGAATAGCTGCTGCCAGCCCTGACTGCCGATCGCGCGATCAGCCCAGGTCCCGCCAAACCAGCGCAACTGGCTGATCGGTCCGAGCCAGCGACTCAGATCCCCGGCGTCGCAACCATCGAAAAAGTAACTGGCGGTGTATGGGTTGTAATAACTGAGCAAGGCCCGATGGTGCAGGCCGAGCGAAACGCTAAGCATGCGCCGCAAGTGCGCCAGCAACGTCGACTCCGACGCCTCACTGACCAGCAACAGACCGCGCCAGTGCTGTGTGTCACGCCGGCACTCCTCAGCCAGCCGCGGACACGTGCGCAGATCGACCAGCACGGGACCTTGCTCGCGCAGCACATTCCACTCCGTGTCTTCGAACAACCAGCACCAGCGACCATTGGCATACCGGTGTTGCAGGGTTGCAACTGCCTGCGGCGTGCCCGTTGCATCCAGCAAAAACCACTGCGGCCGCGCATCGGGCGTCTGCGCGGTGATCATGTCGCACCACTCTGGCTCAGCCCTGTCAGCGCGCGGCAAGTGCAAAGGGTTTGCGCGCAATGATGGAAACTGCCACCGCCAGGCAATAGACACAGCAACAGCAACGGCTCACCCGAGCGCAGCCAATCCTGCACGCCTTCAGGAGGGCAATCGTCGGCTGCGGACTGGGCCAGGGACACCACGCCGGCCGCTTCAACTCGTTTGGGTGCGTGTAAAAAACCAGTGATCAATGGCTGATCCGGATCGCCTTCAATGAAGCTGACCACCACCTCTGTACCTTCACTCAGTTGCGCGCCCGATGCTGATTGCAGTTCCGGCGCCAATGGCAGCCAACAGTGGCTCGGTGCTGCGCCTTCGCCCTGATAAAGCCAGTCAAACTGCACCGCCACCGGCCTGCACGGATCAGGCCGGGGCTCATCGACTTCAACCACCCATGCCCTTTGCAGGCTGTGCATTTTTGGTTTGACCACACAATCAGGCGACTCAAAAGGCATGTCCCACCGAATGGCACGCACCTGATTGCTGTATGGCGTATGAGGATCCTGGCTACCCTGATGCTCGACATGGGTCAGCAGCCATGGCTGGTTCCATCCGGCAACCGGATGGCCGGACAGCGGCAATAGCTGGCCACTGCGCAGGGTTGCCAGATCGGTGCGGATTTCAGCGTGCATCGTTTTATCCCGGCAGCCCTGCACCTCGAAACGACGCACCGCCGGTTGCTCCCCCTCATCCTGGAAAACCGCCATCTCGCCGGAACGAAACGGCCCCCGACCGTCACCAAACACCACACAGTGCCCCTGCGCCTGGTGTTCGAAGTGGTAGTGCAGTCGTTCCTGGGCGCACAGGCGCTGTACAAACTGCAGATCCGATTCCCGATACTGCGTACAGAAATCGCGGAGCGGGTAATCGCCATCCAGTTCGAAGCGTCGATCGTGGCCGGTGATGCCGTGCTCCTTGAGCACCTGGTCGAGAATCTGCGGCACCGAGCGCGAACTGAAAATCCGCTCGCTGAAACGCTGGGAAAGACAAGACAGCCTTGGCCCCATACGAACCTTGCAGAGCCTGATTGGCGAACCATGGTCACGCTGGACCAGTTCATGCAATTGTCCGTGGACGCTGTTTCCTGCTGGCCCGAAGTGCAACGAAGCCGAACGGTACAACAGGCTGGCAAGGTCGAGCGTCGGGTCCTCGATCAGCATGTCCACATCGAACACGAAAGGCTCACTGATGGCTTCTTTACCGCTAAAAGCCAGGACCTCGAAGGTATCGGACAGACCTGCTACGTCCAGACGAAATGAAGGTTCGTTGACTGGATCGAACATCGGCGATTCTCTACAGGAGGGGCGGCCGGGGATTCTCGCCGAGAGACATCGCCGAGTAGAGAGGTGAAGTACAACTTAGGAAATGGCCTACGCGAAAAGAAGACCAAATGGCATGGATTGCCGAGGATGTAGGCAGATTCGCTTGGAAAAAGAGAGTCGCCGCACCAGGTCATCTGAAATTTCCGCAGTGAACGGTAAATTTTCAGACAGCCTGATGAGAGCGAGGCTTACCTCAAGAAGAGAGGTAAGAGGAACGGGTCAGACCCAGGCGCAGCGCGTCGAGGAACTGCGTACGTTCGCTGGCACTGATGCGCGCGTTGGCGCACTTGTCGCGGTAGTGGGTCATCAACTCTTCCGGCGACAGGTGCACGTAACGCAGCATGTCTTCGATGGTGTCGTGGGTTTCGATACCGGCGTGGTACACGCTGCCGTCAGCGTTCTGGTAGATGTTCACCGAGTCGGTGTCACCGAACAGGTTGTGCATGTCGCCGAGAATTTCCTGGTAGGCGCCGACCAGGAACACGCCCAGCAGGTAATCCTCGCCTTCGTTCAACGCGTGCACCGGCAAACTGGTCTCGATGCTCTGCTCGTCGACGTACTGGTTGATCTTGCCGTCGGAGTCGCAGGTCAGATCCTGCAACACCGCGCGGCGCAGCGGCTCTTCATCGAGGCGATGCAGCGGGATGATCGGCAAGACCTGGTCGATGGCCCAGGTGTCCGGCAGGCTCTGGAAAACCGAGAAGTTGCAGATGTACTTGTCGGCCAGCTTGTCGTTGAGTTCGTCCAGCACCTGGCGGTGGGAACGCTGACGCGCCTTCAGCGAGTTGTGCAGGCGACGGCACACGGCGAAGTAGCATTGCTCGGCCAGGGCTTTTTCGGCCAGGGTCAGTTTGCCGTCGGCATATTGGGCAGCGACATCGCTCATGTAGTGCGTGGCGCGCCAGTAGGTTTCGGTGACCATCTCGATGTCGGTCGGACCCAGCAGGTCCACCAGCCACTGCACGGTTTCCGGGAGCGAGTCCTTGTTTTCGATCTGCGGCACGTCGTCGTTGTGTTTCTCGACGTCGGTCACCTGGATCACCAGCATCGCGTGGTGCGCGGTCAGGGAGCGGCCGCTTTCGGAGAAAATGTTCGGATGCGGCAGGCTCTGCGCGTCGCAGAACTCCTTGAGCATCCCGACCACGACACCGGCGTAATCGTCCATGTCGTAGTTGATCGAACTGGCGTTACGCGAGTGCGTGCCGTCATAGTCCACGCCCAGGCCACCGCCAACGTCGATGTGATCCACCGGCAGGCCGAGGTTGCGCAGCTCGCCGTAGTAGCGGATCGCTTCTTTGAAGCCGTGCTGGTAGTCCGCCAGGTTGGCGATCTGCGAACCCATATGGAAGTGCAGCAGGCGAATGCCCTGATCCAGGCCGGCCGCGCGGAAACGCTCGACCACCGACAGCAGTTGCGCCGCCGACAGACCGAACTTGGATTTTTCGCCACCGGTGTCCGCCCACTTGCTCGAGGCCAGGGACGACAGTCGCACGCGCAAACCGACCTGCGGCTTGACCTTCAGCGAGGCCGCTTCTTCGATCACCAGGCCGACTTCGGATTCTTTCTCGATCACGATAAATACGTTGTGGCCAAGCTTCTGGCCCATCAGCGCCAGACGAATGAACTCGCGGTCCTTGTAGCCGTTGCAGACGATGGTGCCGCCCTTCGGCGCCAGGGCCAGCACAGCCAGCAGCTCAGGCTTGGAGCCGGCTTCCAGACCGATGGAGACGTTCTGGGTGGCGATGATGTTCTCGATCACCGCTTCCTGTTGGTTCACCTTGATCGGGTACAGCGCGGTGTACTTGCTCTGGTATTCCAGGCGTTCGATGTTCGAATCGAACGCGCCGGTCAGTTGACGCACGCGGTCTTGCAGAATATCCGGGAAACGCACCAGCAACGGCAACGACAGGCCGCTCTTGCGCAACTGGTCGACTTGCTCGAACAGATCGATAGGCGAGCTGCTCGGACCGTTCGGACGAACTTCGACGCGACCGGCATCATTGATCGCGAAATACCCGGCCCCCCAATGGCGAATCCCGTAAACACTGCGGCTGTCCGCAACTGTCCATTGGCTGCCATCGTCTTTGCGTGTGCGTCGTACGGACATCGAAGTCCCCTATAAAGAAGTCATAGTGCGTCGCCTGGATTCAGGCCGGCGCAGTCTAAAGAATGAAAATGACGGTTCGTCAACGAGGGGATAGACCTCGCCGACCGCAGTGAGTTTAGAAACCGGTCATGAACAGGCTCTGTGAAAACCATAGTGACGACGCCAGGCCTGAAGGCAAAACAGGCTGGATCATGTCGCGGGTGGTTTTCACAGAGGCTGCTAGCCGCCGGACTTCTTCGCTTTGAAACCGTGCTTGATCAACTCAGCCAAGAGTAGCTCGACATGATCGCCCTGGATTTCAATGATCCCGTCTTTCAACGCTCCACCGGTGCCACAGCGTTTCTTCAACGTGGTCGCCAGTTCCTTGAGCGCGTCTTCGGCCAACGGCACGCCGGTGATAGTGGTCACCGTCTTGCCGCCACGCCCTTTGCTTTCACGACGCACGCGAGCAATGCCGTCGCCGGCAGGGATTACGGTCTGTTTGCAGATGCAGGCGTCCACCGGTTTACTGCATTCCGGGCAATGACGACCTGCGTCGGTGGAAAATACCAGGCCACCAAGGGCGGCGAAGGATGCGGCTTTTTTGGCCACCGGCAATCCTCTTGGGAGGACAAAGACTGGTCGCGGCACTCGGGAAGGCCATCGACCGCGAAGCCCCACTCAGGCAGGGGCAGCGCTACTGAGCCAGGCAATGCTGGCTCAGCTTGAAAAGGTCGCGCAGTGTAACGGCAAAAACGCCGATTGCTAAGAGCCAATCGGCGCCAATTTATAGCGCTTTTGCGACGTCCTTGCCTCGGGCTCGAAGATACCGCTTCAACGCTGCCAGGGAGTCCGGACAGTAAGGCTTTTCTTCGATTTCCCGAAGCACGTCATCGATCGGTAAAAAACGCGCTTCCAGCACCTCTTCCGGTTGCAGGATCAACGGGCCGTCCCATACCGCCGAGAACGCCGAACACCAAAGGCGATTGCCTGTGTCCTCGAAGAAAAAATGATCATGGGCGACCAGTTCCACGCCGCTCACACCCAACTCCTCCTCCAGCTCCCGGGCCGCCGACTCGGCGTAGGTTTCGGTGGCGAGCACCATACCGCCCGCCGCCACGTCCCAGAACCCGGGGTAAATCGCCTTGCTCAGGGTGCGCCGATGCACGCACAGCTCACCGGCAGAGTTGAACAACATAATGTAGGTACCGCGTCCGATCAGCCCGCGCTCGCGCAGGTCGGAACGGACCAGGGCACCGAGCAGATGATCCTGCTCGTCGACCCAGGCGATCTGTTCGGCATCCGAGGCCGCCCGATGGGCAGCCTCTTTGGCGCTATCGACCATGGCTTAGCCCTGATTCAGCAGTTGACGCAAATCGATCACCGCCGCATTCGCGCGGGAAATGTAGTTGGCCATGACCAGCGAGTGGTTGGCCAGCACGCCAAAGCCGCTGCCATTGAGGATCATCGGGCTCCACACCGGCTCCTGCGACGCTTCCAGTTCACGAATGATCTGGCGCACGCTGACCGTGGCGTTTTTCTTGGCCAATACATCGGCGAAGTCGACTTCAATGGCGCGCAGCAAGTGGGACAAGGCCCAGGCTTGGCCGCGGGCTTCGTAAAACACGTTGTCGATCTGCAGCCACGGGGTCTCGACGATTTCTTCGTCAACCTGCGGCACCTGCCCCGGCGCCACGACTTCGGTTTTCAGAGCGGTGTTGAGCTTGACTCGGCCAACGCTGGCCGACAGCCGTTGCGACAGCGAACCGAGACGAGTCCCGACATCACCCAGCCAGTTGTTCAGGTTGTCGGCGCGGGCGTAGAACAGCGCGCTCTTCTGGTTCGGATCGGACAGACGGGTCTGGTAACGGGTCAGAGAGTTGATGCCTTCCTGGAACTCGGACTCGCTGGACGGCAGCACCCAGCTCTTATTGTCGAAGTTGAAGCGCGGCTCGGCCTTGGCCAGGTCGGCGTCTTCGGTGGACTGTGATTGCGAGCGGGCGAAGTCTTTGCGCAGTGCACGGCTCAGATCGCGCACCTGCACCAGTACGCCATACTCCCAGCTCGGCATGTTGTCCATCCACAAGCCTGGCGGGAGGCGGTCGTTGGAAATGTAGCCACCGGGTTTGTTCAGCAGAGTACCGGCGACACTCTTGAGGGTTTCCACCGTGGTGTAGCCGACCACCATCTGCTTGCCGTCTCGTTCGGCGGCCATCTGCGCGTTCTGCTGAACCGGAAACAGGGAAGGTTCGTCGCTCCAATACCACCCCAGAGCAATCGTCACCAGCAGGTAGAAGCCAATCAGCGTGGCCAGCGCCCGGCTGAAAAACAGGCCGCCCAGATAACTGCGGGTAGCCGATTTCGGTTCAGCGGCACGTTCAGGCGCGCTACCGGCGCGGTTCTTCCAGTCCAGCATGGCGATATCCTTTCAATCACTTGAGTTCATCGGTTCGACCACAACCATACAACAACGTGCCTTTGCCCGGCACCCGCCGTTGGGCTTATCCCGAAAAATAGCGCCAGACACTGCGGCAACCGTTATCCGCGAACTCAAGCGTCCATGCCGCCACTAAACGCCGATGACATCCATTGAAATCTGCGACACATCGGCCTCCACAAACAGATGGGCGATGCCTTGTACGTCGGTTCTGCGCTCGGTCGCCTCTCCGTTAACCGTCGCCATGTATCGACGTTGCGCCATGGGCTCTCCCGTGACGCTCTCGACAAGACGAAAAACTCTTGGCGCTCTGGAGGTCTGCTCCGGTGGATTTTTCATCAACTGAAGGACTCGTTGATTGAAGAGCGGCGCCGTCCAGTCGCCAAATTCGGCTTCAGCGCTGATCAGGCACCACTCGCCCCGCTCAAGCTGCTCCAGCACCTCACTGTCGATATCGATCAACAAGCCGGCGCGCAACTCATCCAGGCCTTCAATGGGTTGCC
This sequence comes from Pseudomonas sp. MYb327, assembly GCF_040438925.1. NCBI lineage: Bacteria > Pseudomonadati > Pseudomonadota > Gammaproteobacteria > Pseudomonadales > Pseudomonadaceae > Pseudomonas > Pseudomonas sp. MYb327. Next base: position 4,516,426 of record NZ_CP159258.1, read on the forward strand.
GATCGTGTAACGCCTGCCGGACGTGATCCAACGCTTGTTCGCTGGAACAGGCGTGTCGGCGTTCCCACGTCGACAGATAAAGCGCCCTGACCAGCCTCATCCCTGCGACTCTCCACTCCATTCGTCAGAACCCATGGTTCGACTCACTTCATGTCGCCAATAGATTCGCCGATAGCTGAAGTGGACCTTTTCCAATTGAGTCAGGTGAGCGCTGTCAGGGTCCTGGCAATGCGGCATGAGCACTTCGGCGCCGATGATCAGCGCGTCCTCCAACTCCATCGTGTAGAAATGCTCCTGCGTTCCACGAGCCGACGTGCGATACCACTCGATGCGGCACTTGCTGAGCAACTCCCCGGAACACAATGCAATGTTGATCAGCGGCGACGACTTGTCGATGGCCTTGGTAATGATCAAGGGCTTGTGCATCCGCCGCCCGCTTCCAGATCCCCTGGGCACGAAAATACCGTGGCTCAGGGCTTGAATCATGATCTGGTCCTCACGCCCCGACTGGTACACGTTACCCACTGACGCCTGGGTGAAGGCGCCTTTACTGATGAGGCCTTGTCGCTCGCCGTGGAGGGTCATGAACGCGGGGGTTGGCATGGTGGGGCTCCTTTTTTATTTGGGTTGAGGGGGCGGAAAGTGATGGTGCTCATCGTACATGTCTTCAATTTCGTCGAATGGAATCCAGGGCTTGGCGAGTACAAGCGTGATTAGGTAGCGCTCTTCAGCGGGATTTCTATAGTCGTCGAAGCGCCCCAGCAATAGCATCGCCTGATACTTATCGTCGGCTTGCCAATAAGATATCCCCGCCAAAATCCCTTTCCTCAGATAGGCACGCCATTCAGGGCTATCGGAGATCGTGGGGTTGTTTCGCACCCCCTTTGCCACCCATCCTTTTTCCCGCCATTGGGCTTGCAGATCGAGGACCACCTTTAGGGCGTCATCAATCAGTAGTGGTTCGACCTGCGGAGACATGCGGATGCCGTAAATGACATTGTCATCAAAGTTGACAGTGAAAAATCGCGCCGAGGGTGTGGTGAACCCGAACTGAGGGTCGACGAATCGCAATCTCGCATCGGTCATGGGAATGCCGAACCAGATATGCCCGCGCATCTCCGGGCTAAAGGAGGCAGAAGAGCGTTTACGCAGCTCTTCATACGTCCCTCCCATTTTCAGAACGACTTCTGGCTCATCCCACAGGGGTTGCGTCAGTTGATAAATGGCGGCCCATATTAGGAATGCCAAAAGTAAGAGGCAGGCACCGTAACGCCAACCAAACAACCGAAGTCGCAAGTTCATAACCCGCTGCCGCTGGTTGCGATCTCGTTGATCGACTGCTCCAAGGCACTACGATTGTGGTCACTGAGCATCTGATCAAACCGCGCGGCCGCCTGTAGCACGAATGGCATTCGTTGCTGGATGTCTGACAAGTCCGCCAGTGGATTGTTGCCAAAGCCGATAGTCCGCCCATCCTCGACACGCTGGCATTGGCTGGTAAGCGTCAACTCGATAGCCTGGGCAACGCCCGAGGGAAAACCAGTGACGTAGGAAGCGTGGTTGCCACGCAGCAAAGCCACCAATTGCTGGTCCTGGTAAATTGTGGGCTGAAGTATATTTTTCTGCTCATGCAACGCCAGATGCTCCACGCTCCCGGCAATGTTGCCTGTCTCTATTGCCTCAAAAGCCCGCAAGATTTCCGCGTGAGCCACTCCGAACTGGGCTGTCTTTTGCCCCACTGGCCATAGCACCGGGAACTTTGGATGCCCATAGATACCTGCCCGTGCTAGCAAACACCGCCTCAACTCCTTCAACCCCCGCTTCGCATAAAACTCATGCAACGGAAATACATCCAGAAACAGCGTGGTGTTCCCCAAGGCCATCATGTCGTGCACATACCGGAATTGCTGCTGCACCAGCGACAACTCCTCCCCCGGCAAATGGAAATCCACCGAAGGAACAGGATTGCGTGCATCCGCCTCTTTATAGTCACGCAGCGTTTGCGCCTGTTCAGACATCCTGTGCGGCGTCAGCAATCCATGCTCTCGACGGCCATCGCGCAATCGCTGTCGAGCCTCACGCTCGTCGCGTATGCGCTCAACGCTGTCCGCCGCATGCAGCAATCCGCAGCCAACCTGCTTGGAGGCAAACGCCGCCAGCCCGGCCCATTGAAAACGCGAGTCGTGCAGCCACAAGCGGGCATAAGCGGCGTTGATCGCGCGGTTGCGCTCCACTGGATCTGCAATCAATACACCTTCTGGCGCTACGATCTTTTCAGCCTCTTGCTGATAGATCCGCCAAAGGCAGGCGCAGGTAAGGATCGGCACGTCAGTGACCTGCGTCTTGCTGCCATAAAGCCGAACCTCTTTGCATTCACAATCAACAACAAGCGTGCTGTTTTGATTTAGACGAAGATCATCGCTGGGGTATTCCTTGAAACACTGGGTCATGGCTGGCGGATGTCTTCTAAGGGAATCCCTGACCCTACCAGCCATAAATCCCGTCCGAATCCTGTTGACGAAAAATCAGAAAATCCTGACAGACGCAGTTCGCCGCCCACTCGGAAATCACCACGTGGCAAGCCAGAAAACTCCTGAAACCCCCAATCCACCAGCCTTGAGCAGGAATTACCATTCGATTACAGACCGAGCAGTCAGAAACTGAATGCGCTTGCCGGGCAGATTATTAACGTACAGCTCTCATGTAACCGGAAAGAGGTGCTAGCATAGAGCCACCACTCGACCTCAGCTTGCACCCTAACTAGTAGTCAGGATATGACCGAGCCAGAAGATCCCAGCCGCGAGCGCCTCAAGCACCACTTTGCCCAGCGGGTAATTCATCAGGCACGTCAGATACTTGAGATATGGCAGCGCCTGCAACGCAGTGAGTGGTCAACCACCGATTTAGCGGAATTGAGCGAGGCTAACCTGCGCCTGCTACGTTTCGCCGAGCGTTTCGAACAACCGGAACACGTTCAACTGGCCCATCACATCGGGCAGTCGCTGGTCGCTGTCGACGCCAACCGTGGGCGCTTGAGCAGCAGCTTGATCACCGACCTCAATCGCTTGATGCAGCGCCTGTCGCGCACCGGCCTGCGACATGGCGATCAGCTCGACCAAACCTTCCTGCCGCCCCTGCGCAAGCCGATCTACGTGATGCTGCAGGACTACGATCGCGGGGAGCGCCTGGCCAAACAACTGGAATTCTTCGGTCTCAGTGCCCAGTCCCTGGACAGCGTGGCCGCATTTCGCTCCTCGATGATCGAACGTTTGCCCGCCGCCATCGTCATGGACGTGGATTTCAGCGGTCCTGGCGTCGGCCTGAAACTGGCCGCCGAAGCCCAGGAAGGCCTTGACCATCAATTGCCATTGCTATTTTTCAGCCTGCACGAAACCGATACCCCGACGCGCCTCGCCGCCGTGCGCGCCGGCGGCCAGGAGTTCCTCACCGGCACCCTCGAAGCGTCGAGCCTGCTGGAGAAAATCGAGGTCCTGACCTGCGTCGCCCAGTACGAACCTTATAAAGTGCTGATCATCGACGACTCCCGCGCCCAGGCCTTGCACACCGAGCGTCTGCTTAATAGTGCAGGGATCGTGACCCGCACCTTGATCGAGCCGATCCAGGCGATGGCCGAGCTGGCGGATTTCCAGCCGGACCTGATCATTCTCGACATGTACATGCCAGCCTGCACCGGTACGGAACTGGCCAAAGTGATCCGGCACAACGACCGCTATGTCAGCGTGCCGATCATTTACCTGTCGGCCGAAGATGACCTGGACAAGCAACTCGACGCCATGAGCGAGGGTGGCGACGACTTCCTGACCAAACCGATCAAGCCCCGGCACCTGATCACCACGGTGCGCAACCGCGCGGCACGGGCACGTAACCTGAAAGCGCGCATGGTCCGCGACAGCCTCACCGGCCTGTACAACCATACTCACATCCTGCAATTGCTCGAAGACTGCTCGTTCCGCGCCCGCCGCGAGAGCAAACCGCTGAGTTTTGCGATGCTCGACATCGACCACTTCAAACGGGTCAACGACAGCCACGGCCACCCCATGGGCGACCGGGTGATCAAGAGCCTGGCGCTGTTTCTCAAGCAGCGGTTGCGCAAGACCGATTTCATTGGCCGATACGGCGGCGAAGAGTTCGCCATCGTCATGCCCGACACCGACCTCGAAGCGGCCTACGCCGTGCTGGATGAAATCCGGCAGCGCTTTGCCGAGATTCACTACCCTGCCCAACCGCAGGATTTGTGGTGCACCTTCAGCGCAGGCGTGGTGGAAATGAGCGAAAACTCCGACAGCCTGTTAATGGCCAGTCAGGCGGACGAAGCGCTGTATCGGGCAAAAGGCGCCGGGCGTAATCGCGTACAAGCCGATGGGGCATCAAAGCAAAGTGCCACTTTTTCATCGCAAACGACCCATTCAGTCATAACCCTGTAACAGAAACGCAATAACTTCAGGCGCTTACCATTCTGCCGTTGGTAGACCGCAATGCGCCTTAAGCTGCTGACCAATCTCAACACCCTCCTTTTAGTTGCCGTGTGCGTGGCCCTTGGCGCCACGCTCTGGTGGTCGCAAAAGGCCCTCGAACGCCCCTATCTGTTAATGGAGCGTTACCTGGGCCTGTCCCAGCAGTTTCAAAATGAAGTGGCACGCAATATCGAGGATTACCTCGCCAGCGGCGATGCCCTGCGCCTGAGCAGCGCCAGCCAGGCCATCGACAGCCTGCAAAAAGAACTCGGCGAACTACCGCCGGCATTGGCGCAAACCTTGCGCCCGAGCCTGTCAAACCTGGGCGAATTCAGCAAAGCCGATTTGCTCGCTGCCGGAAAACTGGCGGGCGACCCGCAAGCCCTGTTGCTGCAGGCCGAACGAGAGCTCGGCGCCAGCCTCGATCAACTCAGCCAGTACGCCAGTGGCAACGCAACATACCTGACACCGCTGCTCGCCGCGTCCCAGCATTTGGGCAAACTGTCGCTGGCCCGGGACAAACTGGTCAGCAGCGGTCGCAGCGAACTGGCCGCCGACGTCGAGCGCGAAGTCGCCAACATCCGCACCCAGGCTGGACAACTGGACGCCTTGCCGTTGCTCGGCGTGGCCGCCAGCAGCGAATCGAACACCGATGATTTCGCCGCGATGATGGGCCTGGAAAACACCGAGAAAACCGTCGCGGAAGACGCCGGCGTAGGTTTCAAGCGTGAGCTGAACAGCCTGCTCACTCGCTATCCGGCGGAACTGGCGCGCACTCGCGAGCAAATCCAGAAACGCACCGATCTCAGCGCCGCGACGCATCTGAAAATCACTGCGGTGCAGCAGGCCATCGCCGGTCTCGAACCGGTGGTGCGTGCCCAGCACGGGCAAATCCAGAGCGAAGTGCGGCTGATGCAGGGCGTGATGATCGGCCTGATCTTGCTGATCGCCTTGCTCATCGACACCCTGCAACGGCGCCTGGCGCGGACGTTGACCAACCTGGCGCCGGCCCTCTCGACCTGGGCCGAGGGCGACTTCAGCCGGGACATCGAACTGGGCAAGAGCAACCGCGAACTGCATGACATCCAGGCCTCGCTCAATCGCCTGCGGGCTTATCTGGTGGACTTGGTGGGGACCATTCGCCTCAATGCCGAACAGGTCGCCGGCAGCAGCCGAACCCTGGCCGAATTGAGCAACGACCTGCACAGCGGCGCCGAGCATCAGGCTGGCGACACTGCGCTGATCCGCGATTCCCTCGGCGAACTGGAAGCCACCATCCAGCAAGTGGCCGGCGACGCCAGCCAGGCGGCCGATGCCAGCCGCCATGCGGGGCTGGCCGTGGAGCACGGACAGAAAGTCATCGGCCTGAGTCTCACCGGCCTTCATGCGCTGGTGGGTGAAGTGCAAGGCAATGCGCAGATGATCGAACACCTCGCCGAAGAGTCCGCGACCATCGGCGGTGTGTTAACCGTGATCCGATCGATTGCCGACCAGACCAACCTGCTAGCCTTGAACGCCGCCATCGAAGCGGCCCGTGCCGGCGAAATGGGCCGTGGTTTTGCCGTGGTGGCGGAAGAAGTGCGCTCCTTGGCGCAACGCACCGCCGGCGCCACTGCCGAGATTCAGAATTTGATCGCAGGCCTGCAAAGCGCCGCGCGGCAATCGGTCGAAGGGATGCGCGCCCAGGTCGCACATGCCGAAGCCACCGCCAACCAGGCGCAAGCAGCTGACGGCGCTCTGGATAAAATCGTCGGGGCAATCCAGACCATTTCCGACACAGCGGTGCGCATCGCCGATGTCACCGCTCAGCAGAGTGGTGCCGTCAGTGAGATCCGCGACCACAGTGAGCGAATCCATCAATTGGGTGGGGATAACTTGCTGCGCATTGGTGAGGGGCGCGAGCAAGGGGAGAACCTGCTGGTGTTGGGCGGGCGTTTACACACAGCCGTCCAAGCCTTCCGCGTCTGAAAGATCGCCATCGCTGGCAAGCCAGCTCCTACAGGACTACACCATACCCGTAGGAGCTGGCTTGCCAGCGATGGCGTCGAAACATTCACCATAAAACTACCCGCACTGCACACCGGCCCGACGTCCGCTATCATCCCTCCAATTCCGATACGCGAGATTGTCATGCGCCGTTTGCTTTGCCTGCTGCTTTTAGTATTCGCCCTGCCGGTCACCGCCGCCGGGTTGCTGGAGAGCCGCCCCAGTTCGACCCTGGGCTCGATCAACAACAGCGCCGACTTCCTGCCGGTGCGCGAAGCCTTTCAGTTGAGCCTGGTAGAAAGCACGCCACAATCGATCAAACTGCGCTTCGTCGCCACGGAAGGCTACTACCTCTACCGCCACCGCTTTCAGTTCCGCGCCGAGCCGGCCGATGTCGTCCTCGGTACTGCGCAATTGCCTGACGGACAAAAAAAGCACGATGAGTACTTCGGCGATGTCGAGGTCTATCACGGCATTCTCGACGTAGAACTGCCCCGCAACGATCAACGCCCGTTCACCCTGGCCGTGACCTATCAAGGCTGCGCCGACAAAGGCTTGTGCTATCCACCGGAAACCGAGCGCCTGAGCATCGCTGGCGACGGCGCAACGACAGCCCATGATTGGGGCTGGCGTGAACTCGCGCTGTTTTTCCTCGCAGGCCTTGGCCTGACCTTTACCCCCTGTGTATTACCGATGCTGCCGATCCTTTCCGGCGTGGTGCTGCGCGGCCAGGTCGGTGGTTGGCGCGGATTCAATCTCTCTTTGGCCTATGTGCTGCCGATGGCTATCTGCTTTGCATTGCTTGGCGCGCTGATGGGAATGTTCGGCGCGCAACTCAACCTGCAAGCGCGCCTCCAGTCGGCCTGGGTGCTGGTGCCGTTCGCGATGTTTTTTGCGCTGTTTGCCTTGGCGATGTTCGGTGTTTTCGAACTGAAGTTGCCGCATGCGATCAGCAGTCGACTGGACCGCATTGCCGGGCGTACCGAAGGCGGTTCACTGTGGGGTGCGGCGGTGCTGGGCGTGGTGTCCAGCCTGCTGGTTTCGCCCTGTGTCTCGGCGCCGCTGGCCGGTGCACTGCTGTACATCAGCGCCAGCGGCGATGCATTGGGCGGTGGTTTGAAACTGTTCATGCTCGGCCTCGGCATGGGTGCGCCGTTGTTGCTGGTGGCCACCGGCGGTGCTGCGTGGTTGCCGAAAAGCGGACCGTGGCTGATCTATGTGAAGAACGCGATTGGCGTGTTACTGCTTGGGTTGGCGATCGGTTTACTCAGTCGAGTCATGCCAGGACAAATCACCTTGCTGCTGATCGGTTTGCTGGCCGGCGGCGTCGGCTTGTTCATGGGCGCGCTGGAGTTCGTCTACAAACCACCACGCAAACGCCTTGGACAACTGCTCGGGATGTTCCTGCTGTTTTATGCGCTGGCCTGTTGGTACGGCGCATTCAGTGGCCAGACCGATCCGTTCAACCCGATCGGTCAGCCGCGCATGGTGGCTGGCAACGAACCAACGCAGAACCCTAACGCCTGGCAAACCATCAGCACTCCGCCAGACCTTGACCGCGTACTCGCCGAAGCCCGCGCCTCCGGCACTCCGCTGCTCCTCGACTGGTACGCCGACTGGTGCATCAGCTGCAAAGTCATCGAACATGAAGTGCTCGGCGATGCGATCGTCGTCGAACGTCTCAAAGGCTATCGGCTGATCCGCTTCGACATCACCGCCAGTAACGCCGAACAACGCGCCCTGCTCGACCGCTACAAGTTGTTCGGTCCTCCCGCATTGATGTTTTTCGGCAAGGACGGCGTCGAACGCGCCGATGTGCGGGTCATTGGCGAGATCAACGCCGGGGACTTCGCCGAACGTGTCGCCAAAGCGAATGACCGGATTTAATCAAGCAGTCACATATTTCGCGCAAACATCGGTAATCGTGCTGGCTATTGCAGAGAACTGGACAGTCACAAAGTCTTTGCGGCATAGTCGCCGGGTTCTGACAAATGCACACAGATAACAAAGGAACCGCCGATGGCGACGCTACTCGTTCTGCACGGACCCAACCTGAACTTGCTCGGCACCCGTGAACCGGGCACCTATGGCGCTACCACGCTGGCGCAGATCAACCAGGACCTGGAACGCCGTGCCCGCGAATCCGGCCACCATTTGCTGCACCTGCAAAGCAATGCGGAGTACGAATTGATCGACCGCATCCATGCCGCCCGCACCGAAGGCGTGGACTTCATTTTGATTAACCCGGCAGCTTTTACACATACAAGTGTCGCATTACGTGACGCGCTGCTGGCGGTGAGCATCCCATTCATCGAAGTGCATTTGTCTAACGTGCACAAACGCGAACCTTTCCGCCATCACTCTTACTTCTCGGACGTAGCGGTGGGAGTGATCTGCGGCCTTGGCGCCAGCGGTTATCGACTGGCCCTGGAGGCCGCCCTGGAACAGCTTGAACAACAAGTTAACCGCCCCTGACCGACCCTTGGGAGTTGATGATTCATGGATATCCGTAAAGTTAAGAAACTGATCGAATTGCTGGAAGAGTCCGGCATCGACGAGCTCGAGATCAAGGAAGGCGAAGAGTCCGTACGCATCAGCCGCCATAGCAAGACCCCGGCTCAGCAGTACTACGCACCGGCTCCAATGCCGGCTCCGGCTGCCGCGCCTGCCGCTGCCGCCGCTCCGGCTGCTGCCGCCCCTGCTGCTCCAGCCGCACCTGTGTTGAACGGCACCGTTGCCCGTTCGCCAATGGTCGGTACGTTCTATCGCAAATCTTCGCCAACCTCGCCGTCCTTCGTTGAAGTCGGCCAGACCGTGAAGAAAGGCGACACCCTGTGCATCGTTGAAGCCATGAAGATGATGAACCACATCGAAGCTGAAACCAGCGGTGTGATCGAATCCATCCTCGTCGAAGACGGCCAGCCGGTTGAGTACGACCAACCGCTGTTCACCATCGTTTGAACCGCGGAGAGCCTTTGATGACTGCGAAGTTGGAAAAAGTTCTGATCGCCAACCGCGGTGAGATCGCACTGCGGATTCTGCGCGCCTGCAAAGAGATGGGCATCAAGACCGTCGCCGTTTATTCCAAGGCTGACAAGGAACTGATGCACCTGGGCCTGGCAGACGAATCCGTCTGCATCGGTCCGGCATCGGCCGCCCACTCCTACCTGCACATCCCGGCCATCATCGCCGCGGCCGAAGTGACCGGCGCCACTGCCATTCACCCAGGCTACGGTTTCCTCGCGGAAAACGCCGACTTCGCCGAACAGGTCGAGAACTCCGGCTTCGCCTTCATCGGCCCGAAAGCTGAAACCATCCGCCTGATGGGCGACAAGGTTTCGGCCAAGCACGCCATGATCGCTGCTGGCGTACCGACTGTTCCGGGTTCTGACGGCCCGCTGCCGGAAGACGAAGAAACCGCTCTGCGCATCGGTCGCGAAGTGGGTTACCCGGTGATCATCAAAGCCGCTGGCGGCGGTGGTGGTCGCGGCATGCGCGTTGTGCATAAAGAAGAGGACCTGATTTCCTCGGCGAAACTGACCCGCTCCGAAGCAGGCGCGGCGTTCGGTAACCCGATGGTCTATCTGGAAAAATTCCTGACCAACCCGCGTCACGTGGAAGTGCAGGTTCTTTCCGACGGCCAGGGCCATGCCATCCACCTGGGCGACCGCGATTGCTCGCTGCAACGTCGTCACCAGAAAGTTCTCGAAGAAGCGCCGGCACCGGGCATCGACGAGAAGGCTCGCCAGGAAGTTTTCGCTCGCTGCGTCAAGGCGTGCATCGACATCGGTTACCGTGGCGCAGGCACTTTCGAGTTCCTGTACGAGAACGGTCGCTTCTACTTCATCGAGATGAACACTCGTGTCCAGGTAGAGCACCCGGTTTCGGAAATGGTCACCGGCATCGACATCGTCAAGGAGATGCTCAGCATCGCCGCCGGCAACAAGCTGTCGTTCACCCAGGATGACGTAGTCATCCGCGGTCACGCGCTGGAATGCCGGATTAACGCCGAAGACCCGAAAACCTTCATGCCGAGCCCTGGCACGGTCAAGCACTTCCACGCTCCAGGCGGAAACGGCGTTCGCGTCGATTCACACCTGTACAGTGGTTATGCCGTTCCGCCGAACTACGATTCGTTGATCGGCAAGCTGATCACCTACGGCGCAACCCGTGACGAAGCCATGGCGCGCATGCGCAATGCGCTGGACGAGATCGTGGTCGACGGGATCAAGACCAACATCCCGTTGCACCGCGACCTCACCCGCGACGAAGGCTTCTGCAAAGGGGGCGTGAACATTCACTACCTCGAGCACAAGCTGGCTGGCGAGAAGCACTAAGCTTCGACCCTGCACCTGACAAAGCCGCCTTCGGGCGGCTTTGTTGTTTCTCAATATTGCCGCGCACCTCTCTCGCCTCAAGACATTTGTCCACATCAGAACACTGCCACCCGGTCGTCATCTGCGCCGCGCTCGCGTAAACTTGCGCGCTTCTCGCAGCCCGCTAGGCTGCAATCAATATTTTTCAAAGGTGCCCGCCATGCCTTGGCTGCAAGTCCGTCTCGCCATCAGCCCAGAACAAGCCGAAACCTACGAAGACGCTTTCCTTGAGGTGGGCGCCGTTTCGGTCACCTTCATGGACGCCGAAGATCAGCCGATCTTCGAGCCGGAACTCAACACCACGCCACTGTGGTCGCACACGCACCTGCTGGCCTTGTTCGAAGGTGGCACTGAGCCTGGCCCGGTATTGGCCCACCTGGAATTGCTAACTGGCAGCCCGTTGCCGGAACACCACAGCGAAGTGATCGAAGACCAGGACTGGGAACGCAGCTGGATGGACGGATTCCAGCCAATGCGCTTTGGTCAGCGCCTGTGGATCGTGCCGAGCTGGCATGCTGCGCCGGAACCTGACGCGGTCAATCTGCTGCTGGACCCGGGCCTGGCCTTCGGCACCGGCACCCACCCGACCACCGCACTGTGCCTGGAATGGCTCGACGGTCAGGACCTGAAAGACTGCAATGTGCTGGACTTCGGCTGCGGCTCGGGGATTCTGGCGATTGCCGCCCTGCTGCTGGGCGCCAAGGAGGCCGTGGGCACCGACATTGATGTCCAGGCACTGGAAGCCTCCCGCGACAACGCCGGGCGCAATAACATCGCCGATGAACGCTTCCCTCTTTATCTGCCGGAAGATCTGCCGCAGGTTCAGGCCGACGTGCTAGTGGCCAATATCCTCGCCGGTCCGCTGGTGTCCCTGGCCCCGCAACTGTCCGGCCTGGTCAAGTCCGGCGGGCGCCTGGCGCTGTCAGGCATCCTCGCCGAGCAAGGTGATGAAGTCGCCGCCGCCTACGCTAAGGACTTCGATCTGGACCCGATTGCCAATCGCGATGGCTGGGTGCGCATCACAGGCCGTCGGCGCTAGAATGGACGCCTGCATAAACCGGATCGCCGCATGACCGACAGTTTCGTCACTCAGTGCCCGCATTGCCAAACCAGCTTCCGCGTCAGCCATGCTCAATTGAGCGTGGCGCGCGGGGTCGTTCGCTGTGGCTCATGCTTGCAGGTGTTCAACGCCGCCAAGCAATTGCTTGAGCAAGCCGGCAAGGAGCCGGTCGCACCGGTACCTGCGGCCGTCGTTGAAGTACCGGATCCAGTAGAACCAAAGGCCATCAGTCAAAAACAATGGTCCGCCGCCGAACTGGACCTGGACACTCTGGACCTCGACGAAGAGCTCGCCCGCCTCGAACAGCGGGAAATCCAGCCGACCACTGAATTTGGTCGACACCGCGAAGACTCGCTCAGCGCCCGTCGCGATAGCGTCGATACCGACGAAGAGCCATGGTCCGACAGCCTGTTCAGCGAATCGGCTGCCGATCGTGCGCAAACGGCCGAGAACCTCGACGCCCTCGATGCGCTCGACGAGCCGGAAACGGCTATCGAGCCGAGCAAAAGCGCCCGCACCGAACCTTCGCTGTCGTTGTCGCTGGAACCCATCGAGCTGGACGACGAAGAACAGCCGCCACAACTGCGTCTGCACGACCCGCTCGACACGCCACTTGCTCATGAACGTTTGTCGGCAACGACTGCCGATGAGATCGACGACGACCTGCCTTCGGTCGAGCCCTTGCGCAAACGGCGCGAACGCAACGAACCCGGCGTTCGCGCTGACGTATTGCAGGACCTGACCGACGATCCGCTGCAACTCGACTGGCAAAGACGCCGCTCGCCATGGGCCCGCCGGCTTTTCTGGCTGCTGTTGGTCCTGCTCGGCGCCGGTGCTCTGGCCGGTCAATACGTGGCATACCACTTCGACGAACTGGCGCGACAAGACCAATACCGCCCGTGGTTCCAGCAGCTTTGCCCGCAAATCGGCTGCACCGTGCCCTCTAAAGTCGACATCGCGAAAATCAAAAGCAGCAACCTGGTGGTCCGCAGCCATCCGGAATTCAGCGGTGCGCTGGTGGTCGACGCGATCATCTACAACCGCGCGCCCTTCTCCCAGCCGTTCCCGCTCCTGGAATTGCGCTTCGCCGACCTCAATGGCCATCTGATTGCCAGCCGCCGCTTCAAGCCCGGCGAGTATCTCAACGGCGACCTCGAAGGCATGGTGGAAATGCCGCCGCAAACGCCGATCCACATTGCACTGGATATTCTCGATCCAGGCGCCAAAGCCGTGAACTACAGCCTGAGCTTCCACTCTCCCGAGTGAAACGGTTCACCGCTCCTGCATCGACGACGGCTTTCTGGCCTCGTCCGCTCGAACCAAACCGCTGGCGATAACAGAATAACTGTTCAGATTTTGTTCAATTCAGCCTTTATCCAGTCATCGAGAGCGGGTATCATGCCAACCCTTTTTCGAACTCTCATGATCCGGCCCCACAACAGGGAAGTCCTATGTCGGCGGTACGCATCGGTCCATACACATTACACAACGGCTTGATTCTCGCCCCGATGGCGGGCGTCACCGACCAACCCTTTCGTCAGCTGTGCAAGCGATTGGGCGCGGGGCTAGTAGTCTCGGAAATGGTCACCAGCGACATGAGTTTGTGGAATACCCGCAAATCGCGCATGCGCATGATCCACGAAGGTGATCCCGAGCCGCGCTCGGTACAGATCGCCGGTGGTGACGCGCAGATGCTGGCGGATGCGGCCCGGGCCAACGTAGAACTGGGCGCGCAGATTATTGATATCAACATGGGCTGTCCGGCGAAGAAGGTCTGCAACAAGGCTGCAGGCTCCGCACTGTTGAAGGATGAAGCACTGGTCACCGAGATCCTGCAAGCCGTCGTGGCTGCGGTTGATGTGCCGGTGACCCTGAAGATCCGTACCGGCTGGGACCGGGACAACAAGAATGGTTTGACGGTGGCGAAGATCGCCGAACAGGCAGGCATTACGGCGTTGGCGGTCCATGGCCGCACCCGTGCCGATCTGTACACCGGTGAAGCCGAGTACGACACCATTGCCGCGATCAAGCAGGCGGTGTCGATGCCGGTCTTCGCCAATGGCGACATCGATTCGCCAGAAAAGGCCCGATACGTGCTCGACGCGACCGGTGCCGACGGCCTGCTGGTTGGCCGGGCTGCCCAGGGGCGGCCATGGATTTTTCGCGAGATCGACCATTTCCTGCGTACCGGCGAGAAACTCCCGGCGCTGGATTTGATCGAGGTGGAACGCATTCTGCTAGAGCATCTGGCTGCGCTGCACGCCTTTTATGGAGACGTGATGGGCGTACGCATTGCTCGAAAGCATGTGGGCTGGTATCTCGCAACCTTGCCGGGCGCCAGGGAGTTTCGCGCCCACTTCAATCGTTTGGAAGATACGGAAGCACAATGCGCCAACGTTCGGGGCTTCTTTGCCGGGCGTTACAAGAGCCTGACAGGGGACGGAGAGTGGGTGGCCGCATGACGATGATGACCGAGACTTTAGTGAGTGGAACAACACCCGTGAGCGACAACGTAAATTTGAAACAGCACCTCAATACCCCGAGCGAAGAAGGTCAGACCCTTCGCGGGAGTGTCGAGAAGGCGCTGCACAATTATTTCGCCCACCTTGAGGGCGCGGCCGTCACGGATGTGTACAACCTGGTGCTCTCCGAAGTCGAGGCTCCCCTGCTCGAATGCGTGATGAACTACGTCAAGGGCAACCAGACCAAGGCCAGCGAGATGCTCGGACTGAACCGGGGCACGCTGCGCAAGAAACTCAAGCAGTACGATTTGCTGTAAGCATTCAATCAAACCAGAAAGGCGCCCGCGTAAAACCGGTCGCCTTTTTTGCTGACTCCTTTGCTTTTGATGGAAATTGAAATGACCGACCAGACTACCCGCCTGCCGATCCGCCGCGCCTTGATCAGCGTTTCCGACAAGACCGGGATCCTTGAATTCGCCAAAGAACTTGAAGCCCTTGGCGTCGAGATCCTCTCCACTGGCGGGACGTTCAAGCTGCTGCAGGACAACGGCGTTGCCGCCGTGGAAGTCGCGGATTACACCGGTTTCGCGGAAATGATGGACGGTCGGGTGAAAACCCTGCATCCGAAAATCCACGGCGGGATCCTCGGTCGTCGCGGTATCGACGACGCCATCATGAACGAGCACGGCATCAAGCCGATCGATCTGGTTGCGGTCAACCTGTACCCGTTCGAAGCCACCATCAACAAGCCAGGCTGCGACCTGCCGACCGCCATCGAGAACATCGACATCGGCGGCCCGACCATGGTTCGTTCGGCAGCCAAGAACCACAAAGATGTGGCCATCGTGGTCAACGCCAGCGATTACGCCAGCGTCCTCGAAAACCTGAAAGCCGGCGGCCTGACCTACGCTCAGCGTTTCGACCTGATGCTCAAGGCCTTCGAACACACCGCCGCCTACGACGGCATGATCGCCAACTACATGGGCACCGTGAATCAGGCAGCTGACACCCTCAGCACCGAAGGTCGCAGCGAATTCCCGCGCACCTTCAACAGCCAGTTCATCAAGGCCCAGGAAATGCGCTACGGCGAGAACCCGCACCAGAGCGCGGCGTTCTACGTGGAAGCCAAGCCAGCCGAAGTGGGTATCGCCACCGCGACCCAGCTGCAAGGCAAAGAGCTTTCCTACAACAACGTGGCCGACACCGACGCCGCGCTGGAATGCGTGAAGAGCTTCGTCAAACCGGCCTGCGTGATCGTCAAGCACGCCAACCCGTGCGGGGTGGCCGTGAGCCCGGACACTGAGGGCGGCATCCGCAAGGCCTACGACCTGGCCTACGCCACCGACACCGAATCCGCCTTCGGCGGCATTATCGCCTTCAACCGCGAACTGGATGCTGAAACCGCCAAGGCCATCGTCGAGCGCCAGTTCGTCGAAGTGATCATCGCCCCGTCGGTCAGCGAAGAAGCCCGCGCCATCGTCGCCGCCAAAGCCAACGTGCGCCTGCTGGCCTGCGGTGAGTGGTCCGCTGACCGCGCCGCTGCCTGGGACTACAAGCGCGTCAACGGTGGCCTGCTGGTGCAGAGCCGCGACATCGGCATGATCAGCGCCGATGACCTGAAAGTCGTGACCAAACGCGCTCCGACCGAACAGGAAATCCACGACCTGATCTTCGCCTGGAAAGTCGCCAAGTACGTCAAGTCCAACGCCATCGTCTACGCCAAGAACCGCCAGACCATCGGTGTCGGCGCCGGTCAGATGAGCCGCGTGAATTCGGCGCGTATCGCTGCGATCAAGGCTGAACATGCTGGCTTGCAGGTAGCCGGTTCGGTGATGGCTTCCGACGCATTCTTTCCGTTCCGCGACGGCCTGGACAATGCGGCCAAGGCGGGCGTGACTGCCGTGATCCAACCGGGTGGTTCGATGCGTGATGCTGAAGTGATTGCTGCGGCCGACGAAGCAGGCATTGCCATGGTCTTCACCGGCATGCGTCACTTCCGTCACTAAGCACACGGTCCACTGTAGGAGCTGGCTTGCCAGCGATAGCCTCCCCTCGGTCTAACTGACAAACCGAGTTGCCTGCATCGCTGGCAAGCCAGCTCCTACAGAAAAGCGCCCCTACGGTGCTCAACAGAATTAGCGTCATCCGAGGTTTTTGAAATGAATGTTTTGATCATTGGCAGCGGTGGGCGTGAACACGCCCTGGCCTGGAAAGTGGCTCAGGATCCGCGAGTGCAAAAAGTTTTCGTGGCTCCGGGCAATGCCGGCACCGCCATCGAAGCCAAGTGCGAGAACGTCGCCATCGATGTACTGGCCCTTGAGCAACTGGCGGATTTTGCCGAGAAAAACGTTTCCCTGACCATCGTTGGTCCGGAAGTGCCACTGGTCGCCGGCGTCGTTGACCTGTTCCGCTCCCGTGGTCTGGATTGCTTTGGTCCGACGGCTGGCGCTGCTCAGCTGGAAGGTTCTAAAGCTTTCACCAAGGATTTCCTGGCACGCCACAAGATCCCGACCGCCGACTACCAGAATTTCACCGAGATTGAGCCGGCCCTGGCTTACCTGCGTGAAAAAGGCGCGCCGATCGTGATCAAGGCCGATGGCCTGGCCGCCGGTAAAGGCGTGATCGTTGCCATGACCCTGGCCGAAGCCGAAGACGCCGTACGCGACATGCTGGCGGGCAATGCCTTCGGCGACGCCGGTTCGCGCGTGGTCATCGAAGAGTTCCTGGACGGCGAAGAAGCCAGCTTCATCGTCATGGTCGACGGCAAGAATGTCTTGCCGATGGCCACCAGCCAGGACCACAAACGTGTCGGCGACGGCGACACCGGCCCGAACACTGGCGGCATGGGTGCCTATTCCCCGGCTCCGGTGGTCACCAACGAAGTACACCAGCGCGTCATGGATCTGGTGATCTGGCCGACCGTGCGCGGCATGGCCGAAGAAGGCAATGTCTACACCGGTTTCCTGTATGCCGGTCTGATGATCGACAAGGCTGGTAACCCAAAAGTCATCGAATTCAACTGCCGTTTCGGCGACCCTGAGACCCAACCCGTGATGCTGCGCTTGCAGTCGAGCCTGGTGCTCCTGGTCGAAGCCGCCCTGGCGCAGGCGCTGGACAAAGTTGAAGCGCAATGGGATCCACGCCCGAGCGTCGGCATCGTCCTGGCCGCTGGCGGCTATCCTGGTGACTACGCCAAAGGCGCGGCCATCAACGGTCTGGATGACGCCGCGGCACTGGAAGGCAAAGTCTTCCACGCCGGCACTGCACTCAAGGACGGTCAAGTCGTGACGGCCGGTGGTCGGGTGCTGTGCGCCACTGCCATGGGCGTCAGCGTCGATGCCGCGCAACAGCAGGCTTACAAACTGGCGGCCAAAATTGATTGGGAAGGCTGTTTCTATCGCAAGGACATTGGCTACCGCGCCATTGCCCGCGAACGTGGCGAAAGTCAGGAATAAGGTAATCATTCCGACAGGCAAGGGTCTCGACCCTTGCCTGACTATTCCGGCGCCGCGCATAGTTATATTCTGGCATTAACCTACGAAGGGATTTCGCCGTGCGCTGGCTCAGGATTGCCATAAGTTTAACCGTCACATTGCTGACCTTGCTCTGCATGCTCCCGGCCCAGGCCGCGCAAGGCAGTGGCTGGGCGGTATTGCTCGACGAACAGGGCGACCTGCAACTGAGCGACATCCGCTCCGCTCGCTACACCAATCAATTCAGCCCCATCGAACTCGACCGGCTTACCGCCGCCGAGCCCGATGGAGCGCTGTGGGTACGTTTTCGCCTCGCACCCGGCAAGCATGAACAGTTGCTGAGCGTGTTCGCACCCGACCTGTTGCATTTCAATATGTATGTGCTGGACGGCGACAAGCTGATCGAGCAGTCCAAAACCGGCAATCAGCAGCCCATGGTTGACCGCCCCCTGCCCAGCAGCGACTTCATGGTGCCGTTGCCGCAGAGCGACAAACCCCTCGACGTTTACTTGCGGCTGGTATCCGAACACCAGTTACGGCCTTACATCACCCTGCAACCAGCCGTCATGGTCGCGGCCAATCAGCATCAGGCACTGATCTACGGCCTGCTTCTGGGCTGCATCGGCATGCTGATCCTGCACAACCTCATCCGTTACGCCTACTCGCGCTCGCGCAGCAGTATGTGGCTGGCGGCGGCTGAAGGCTGCCTGATGCTCAGCTTGGTGCTGTTGCTGAACCTGGCAGGCCCCTGGCTGCCGGACTGGCAAGCCGTGCAAACACCGGGCGCCTATCTCGCCTTGTTGCTGACGGCACCCTGCGGCCTGATGTTCGCCCTGCGCTTCTTCGCGCCTCTTGGCCCGCACCCGCTGAACAGACTGATACAAGTCGACATCCTGCTGATCATGATCTGCAGTCTGTTACTGCTGTTCGTCAACACGCTGCCGCTGAACATCATTACCTACGCACTGGTCGCCCTTGCGGGACTGACGATGCTGTTCGTCAGCGCCTTTCACTGGCAAAAAGGCTATCGCCCGGCACGACTGTTCGTGGCAGCAATGGTGGTATTCAATCTCGGGACGCTGATCATCCTGCCGGCCCTGCTGGGGCTGACGCTGATTGAACCGCACGACCTGATAACCACGCTACTGGCGTTCATTTGCATCAGCGGCCTGCTGATGGGCATCGCCCTGAGCGAGCGCCAACGCAGCATCGCCGAAGACCGTTTCAGCATCAGTCGCGACCTGGCAGCCAGCAACGCCGAGATCAACGCCAAGGCCGAATTCCTGGCGAAGATCAGCCATGAAATACGCACCCCGATGAACGGCGTGCTGGGCATGACCGAGCTGCTGCTGGGCACGCCTCTTTCAGTCAAGCAGCGCGACTATGTGCAAACCATCCATAGCGCCGGCAACGAACTGCTGACACTGATCAACGAAATTCTCGACATCTCCAAGCTCGAATCCGGGCAGATCGAACTGGACGATGTGCAGTTCGATCTCAATGCGTTGATCGAAGACTGCCTGAGTATTTTCCGCGCCAAGGCCGAGCAGCAGAATGTCGAGCTGATCAGCTTCATCCAGCCGCAAGTACCGCGAGTCATCAGTGGCGACCCGACACGCCTGCGCCAGACGTTACTGAGCCTGCTGGAAAACGCCCTGAAGAAAACCGACGAAGGCGAAATCCTCATCGTCGTCGCGCTCGATGAACGCAGTGCCAAACCGCGCCTGCGCATCGCCGTGCAGGACAGCGGTGAGCCCATGGACGCCGAGGAGCGCGATGCGCTGATGCACGCTGAACTGCACAGCAAACACTTCCTGTCCGCGAACCGGTTGGGCGGCAATCTGGGGCTGGTGATCGCTCGTCAACTGATCCGCTTGATGCAAGGTGAATTCGGTATCAAGAGTGGCAACAATCAGGGCAGCACCTTGTGGCTGACCTTGCCGCTAGATCCTGATCGTCTCGAACACCCGACCTCCGACCTCGATGGTCCGTTGCAGGGCGCACGGGTGTTGGTGGTGGACGATAACGACACCTGTCGCAAGGTGCTGGTGCAACAGTGCAGCGCCTGGGGCCTTAACGTCAGCGCCGTGCCGTCCGGCAAGGAAGCCCTGGCGTTGCTGCGCACCAAGGCGCACCTGCGCGACTACTTCGACGTAGTCCTGCTGGACCAGAACATGCCCGGCATGACCGGCATGCAGCTGGCGGCCAAGATCAAGGAAGACCCGAGCCTGAACCACGACATCCTGCTGATCATGCTCACCGGCATCAGCAACGCGCCGAGCAAGATCATCGCGCGAAACTCGGGGATCAAGCGCATCCTCGCCAAGCCAGTCGCCGGCTACACGCTCAAGACTACCCTCGCCGACGAGTTGACCCAGCGCAACAAGGGGTTGGCCGTCATGCCGCATCTGCCATCCGGCCCGAGCCTGCCGGTCAAGGTTCCCAGCGATTTCCGCATTCTGGTGGCAGAGGACAACAGCATCTCGACCAAGGTAATCCGCGGCATGCTGGGCAAGCTCAATCTGCAACCGGACACCGCCAGCAATGGCGAGGAAGCCTTGCAGGCCATGAAGGCGCAACGTTACGACCTGGTCTTGATGGACTGCGAAATGCCGATCCTCGACGGTTTCTCCGCCACCCAGCAATTGCGTGCCTGGGAAGTCGGTAACCAACGGATTCGTACCCCGGTGGTGGCGTTGACTGCCCACATCCTGGCCGAGCATAAGGAACGCGCACGCCAGGCGGGTATGGACGGGCACATGGCCAAACCGGTCGAGCTGTCGCAGTTGCGTGAACTGATCGAACACTGGGTAGCCCAACGCGATCAGCAGAACCGCACGGCAACGCCCACGTCCTGAGCCGACAGACTCCGTAGCGCCTGATAGACTCCCCTCGACTTCCCTCGCCAGTGAGCCCGCACCATGCTCCACGTGTTGTTCAGCGTTTACCTGAAGATGCTGGTGCTCTACAGCCCATTCTTCGTGTTGTCCTGCTTCATCAGCCTGACTCGCGGTTATTCGCGTAAGGAACAGCGCAGGCTGGCCTGGAAAGTGGCCATCGCCACGCTGGTGTCCAGCGTCTTGCTGTACCTGTTCGGTCGAGTGATTTTCAGCGTCTTTGGTATCACCGTGGACGCGTTCCGCATCGGTGCCGGCAGCGTATTGTTCATTTCGGCGCTGGGCATGGCCCAAGGCAAGTCCGCCGTGCAGACCGACAACGTGCAGCAGGACGTGACCATCGTCCCGCTGACCATCCCGCTGACCGTCGGCCCCGGCACCATCGGCGCCTTACTGGTAATGGGCATCGGCCAGCCGCACTGGGACGACAAGCTCACCGCGATCCTGAGTATTGCCCTGGCCAGTTTCACGGTTGGCGTGGTGCTGTATCTGTCCAATCACATCGAACGCATTCTCGGCGACCAAGGGTTGCAGATTGTCAGCCGATTGATGGGGTTGTTCGTGTGTGCGTTGGCTGCGCAGATTATTTTCACGGGTGTGAAAGGGTATTTGGTTCCCTAGGGATGGCTGCGACGGAAAGCCAGAGGCAAATGCCTCTGGCCACCTAATTGTTCTCAGATCGGCGAATATTCGTAGAAAAGAGCTTCACGGAGGTCGTCAAGAAACTTGATGGTCTCAGCTTCTTTCCTCAAATCTTCCTCGTGAATAGTGAAGTACGCTTTACCTTGATAGATCTCAAAGTCAGAACTGTTCCACTCCACAAAAAGAACTCTATTGTGCTGTACCGATGAATTACAACTCACCGTACCCACGACCATCGACACTTCCGCTTCTTCATCTTGCTTACAGACAGATACGCCGAAGTTAATACCGTTGGCATCTGTAGCATGCTTCTCAAAAAGCTTTACAGCATCGGGTTGTTTCTTAAGTGCCTCAATGGTTTTGTCCGCTACGACTTTAAGCGCATTAGCGGCGGAGCCAGCCACCCCCCCGGCCACCGAATGGACAATGTCCAGAGCTACATTGTCCATCGTCAACTTGGCGCTACTCGACTTGTATTGAGTGAAAGCGCCGTGATATTCGGTCCAGCCCAGGGCGAACATCAGCTTTTTGAAAGTCTCGTAACGGGCGACTTTCTGGGTCTTACCCGGGTACAGGATCTTTGCAGAGATCGAGGCATACGCGTAGGTATTTTTTACAATACGCTTGTTACGCCGGCTCATCCCCTCCAGAAAACCAACAATGCCATCGCCCATGATTGCGGCATTCAGTTCATCCCGATCAATCGGCAGCTGCACTGCCGCGCGCATCTGAATCTTCGGACCTGCCAGCGCCAGCCTTGCTCTGCATTGCTCAAGGCACTGATCTAAATAGGCGTGCGCTTCTACATCATTCATCTTGCTCATTTAAAATTCCTTTTTATTTAACATCCACGACAGCCTTAATTAGCCACCCGATAAAATCTATCGCAGCCAACTAACACTTTCAAGACTTTAAAACGCAACCAAAAGATACTAACAAAATGAAATTAATTAACTTTGGTAAATGCACAATAACAAACATACAAACTTATGGATCAATCATTCACACTACAACAACCATCCAACCCCACATATAAATGAGCTGGAAAACTTCCAATACTCAAGCGAGAAATAAGCCACGCCCTTCGCCGCATTTATCAAGAGAACAAAAAAGCCACAGCAGCACGAGTAAACACTCTGCTGCCGTGGCTTTTTTATTGAGGCAAGACCTCAAGTGGCGGGTTTCTCTCCGTACCAGCGTGGCGTGTAGACCCAACTACCGCCACCTGCGCGTGCAAATTCGCAGGTAGTGGAGGAGCCCACCAGGACCATGGTGCGCATATCCACCTGGTCAGGAGTCAACTGGCCGAGTGTTGTCACTCGCAACGTCTGACCTGGACGACCAATATCTCGCCCCAGCACTACCGGAGTTTCAGGGGATCGATGTTCGGCGACGATCTCCAGTGCCCGGCCCAATTGCCATGGTCGCGAGCGCGAAATCGGGTTGTAGAACGCCAATGCCAGGTCTGCCTGAGCCGCCAGGTCCAGACGCTTCTCGATAATGGCCCACGGCTTGAGGTTGTCCGAGAGCGATAACACGCAGAAGTCGTGCCCTAACGGCGCACCGGCCTGAGCGGCTGTCGCCAGCGACGCGGAGACTCCCGGCAACATCTCCAGGTCGACGTTGTGCCAAGCGGCATCGTTGGACTCATGCAACGCTTCGAGCACTGCGGCGGCCATGGCGAACACACCCGGATCGCCGGACGAAACCACCACCACCGACCGCCCTTGCGCCGCCAGCTCAAAGGCGTGACGCGCGCGTTGCATCTCTTCACGGTTATCGGTGCAGTGCAGCACTTGATCCGAGCGGAACGGGCCGGCCATGCGCACGTAAGTTTCGTAGCCAAGTACATCGTTGGCACGAGCGAGCTCAGCCTTGACCGCCGGCACCATCAGTTCGGCGGCGCCAGGACCAAGACCGATGACCGCCAGACGCCCGCGAGGGCGTCCAATCAACATCGGGTCCAAAGGTTGTTCAGCAACCGCGATCGCAATGTTGTCATCGCCCACGATCGAAACAGGCTGGCCGACGGCATTGCTCGCCAACTGACCGAGCGAACCGGGATCGTTGGCAAAACGCAACGGCACACCCAGTTCCAGCGCCGCTTCGCGAAGCGCCGGGCTGGCCATGTCACACTCGGGAGCCAGCAGGCAGGCCACCGATTGCAGGGCAATTTGTGCCTCATGCAAAGCGCTGCGAATGGCACTCGGCAGATCGGCTACAGCAGCGCTAACGGCGATCAACACGTTGCGCGGATAGATCAGCAGTTCATTGGCCGCCGGCTCTCGCTCGGCATGGCCAACGTGCACAGCCAGCCGCGCCTGTTCATCCACAGGCAACTGCGCCTGCGCCAACCACGGTGCAGCGCCTTCGATGCGCAGCGTTTCGCCAGCCAGCAGATCGGAAACGAAACGCTTGCCCAGTTCCAGATCGCCCAAGGCATAGCCGCTGGGTGGGTTGAGCAGGCAGGTGCCGAACCGCAGTTCACCACTGGTGGTAATGGCGGGAGCCACCTCGAGATGAGCAGCAATCTCCCGCGCCAACACGTTCACACCACCCAGTCCGCCGAGCAGCGGCACGACCGCGCTGCCGTCTTCGGCGACGGCCAGCACCGGCGGCTCGGCGCCCTTCTCAAGCAGCAGGGGCGCCAGTGTGCGGATCACGATTCCGGCCGCGCACAACGCAATGATCGGCGTGTCTTGCTGATAGAGCTCGCGCAAGGTCGCACCGAACTCACGATAGATGAGGTCAGCACCCTCAACCCGTTCGGCCAGACCGTGGATCAGCGCATCCGGGTATAGCTGTTGAATCTTGCGTGCGGTCGCGAGGCTGCCATTGCCGAGAATGACAATCGCCGGAACTGGACGAGTCATCAGCCTTGCCACCTTTCGCCAGGTACGATGATCAGCGAGAAGTACGGCGAAGACATCGGCTCGACTTCATCCAGTGGAACGATCTTCTGGTTGGCCATGGTTGCGCGTTCGACGTACAGCGCGCGCTCGGCCAGACCGAGCTCTTCCAGGACCTGGCGAACCTTGGGAAAGTTGCGCCCCAGCTTCATGATCACCGCCGCATCGGCGTCAGCCAGGCGACGCTTGAGCTCTTCGTGGGGCAATACGCCGGACAACACCGACAGACTCTGATTGCGATACACCAGCGGCGCGCCGAGCACCGAAGCACCGCCGAGCATTGAGCACACGCCCGGCACGACTTCGGCGTCATAGCGCTCGGCCAGACGGTCATGCAGATACATGTAGGAGCCATAGAAGAACGGATCGCCTTCGCAGATCACCGCCACATCACGACCGGCATTCAGGTGCTCGGCCAGTTGTTCGCCGGCGGCGTCGTAGAAATCGCTGATCACCTGCTCATAGGACAGGGGCGCCGGCAGTACCTCGGTGGTCACCGGGTAAACCAGCGGCAGCAAGGTTTGTGCATCCTGCAAATGGGCTTCGATAATGCCGAAGGCGTTACCCTTTTTGCCCTTGGCGACGAAGTACGCCACCACCGGCGATTCGCGCAGCAGGCGCAGGGCTTTGACGGTGATCAGTTCAGGATCACCCGGGCCGACGCCAAGGCCGATCAAACGTCCTGGTTGCTGCATCATTCGATCTCCGTGGCGAGGGCGTTGACGGCGGCGGCGGCCATGGCGCTTCCGCCCAACCGGCCTTGCATGATGACGAAGGGCACGCCGCGACTGTCGGCCGCGAGCGCTGCCTTGGATTCGGCGGCACCGACGAAGCCCACCGGGAAACCGAGGATCAACGCCGGTTTCGGTGCGCCGGCGTCGAGCATTTCCAGCAGGTAGAACAGCGCGGTCGGCGCGTTGCCGATCACCACAACACTGCCTTCCAGATGCGGGCGCCACAGTTCCAGCGCGGCGGCAGAGCGGGTGTTGCCCAGCTCACGGGCCAATTCGGGAACGCTTTCATCGCGCAGGGTGCAGATCACCGCGTTGTTTGCCGGTAAGCGCGCACGAGTCACCCCTTCGGAGACCATCCGCGCATCACAGAGGATCGGCGCACCAGCGGCTAGCGCATCGCGCCCGGCCTTGCCCGCGCCTTCGGAAAACTGAAGACCGTCGATGGCATCGACCATGCCGCAGGCGTGAATCACCCGTACCGCGAGTTTTTCCAGATCGGCCGGGATTCGCGCGAGGTTGGCCTCGCCACGAATGATCGCGAAGGAGTTGCGATAGATCTCCTGACCGTCGCGGATGTAATCAAGCATCAAGGGGGCTCCGTGAGCGGGCGACGAGCAAGTCGCCGACCGCGTCGATAGTAAGGTTGCGTGCGTGCAGGGCACCGAAACCCGGTTGCGCTGCATCGTGAAAATAGAGGTCGTAATGACCGGGGGAAACGGCCAGCAGAGTGACCGGCGCGGTATGTGCGGCAGCACAGGCTCGCGAGCAACCGCTCAGGTGCACATTCAGGACCTGACCATGCCGTTGCAGCAGCCCTGCCAATTGCACGGCATCGCCCTTGGTATCGGCCAGGCCTTTGCCGCAGCCCGTCGAACCGGTGCAGGCGATCAACCGTGACATCGCTTGATCTGCTTCACATAACAGGCCCAACGCGCGCAGGCGGCGCATGACTTCAGCGGCATCCTCGTCGCGAACATTCGGCAGCAGCAAGCTTTGCCAGGGTGTGAAACGCAACGTTGCATCGCCGTAATCCTGTGCCACTCGGGCCACGCCACGCAGCATGGCGGCATCGAGCCGCCCCAACGGCGCTACGGCGCCGACATAGACATAACCGGATTGCGCCTGGGGATGCGCGCCAATGTGCAGGACGTTTGATTTCGATGAACGCTGCCAGTCTGCAACAGGGCTGAAGGGCACGCGCTCGGCCAGACGAGCGAGGAACACCGCAGCCGAAACCTTGGCCAGTAAATGACGCATGCGCGTTTGCTCGGGGCCCGCCAGCTCCAGGAACACCTCAAGCACCGCGACCACCAGAGCGTGACCGTCATCCAGACCGACAGAACCTGCAGGCAAATCGGTGGGACATCCCGCCAGCCCGAAAGCCAGCCGCAGCTCACCGTCCCGATGGACAGCCGACAACCACAGATCATGGGGGTGTTCGAGCATCGCCAGACTTTCGCCGCCGTCGAGTTGCACGGCGAATTTAGCGCTGAGCTCGTGAAAGGGCTCACGCTCCTGGAGGGTCGCAAGGATTCGCCGGGCCAGGTTTCGCGTATCGAACAGCATCTGCGGATCAATGCCCGCACTCGGACTCAACATCAGGTTACGCACATCGTCGCCTGCCGCATTCGAAGGGCCGAGGCCCGCCGCGATCAGACCTTCGATCAATGCGCCTTCGTCCTTGCCAATGCCTCGAATCTGCACATTTGCGCGGTTGGTCGCCTCGATCACTGAACGGGCATAACGTTGCGCACCGTCGGCAATGGCGTTGGCCTGCACGGCACTCAAGGCACCGCCAGCGAGTTTAATGCGGCAGATACCACCGTCTCTGGCCTGCACAATACGCAGCAACCCCGGACAAGCCGAGGGGCGTAAAGCGCGGGGGACAGGAAGTTTGTTCAAAGGGCGACCAGATCAAAAGTGAAAGCGCCTCCAACCGGAGGCGCGCCGTATTATGCCTGCTTTGCCGTGCAGCATCATAAGGCCGCGTGTCGCAAATGCTCAGACACGGGGTCCATCACGCAGGCGCTCTCACAGCCGCTCCGAGTAAAACTCGAAGATCGAATCAGCAATCAGGTCGAGCCGGTGTTGCAATTCCGGGCGGACCTGTTCAAACCTGGCTCGGTTCAGCGTTAACGGCACAGCACGATGCGTCAGCGTCACATTGCCCGCGCGCCAGTCCCAAAACAGAAAATCCTCGTGCTGAACTTGCGCCCTCAGTGAATAGTCATTCAAATCCACTAGCAATCGGCCCTGTTTGTCATATTGAGCCGGGGCAATCGCAAACTCCCTGCCGCGACGACTTTCTTTAGACAATGAAACAAGGGCAGACGTATTAACCAGCAGAGCATCAAACATATCCTTTGTGATTTGAGCCATTTGACTATTAACGCCCGAAATTCTATTCAAATAAGCCGAACTTAGCGTCCCGGAAAAATTACCGTAATGTTCCTCAACAACTTTTTCATCTTCATATTCCCAGCCCATGGTCCAAAGCGCGATGGCAAAGGCTGAAAACCAGCCTTGGGAGTCCGTTTCACGGTCGCGGGTCTGACTCGCATACCATTGCGCATACCTCACGCTAGTGTTGACGTCGCGCTTATCCTGACGTGATACGCCCCGCGCCGTGGTAATCAGGTTGCCGCCCAACAACGATCCCACGGCCCCAAGCTGATCCAGCGAGGATAAAACCTGGGCAGACTTTGTTTTGACAGGCACAAAGTCTTGTTCAAAGTGTTCGGAATAAGCCAACAAATCCAAAACATCCATTTCCGAAGTACGCATCTTTAAATCCTTTTAAAGTTAGTTAGGAAACATTCAGCCTATACAACTTCAAAACCACCAACCACCGATCAGGACGGCCAACTTAAAACATTCCATTACTCGCCTTCGCTTGCGACGCGTTATCATGCGCCGCTTTATACAGATGAATTGAGAGCATCCATGGCACGCTGGTTGACCGTGACAGGCATTGGTGAGGAAGGCTTCAAGGGTTTGGGCAGGAATGCCCGGCATGCGTTGCTAGCCGCGTCGAAGGTCTTCGGCAGCCAGCGCCAACTGGACCTGCTGCCGCCATGCATTCGTGCCGAACGTGTGCGCTGGCCGAGCCCGTTTTCCCTCGATACGCTGCTGGCCCTGCGCGGTGAACCGGTCTGCGTGCTCGCCAGTGGCGATCCGATGTTCTTCGGCGTCGGCGCCAGCCTCGCGCGACAACTGCCCAACGAAGAAATGTTGATCCTGCCAGCGCCTTCGTCCTGCTCCCTGGCCGCCGCACGGATGGGCTGGCCGTTGCAGGAAGTGGTCACACTCTCAGTGGTTGCACGGCCCGTCGCGGCGATTAATGCGCAGCTTTTCAGCGGCACTCGCCTGTTGGTCCTCAGCAACGACGGCCAAACCCCGGCGCTGATTGCCGAACTGTTGCGCGAACGCGGGTTCGGGCCGAGTCGCCTGAGCGTGCTGGAACATTTGGGCGGTGAAACCGAGCGACGCATCGACGGCGTCGCCAACGACTGGAACGACCAGGCAATCGCCGATCTCAACCTGATTGCCATCGAGTGCATCGCCGAGCCGAACACGCCGCGCCTCTCCCGACTCGCCGGCTTGCCGGACTCAGCGTTCAAACACGATGGCCAACTGACCAAACGCGATGTGCGCGCAATCACGCTTGCACGCCTGGCGCCGGTGCCCGGCGAACTGTTGTGGGATGTCGGCGCCGGCAGCGGTTCGATCGGCATCGAATGGATGCGCGCCCACCCGAGCTGCCGGGCGCTGGCCATCGAGGCTGATGAAGGACGGCAGCAGTTGATCGAGCACAACCGCGACGCACTTGGTGTGCCCGGCCTGCAACTGATTCGCGGCAGTGCGCCGCAGGCACTGGCCGGGCTCGAGCGTCCAGATGCGATTTTCATCGGCGGCGGAGTCACTCGCGAGGGTGTGCTCGACACTTGCTGGGCCGCACTCAAACCTGGCGGCCGGCTGATCGCCAACGCTGTCACGCTGCAAAGTGAAATAACCTTGATGACCTGGCGCGAACAATACGGTGGCGAGTTGACGCGCATCCATATCGCCCAGGCCCAACCGCTGGGCGACTTCGATACCTGGCGCCAGGCGTTGCCGATTACCTTGCTGGATGTGACGAAGCCTTTCGATGCGTGACGAAACCGCCGAACAACCCGCGCCACTGCGCAGCGGCCTGACCACGGGTAGTTGCGCCACGGCCACCAGCCTTGCGGCGGCGCGCCTGCTGCTCGCGGGTATCGTGGCCGACGCCGTGAAAATCGTCCTGCCCAAAGGCAAGCAGGTGCAAATGCGCCTGGAGTTCTGTCGCCTGATGGAGGGCGGCGCCGAGGCGGGCACGATCAAGGATGCCGGCGACGATCCCGACGTGACCCATGGTGCGTTGCTCTACTCCGAGGTGCGCCTGCGCAGCGAGCCCGGCGTCGGTTTCAATGCCGGTCGTGGTGTCGGCACGGTCACTCGACCGGGGCTGGTGCTGGCTGTGGGTGAACCGGCGATCAACCCCGTACCGCGCAAAATGATCACCGATCACCTGACCCTGCTTGCCAGCGAATTCGGCTACAGCGGCGGTTTCGAGGTCACGGTGAACGTCGAGGGTGGCGAGGCGCTGGCGCTGAAGACCATGAACCCGCGCCTGGGAATTCTCGGTGGGCTGTCGATCCTCGGCACCAGTGGCATCGTTCGACCCTTTTCCTGCGCGGCTTATATAGCGTCGATCCAGCAAGGCATCGACGTGGCCAAGACCAACGGCTACCTGCACATCGCCGCGTGCACCGGCAACGCCAGTGAAGACACCATGCGGCGGGTCTACAACTTTCCGGAAATCGCCCTGATCGAAATGGGCGATTTCGTCGGCGCGGTGCTCAAGCACCTACGCAAAGTACCAGTGGATAAACTCAGCATTTGCGGCGGCTTCGGCAAGATCAGCAAACTGGCGGCCGGGCACATGGACCTGCACAGTCGGCATTCCAGCATTGATCTGCCACAACTGGCCGAATGGGCCGCCGCGGCAGGTGCCGATGCGTCGTTGCAGCAGGACATCCGTGAAGCCAACACCAGTCAACAGGCGCTGGCCATGGCCAGTGCAGCCGGAATCGCCCTCGGCGATGCGGTGTGCCAGCACGCCCTGGACTTTGCCCGCAGCGTGGTGCCGTCGCAGGTCCAGGTTGAAGTGTTTGCCATCGATCGTCAGGGCGGGATTGTCGGCCATGCGGGGGTTTTTCATTGAAGCGCATTCTGTTGTTAGGGGGCGTGACCGAGGCGTTGGCGATTGCCCGCACTCTTGGGCCACAGCACATCTATAGCCTGGCCGGTGTCGGGCGAGTGCCGACGGATCTGACCTGTCAGGTTCGTGTGGGTGGTTACGGCGGTGCGGAAGGCCTGGCGCAGTTCATCCGCGATGAAGGGATTGACCTGCTGCTCGACGCCACCCATCCCTACGCCGCCCGGATCAGCCAAAACGCTGCGACGGCCGCTCGGTTGAGTGGCATCGCCTGTTGGGCGCTGCGACGTCCGGCGTGGCAGCCACAAGCCGGCGACGACTGGCGTGAAGTCGGCGATTGGGCCGAACTCATCGAAGCGCTGAGACCGTTCCGGCGTCCGCTGTTTACCCTTGGACGCGAGCCCTTGCAGCACCTGGACGAAATCCCCCCGGAACAATTCTGGACCTTACGCGCCCTGGACGTTTACCCCGGCAACGAACGCTGTGAAGTGATCGGCGCTCGCGGGCCGTTCCAGATCGACGATGAACGTGAACTGTTCGAGCGGCGGCAGATCGACGTCCTGATCAGCAAAAACAGCGGCAGCACCGCCACCGAACCGAAGTTGGAGGTGGCGCGGGAGCGGCGGGTGCCGGTGTTGGTGCTGAAGCGGCCGGTGTTGCCGGGGGTTGAGCGGGAGTTTGGATCGGTCCCAGAACTACTGGAAAATTTATCCCTGTCAGACCTTTCCTAAGGACTGCAGGAGCCTGCGAATTTCAAATTCGCCCGTGATGCCGGCTTAGGACGCGAAAGTCTGTACAAAGCGCTCAGCAGCACTGGCAATCCTGAATTCGCGACTATCATGAAGGTTATGAAGGCTCTTGGTCTGCGTTTGCATGCCACTGTTGTGTAATGTGCTGCGACACCAAACCGCACGCCGCTTTTTTACTTATCGGCCCTGATCAGGCTAAATAGCCCGCGCCTGATCGCCCACCCACCGGATTTTGTCCCATGTCCCGACAACGGCTCGCAATTGCCTGGATAGCCTGCTTCGCAGTGCTGTTCAACATGCTCGCCATGCCGATGTCCGGTGCGATGGCGCAGACGGCGAAGTCGCCTGCCGAACAGTTGTTGTGGGGCAGTTTCTGCTCTTCAAGCGGCACCAAAATGGTGGCGATTTCCCTAGGCGACATTGAGCAAAAAAACCCGCAAAACGACGATCATTCCAACATGCAGCATTGCTGGTGCTGCTCTGGTTCCGCACCGTTGGTAGCGTTGCCCGGCCATGAACCGCAGCTGTATTTCGCGAGCTACGAAGCCAATCGAGCCCTGCCCCCCGCGTCACTCAACACCCCGACACCGCGCCAGCAATGGCCGAGCCTCAATCCCCGCGCGTCCCCTCTGGTCTGATTCCTTCTCGCAATTGATCTGCGTTTTGAATCGCTCTGGAGAACTGCCATGTTGAACAAACTCATCGTTCTGGCCGCGTTGCTGCTGCCTGCCTGCTTTGCCAATGCCCATGAATACAAGGCTGGCGAACTGGAAATCGCTCACCCCTGGTCCCAGGAACTGCCGCCCAACGCGCCGACCGTCGCGGCGTACTTCGTGATCCACAACCAAGGCAAAACCGCTGACCGCCTGCTCAGCGTCGACACGCCCATTGCCGGCGAAGCTCAACTGCATGAGCACGTGATGCAAGGTGACATGATGAAAATGCAGCACGTGCCGAGCGTGCAAATTCCTGCCGGCGGCGAAGTAACCTTTGCGCCCATGGCTTACCACGTGATGCTGCTGAACCTGAAAGACCGCAGCCTGTTGAGCGACGGCAAGCGCTTCCCGCTGACCATGCATTTCGAGAAGGCCGGTGACGTGCAGGTCGAAGTGGCGGTGCAGAAGCAGGCGCCGCAAGACATGCAAAAGCATGCGCACGTCCAGTAATCGCCCGAGCTGAAGACGCCCATGCGCCCGCTTAGCGCCAGGTCATCCAGATCACGCCGTCAGCCATTGAGCCTGACGCGCGGTAGCTGGATCAGCCTGTTCGCCATGCTGATGATTTTTATCGGCCCGCTGATTTCTCAGTCGATGCCGATGGATTCGCGCACCTCGATGTCCATGAACATGTCAATGGACATGGACATGAACATGGATATGTCGGCGATGGAGCACGCCGACCACGGCGCGCAAGCCGACGCCGAGCACTGTCCGCCACAAACCGGTCATCACGCCGCCTGGGAAAAGTGCGGCTATTGCAGCCTGCTGTTCAATTGCCCGGCGCTCACCGGTGGCGCTTCATTCGCAGCGTTCGACACCCCGCCCGCCAACACTTTCACCACACCCTCCCCTCGCTTGGGCCATGCCCGGCAAACCTTCTTCCCCGGCGCCCGCACCCGTGCGCCACCCGTCGTCGCGTAAACACCCCAACTGATTTCACACGGTTGAAGAGACAGCTCCAGGCTGTCGGCCGTGTCGTTTACGACTGTTCGATGGAAATTGTCATGTCCAGGTTTTCTGCTGACTCACGCTTGAGCCCTGCCCAAGCCACTTCGACCCTGAACGAATCCGCGATTCGATTCAGACACGCTACCGCCGTCCTGTGCGGCGCCCTGCTGACGCCCTCAGCGCTGGCCGATGAACACACCGGCCACAGTGAAGAACTGAGCCCGACGGTGATCACCGCGATTGCACCGAGCTCGCCACTGACCATCGTTACCAACCCCAAGGAACCGCGCCAACCGGTGCCGGCCAGCGACGGCTCGGATTATCTGAAGACCATTCCGGGTTTCGCCCAGGTGCGCAATGGCGGCACCAATGGCGACCCAGTGCTGCGCGGCATGTTCGGCTCGCGGCTGAACATCCTCACCAACGGCGGCATGATGCTCGGCGCCTGCCCCGGCCGGATGGACGCGCCGACCTCGTACATCTCACCGGAAACCTACGACAAACTGACCGTGATCAAAGGTCCGCAAACTGTACTTTGGGGACCGGGCGCCTCAGCCGGCACCATCCTCTTCGACCGTGAACCGGAAAGCTTCGGCGAACTCGGCACCCGGGTGAATGCCAGCGTGCTGGCCGGTTCCAACGGTCGCTTCGACAAAGTGGTGGACGCCGCTGCTGGCGGCTCATTGGGCTATGTGCGGGTGATCGGCAACACGGCCCACGCCGACGATTACCAGGACGGCAACAACGACACCGTGGCCTCGCGCTATGACAAGTGGAACGGCGACGTGGCGCTGGGCTGGACCCCGGACACCGACACCCTGCTGGAATTGACGGCCGGCAAGGGCGATGGTGAGGCGCGTTACGCCGGGCGCGGCATGGACGGTTCGCAGTTCAAGCGCGAAAGCCTCGGCCTGCGCTTCGAAAAATCCAACCTCAGTGACGTGCTGGAAAAGCTCGAAGCGCAGGTTTACTACAACTACGCCGACCACGTAATGGACAACTACAGCCTGCGTACGCCATCCGGCACCGGGATGATGGCCGGGCCCATGGCGTCCAACGTCGACCGCCGCACCCTCGGTGCCCGCATCAAGGCGACCTGGCGCTGGACCGACGTGCAATTGATCAGCGGCATCGATGCGCAGACCAACGAACATCGCCAACGCAGCGCCATGGGCGTTGACACCTACAACGACGGCCCCTTCAAAAAAGACGCCGACTTCCACAACTACGGGGTATTCAGCGAACTGACCTGGTACGCCGCCGACCGTGACCGTCTCATCACCGGCGCACGCCTGGACCGCGCCTCGGCCAAGGACTTCCGGCAGACCACCGGCTCGGGAATGATGACCCGGCCGAACCCGACGGCCGACGATACTCGCGCAGACACGCTGCCCAGCGGTTTCATCCGCTTCGAGCACGACCTGGCCGACAGCCCGACCACGCTATACGCGGGCCTCGGACACACCCAGCGATTCCCCGATTACTGGGAGCTGTTTTCGCCCAACTCCGGGCCCGCCGGATCGGTGAATGCCTTCGATGCGATCAAGCCGGAAAAAACCACCCAGCTCGACGTCGGCCTGCAATACAAGACCCAAGACCTCGAAGCGTGGGCTTCGGCTTACGTCGGCCAGGTTCGCGATTACATTTTATTCAACTACACCACCACAACTTCCCAGGCCGAGAACATCGACGCTCGAATCATGGGCGGCGAACTGGGCGCAGCTTACAACCTGACAAGCAACTGGAAAGCCGATGCAACCCTGGCGTACGCCTGGGGCAAGAACAGCAGCGATGGCAAGGCGTTGCCGCAAATGCCGCCGCTGGACGCACGGTTCGGCCTGACCTACAGCGAAGACAATTGGAGCGCCGGCGCACTGTGGAGAGTGGTCGCCGCGCAAAACCGCATCGATCAGAACAAAGGCAATGTGGTGGGCAAGGACTTCGACAAGACACCGGGTTTCGCCGTGTTCTCGCTCAACGGCGCCTACCGGATCAACGACAACTGGAAGGTCAGCAGCGGCGTCGACAACCTGTTCGGCAAGGCCTACGCCGAACACCTGAACCTGGCAGGCAACGCCGGTTTCGGCTACCCGGCCGATGACCCGCAGGCCATCAAGGAACCGGGGCGCACCCTTTGGACCAAGATTGACATGAGTTTCTAACAGCTTCGCGGCGGCCCGCTCCCCTGTAGGAGCGAGCCTGCTCGCGATCGGTTGCGCGGCAACCGCCAACACACAACTAAAAGATCCAAGCCAATGCGGAGCACACGTGATGAAACAGCCCAAAGTGAACTTCTACAACCTGGCCTGGCGCTGGCATTTCTACGCAGGCCTGTTCGTAGCCCCCTTCATGGTGATGCTGGCCCTGACCGGCACTATTTACCTGTTCAAACCACAACTCGATTCGCTGATGTACAGCAGCCTGCTCAACGTCCCGGCCGGTCACCACACGGTTCCGGCCGACGACCTGCTCAAGCGAGTCAAGGACGCCTATCCACAAGGCACGATCAAACAGTACCTGCCGCCAGTCAACGCTGAACGCAGCGCCCAGTTCGTCGTGCTCAATGGCGGCAACGAGCTCAATGTGTTCGTTGACCCGTACCACGGCAACATCCTTGGCGAGCAAGACGCCAAGAAGAACCTGCAAGCCATCGCCCGAGCGATTCACGGTGAACTGATGATCGGCACCGTCGGTGACCGGCTGGTGGAACTGGCCGCCGGGTGGGGCGTAGTGCTGGTGGTTTCCGGGGTGTTCCTGTGGTGGCCGCGCGGACAGGCTGCCGGCATTTTATGGCCACGCCTGAGCAGTCGCGGGCGAGTGCTTTGGCGTGACTTGCACGCGGTCACCGGGTTCTGGGGCGCCTCCCTGCTGTTGGTGATGCTGCTCAGCGGCATGACCTGGACCGGGTTCTGGGGCCAGCAATACGCGGCTGTCTGGAACGTCTTTCCGGCGGCGATGTGGGACAACGTGCCGAAGTCCGACGTCGAGGCACGCAGCCTTAACAGCGCCACGCGCCAGACCGTGCCTTGGGCCATGGAAAATACGCCGATGCCGATGTCCGGCGATCACGCCGAACACATGGCCCACGGCGGTGCGCAAGCCGGTCCCGCCGCGCCGACCATCAGCCTGCAAGACGTGCAAAACATCGCTGTGCAACGCAAGGTTGAGCCGGGTTACAGCATCACCTTCCCGACCACCGACACCGGCGTGTTCACCATCGCAGTGTTCGCCGACGACCCGCGCAATGACGCCACGCTGCACATCGATCAGTACACCGGCAAGGTCCTCGCCGACGTGCGCTACGAACACTACGGCACCGTCGCCCGCGCCACGGAAATCGGCGTGATGCTGCACGAAGGCAAGATGTTCGGCACGCTCAACCAGATCATCGTGTTGCTGATCTGCCTGATGATCCTGCTCAGCGCCGTCAGCGGCGTGGTGATCTGGTGGAAGCGTCGCCCGCAAGGCAAGTTCGGCGTTCCGCCTCTGCGCCACGACCTGCCGAAATGGAAAACCGCGATGGTCATCATGTTCGCACTGGCCGTTGCGTTCCCGTTGGTGGGCGCTTCACTGGTGGTGGTCTGGGTGCTGGATCGTGTGCTGCTGTCGCGCTTCACCCGGCAAACTGAATCGGCCTCATCTTCATCTTGAGACACGCGAGATGCGCGGGACACAGAGCACTGTAGACTTCCCGCGCATCACCTTTGCCTTTTCGGGCCTCGTCGCTGGCAAGCCAGCTCCTACAAAACGTACACGAACCCTGTAGGAGCTGGCTTGCCAGCGATGGGGCCATCAGCTTCACCTCAAGAGCCACGGCATGACCTCGCTTCACCTCAAAAACATCACATGGTCCCCGCTGGGCCACGGCCACTGCCATCACCAGTTCCAACTGCATGATGCCTCGCTGCACGTGGCTCCCGGTGAATTTGTCGGCTTGATCGGCCCCAACGGCAG
The DNA here is from genome assembly GCF_040438925.1 of Pseudomonas sp. MYb327. Taxonomy (NCBI): domain Bacteria; kingdom Pseudomonadati; phylum Pseudomonadota; class Gammaproteobacteria; order Pseudomonadales; family Pseudomonadaceae; genus Pseudomonas; species Pseudomonas sp. MYb327. The sequence goes on from NZ_CP159258.1 coordinate 4,553,049, forward strand.
CGGCAAGACCAGCCTGCTGCGTTGTGCCTGGCGCTTCAGCAAACCGCACAGCGGCGAGGTCCGGCTCGACCACCAAAACGTCTGGACACAATCCTCACGCTGGTGCGCGCAACGCATCGCCGTGGTGTTGCAAGAGTTTCCGGATGCCTTCGGCCTGACAGTGGAGGAAGTGGTCGCTATGGGCCGCACGCCGCATAAAGGCCTGTTCGATGGCGACACGATCGAGGATCGAAGCCTCGCGACCCAGGCCCTGGAATCGGTCGGTCTTCGGGGGTTCGAGGACCACGCTTTCTCCACCCTCTCAGGCGGCGAAAAGCAGCGGGTAATCCTCGCCCGTGCCTTGGCCCAACAACCGCAATTACTGATTCTCGACGAGCCGACCAATCACCTCGATCCGCGCTATCAACTGGAGCTTTTGCAGTTGGTCAAGCGCTTGAAGATCGGCACCCTGGCGAGCATCCATGACCTGAACCTGGCCGCTGCGTTTTGTGATCGGCTGTACGTGATCAATCACGGTCGCATCGTTGCCAGTGGCACGCCGAAAGACGTTCTCAACGCCGCGCTGTTGCGCAATGTGTTCGGTGTCGAAGCGCTGATCGATGAACACCCTTTGCACGGCTACCCTCGAATTACCTGGATAACCCAACCATGAATCTGCTGCGCTCCGGTCTTTCCTTCGCCCTGTTGCTGGGCAGCGCCCAGGCATTTGCCGAGCCCACGAATTACCCTTTGACGGTCCAGAGCTGCAACCGTGAAGTGACCTTCCAGCAGGCGCCAAAACACGCGGTCAGCCACGACATCAACATGACCCAGATGATGCTCGCCCTCGGCCTCAAGTCGCAGATGGTCGGGTACAGCGGCGTCTCCGGCTGGAAGGCGGTGACGCCCGACATGCAGAGCATCCTCGACGGCCTGCCGGAGTTGGCGGCCAAGTACCCGTCGGTGGAAACCCTGCTCAACGCCAACGTCGATTTCTTCTTCGCCGGTTGGGACTACGGCATGCGCGTGGGCGGTGACCTCACGCCGCAAACCCTGCAGCCATTGGGCATCAACGTCTATGAGTTGACCGAATCCTGCGCGTTCGTGATGAAACGCCCGCCGGCCACACTGGAAGACACCTACAACGACCTGCGGAACCTCGGAAAGATCTTCGACGTGCAGGATCGCGCCAACGCCGTGATCGCCGGAATGCAGGCGAAAATTGCCGACATCCACAAAAATCTGCCGGCCGACAAACCCCGCGTGTTTCTCTACGACAGTGGCGAAGACCGGGCCATGACCTCGGGCCGCCTCGGCATGCCACAGGCCCTGATCGACGCCGCTGGCGGGCGCAACGTGCTCGACGATGTCGACGCGAGCTGGACCCGGGTTAATTGGGAAAACGTGGTCGAGCGCAATCCGCAGGTCATCGTGATCGTCGACTACGGCGAAGTCACTGCCCAACAGAAGATTCAATTTCTGCGCAGCAACAAGGCGCTGCAATCGGTGGACGCGATCAAACACCAGCGCTTCGTCGTCATTCCTTATGTGCAAGCGACGCCGGGGATCGATAACGTCTTGGCCGTCGAAACCCTGGCCAAGGGCTTCCACGGCGCATGATCAATCGTCGCTACGCCTGGCTACTGACGGTTCTGGGCGCGTTGTTGCTGGTGTCGTGCGTGGTGTCGCTGGGCTTCGGCCCGGCGCGGGTGCCGGTGGACGTGGTGTGGCGGATTCTTCTGTACAAGCTGTTCGGCTTCGGGATGCCGGACTGGAGCGCCGGACAGGAACACATCGTCTGGCTGATTCGCGTGCCACGCATGTTGCTCGGCGCGCTGGTGGGTGCCGGGCTGGCGTTGATCGGTGCGGTGCTGCAAGCCGTGACGCGCAACCCGCTGGCCGATCCGCACCTGCTAGGCGTGACCTCTGGCGCGACGTTGGGCGCGGTGATCGTGGTGCTGCACGTGGGCGAAATCGTCGGTCTGCTGACCTTGCCCATCGCGGCATTCATCGGCGCGCTGTTGAGCATGTTGGTGGTGCTGATGATCGCCAACCGCAGCGGTCGGCTGGACAGCGATCGCTTGCTGCTGTGCGGCGTGGCGGTGTCATTCGTGATGATGGCGATTGCCAACCTGCTGCTGTTTCTCGGTGACCACCGCGCCAGTTCGGCGGTGATGTTCTGGATGCTCGGCGGTCTTGGATTGGCGCGTTGGGAACTGCTCGCGGTGCCGGCCGCCAGCGTGCTGTTGGGGCTGGTGTTGTTGCTCGGCATGGCTCGGCCGCTGAACGCATTGATGGCGGGCGAGCAGACGGCGGTGACGCTGGGACTGAATGCGCGAACGGTGCGGCTGCGGGTGTTTGTGATCGCCTCGCTGATGACCGGGGTGCTGGTGTCCATCAGCGGCTCGATCGGTTTTGTCGGGCTGATGGTGCCGCACATTGCGCGGCGCTTGGTGGGGGCGGAGCACCGTAGATTGCTGCCCGTGTGCGTGTTGCTTGGCAGTATCTTTCTGGTGTGGGTCGATGTTGCTGCACGGACGTTGATCGCTCCAGAAGACCTTCCCATCGGTGTTGCCACTGCGGCGATTGGCGGGCTGTTCTTCATCGGCCTGATGCGCCGCCGCTGATTCACTGCATATCGAACTGTAGGAGCGAGCCTGCTCGCCCCAATCTGGCGCACCGCTTCGCACCAACGCGCCAGACGCGATCCTTCATGGTGCGTCGCCCAACCGTGCAAGCGCTCTAAACCGACATTTCCCTGCCTTTCCCCGACCGGGCACAGCCCTTGCAAAACACCCTTCAGTAGTCCGCATCTGCCAACCAAGAAAATTCATAAGTTCATGGAGATCGCACAATGAAGCGTCGCAGTTTGATCAAGGCTTTCACACTCACGGCAAGCATTGCCGCGATGGGCATGACCTGGACTGTCCAGGCCGCCGAGACCATCAAGGTCGGTATTCTGCATTCGTTGTCCGGGACCATGGCGATCTCCGAAACATCGCTCAAAGACATGGCGCTGATGACCATCGACGAGATCAACGCCAAGGGCGGCGTGAACGGCAAGATGCTGGAGCCGGTCGTCGTGGACCCGGCGTCGAACTGGCCGTTGTTCGCCGAGAAGGGCCGTCAGTTGCTGACCCAGGACAAGGTCGCCGTGGTGTTCGGTTGCTGGACCTCGGTGTCGCGCAAATCGGTGTTGCCGGTCTTCGAAGAGCTCAATGGCCTGCTGTTCTACCCGGTGCAGTACGAAGGTGAAGAGATGTCGCCGAACGTGTTCTACACCGGCGCCGCGCCGAACCAACAGGCGATCCCGGCCGTGGAATACTTGATGAGCGAAGAAGGTGGCGGCGCCAAGCGCTACTTCCTGCTCGGCACCGACTACGTCTACCCGCGCACCACCAACAAAATCCTGCGCTCGTTCCTGCACTCCAAAGGCGTGGCGGACAAGGACATCGAAGAGGTCTACACCCCGTTCGGTCACAGCGACTATCAAACCATCGTGGCCAACATCAAAAAATTCTCGGCCGGCGGCAAGACCGCCGTTATCTCCACCGTCAACGGCGACTCCAACGTACCGTTCTACAAAGAGCTGGCCAACCAGGGCCTGAAAGCCACCGACGTTCCAGTCGTGGCGTTCTCGGTGGGCGAAGAAGAACTGCGCGGCATCGATACCAAACCGCTGGTGGGCAACCTGGCGGCGTGGAACTACTTCGAATCGGTGGAGAACCCGGCGAACAAGAAATTCGTCGCCGACTGGAAAGCCTACGCGAAGAAACACAACTTGCCGGGCGCGGACAAAGCCGTGACCAACGACCCAATGGAAGCCACCTACGTCGGTATCCACATGTGGGCGCAAGCCGCGGAAAAAGCCAAGTCCACCGACGTCGACAAGGTCCGCGAAGCCTTGGGCGGCCAGACCTTTGCCGCGCCGTCCGGCTACACCCTGACCATGGACAAAACCAATCACCACTTGCACAAACCAGTGATGATCGGCGAGATCCAGGCTGACGGTCAGTTCAACGTTGTGTGGCAGACCGAAGGCCCGATCCGTGCCCAGCCGTGGAGCCCGTTCATTCCGGGTAACGACAAGAAGCCGGATTACGCGATGAAGAGCAACTAAGCCCGACACAACACCTTTGTAGGAGCCGGCTTGCTGGCGATCAGCATCACGCGGTCTGTCTGACAGACCGCCATCGCTGACAAGCCAGCTCCTGCAGGGTCCGTGCATGACCAGGATGTTCGACATGCCCACTGCCCTTTACCGCTTCATCCTCGCCATCGCGCTTTTGCTGCCGATGGCCACCCACGCCGGTGACGCCGAAGATTTCGTCGCCGCCAATCCCGTGCAGCAAGCAAAGCTTCTGGAAACCTGGGCCGCGCAGCCCGATCCGGCCCGCATCGAATTGATCAACGCTCTGCAACAAGGCGAGTTGACCGTCGATGGTCAAGCCAAAACCCTGCGCCTGAACAACCGCCTGCGGGGTCTGATCGACACCGCTCTGGCCAGCCACCAATTGCTCGCCGCCGACGCCAAAATCCGTCTGGCCGCTGCGCAGCAATTGCAGAAAAGCGCCAAACCCGCGCAGCTGAAATTTCTCGACCAGCAACTGGCTGGCGAACAAGACGAAACCGTCCACGCCGCCCTGAGCCTGGCCCTGGCCAACCTGCAACTGGTGGACGGCGACCCGGCCGTGCGCCTTGCCGCGGTGCGCCTGCTCGGTGAAACCGGCGACCCGCTGGCGCGCACCCGCCTCGAAAGTTTGTTGGAGCCAGGTGTCGAAGCCGATGTCACGGTGCGCACCGCCGCCGAAACCAGCCTCGCCCAGGTCAAGCGCAAACTGCTGGTTGGCGAAGTCCTCGGGCAAGCCTTCAGCGGCATGTCTCTCGGTTCGATCCTGCTGCTCGCTGCGTTGGGTCTGGCGATCACCTTCGGTCTGCTTGGCGTAATCAACATGGCCCATGGCGAGATGCTGATGCTCGGCGCCTACTCGACCTACGTGGTGCAGTTGATGTTCCAGCGCTTCGCTCCGCAGGCCATCGAGTTCTATCCGTTGATCGCCTTGCCGGTCGCGTTTTTCGTCACTGCGGCAATCGGCATGGCGCTTGAGCGCACGGTGATTCGCCACCTTTACGGGCGTCCGCTGGAAACCCTGCTCGCCACCTGGGGCATCAGCCTGATGCTGATTCAGCTTGTTCGATTGGTATTCGGCGCGCAGAACGTCGAAGTCGCCAACCCCGCGTGGCTGTCGGGCGGGATTCAAGTACTGCCCAATCTCGTGCTGCCGTACAACCGCATCGTCATCATCGCGTTCGCGCTGTTTGTCGTCGTGCTGACCTGGCTGCTGCTGAACAAGACGCGCCTGGGTTTGAACGTGCGCGCCGTCACCCAGAACCGCAACATGGCCGCCTGCTGCGGTGTGCCCACCGGGCGCGTGGACATGCTCGCCTTCGGCCTTGGTTCGGGCATCGCCGGCCTCGGCGGCGTGGCCCTGAGCCAGATCGGCAACGTCGGCCCGGACCTCGGCCAGAGCTACATCATCGACTCGTTCCTGGTGGTGGTGCTCGGCGGTGTCGGGCAACTGGCCGGTAGCGTGCTCGCTGCCTTCGGCCTCGGCATCGCCAACAAGATTCTCGAACCGCAAATCGGTGCCGTACTCGGCAAGATCCTCATCCTCGCGCTGATCATTCTGTTCATCCAGAAACGTCCGCAAGGCCTCTTCGCACTGAAAGGACGGGTGATCGACTGATGAACCAGCCTCTACTGATTACGGCCACGCAAAAGGCCGGCCCCAAAATCACGATTGCCGTGGGCGCGGTGATTCTCGCCCTGTTGCTGGCATTGCCATTGCTCTCGCTGTTATCGCCGGTCAGCGTGTTTCACGTCTCGGCCTACACCCTGACGCTGGTGGGCAAGATTCTCTGCTACGCCATTGTCGCCCTGGCGCTGGACCTGGTCTGGGGTTACGCCGGCCTGCTGTCTCTGGGCCACGGTTTGTTCTTCGCCCTCGGCGGTTATGCGATGGGCATGTACCTGATGCGCCAGGCTTCGGGGGATGGTTTGCCGGCGTTCATGACGTTCCTGTCGTGGACCGAATTGCCGTGGTTCTGGACCGGCACCAGCAGCTTCCTCTGGACCCTGTGCCTGGTGGTACTGGCGCCGGGGTTGCTGGCGTTGGTGTTCGGTTTTTTCGCCTTCCGTTCGCGGATCAAGGGCGTGTATTTCTCGATCATGACCCAAGCCCTGACCTTCGCCGGGATGCTCCTGTTTTTCCGCAATGAAACCGGGTTTGGCGGCAATAACGGCTTCACTAACTTCCGCACGATTCTCGGCTTTGGCATTACCGAACCGGGCACTCGCGCAGTGCTGTTTTTCGCCACGGTGCTGTTGCTGGTGGCGAGCCTGTTTATCGGTTGGCGTCTGGCGCAAAGCAAGTTCGGCCGGGTGTTGACCGCGCTGCGCGATGCGGAAAACCGCTTGATGTTCTGCGGCTACGATCCTCGCGGATTCAAGCTGTTTGTCTGGGTCTTGAGTGCGGTGTTGTGCGGATTGGCCGGCGCGTTGTACGTGCCGCAAGTCGGGATCATCAACCCGAGTGAAATGTCGCCGACCAACTCGATCGAAGCCGCCGTTTGGGTAGCCCTTGGTGGACGCGGCACGCTGATCGGCCCCTTGCTTGGCGCTGGCGTGGTCAACGGCATGAAGAGCTGGTTTACCGTGGCGTTCCCGGAATACTGGCTGTTCTTCCTCGGTGCATTGTTCATCGTCGTGACCCTGTACCTGCCCAAGGGCGTGATCGGTTTGCTGAAAAAGAACGGCGAACAATGAGGCTTGTAAAATGAGAACCACTCCGACCGCTGAATTCATGCTCGAACCGGCGTTCTTTCCGCCGCTGGAACCCAACCGCGATGCCGGCACCAGTCGCGATGCCGTCGGCCTCGGCCAGCGTGCCGGCAAGGGCCTGAACACCCGCCACGGCACGATCCTGACCCTGGAAGACATCAGCGTCAGCTTCGACGGTTTCAAGGCGCTGAATGATCTGAACCTGTACATCGGCGTCGGCGAACTGCGCTGCATCATCGGCCCCAACGGTGCGGGCAAGACCACGCTGATGGACGTGATCACCGGCAAGACTCGCCCGAGCCACGGCAAGGCCTGGTTCGGCGAAACCCTGGACCTGACGCAGATGAGCGAAGTGCAGATCGCCCAGGCCGGCATCGGTCGCAAGTTCCAGAAGCCGACGGTGTTTGAAGCGTTGAGCGTGTTCGAGAACCTGGAACTGGCACAGAAAACCGACAAGTCGGTGTGGGCCAGCCTGCGGGCACGGCTCAATGGTGAACAAAAGGATCGCATCGCCGAAGTGCTCGACACCATTCGCCTGACGACCTCGGTCAATCGCCCTGCCGGTTTGCTTTCCCACGGTCAGAAGCAGTTTCTGGAAATCGGCATGCTGCTGATGCAGGACCCGCAACTGCTGTTGCTCGACGAACCGGTGGCGGGCATGACCGACGCCGAAACCGAATTCACCGCCGAGCTGTTCAAGACCCTGGCCGGCAAGCATTCGCTGATGGTGGTGGAACACGACATGGGCTTCGTCGGCTCCATCGCCGACCACGTCACCGTGTTGCACCAGGGCAGCGTATTGGCTGAAGGGTCGCTGGAGCAGGTGCAGGATAACGAGCGGGTGATCGAGGTTTATCTCGGTCGCTGAGATTTGCCAATGCAAAACCTGTAGGAGCTGGCTTGCCAGCGATAGCGGTGGGTCAGGCGATATTGATGTTGGCTGATACGCCGCCATCGCCAGCAAGCCGGCTCCTACGGAGGTTGAGAGGAGTTTGGAAATGCTGCAAGTCGACAAACTGCACCAGTATTACGGCGGGAGCCACATCCTGCGAGGCCTGACGTTCGACGTGAAGGTCGGTGAAGTCACTTGCCTGCTCGGGCGCAACGGTGTGGGCAAGACCACTCTGCTCAAGTGCCTGATGGGTTTGCTCCCGGCCAAAGAAGGCGCCGTGAATTGGGAAGGCAAGCCAATCACCACGTTCAAGCCGCACCAACGGGTGCATGCCGGGATCGCCTACGTGCCCCAGGGCCGGGAAATTTTCGGGCGCCTGACCGTGGAAGAAAATCTGCTGATGGGCCTGTCGCGCTTTCCCGGCTCGCAAGCCAAGGAAGTGCCGGCGTTCATCTACGAGTTGTTCCCGGTGTTGCTGCAAATGAAGCAACGCCGTGGCGGGGACTTGTCCGGTGGTCAGCAACAGCAACTGGCCATTGGTCGAGCCTTGGCCAGCCGCCCACGTTTGCTGATCCTCGACGAGCCCACTGAAGGTATCCAGCCGTCGGTGATCAAGGAGATCGGCGCGGTGATCAAGAAGCTTGCCGCTCGCGGTGACATGGCGATTTTGCTGGTGGAGCAGTTTTACGACTTCGCCGCTGAACTCGCCGATCAATACCTGGTGATGTCCCGGGGCGAGATTGTGCAACAAGGTCGCGGCGAAAATATGGAAGCCGAGGGTGTGCGCGGTCTGGTTACGATTTAATCTGTAGCGACCTAACGATAATTAGAAACCATGAATTTACCTGCCTCCATTTTATTCACGCCCAGTTGGCACGCCGAGCTCGAACTGGCTTACGCCCGGTTCGGCGACAGTACGCGCCCGGTTCAACGCCGTCACCTCGGCCCGCTTCGGGTGCAGAAGCATTTGTATGCCGAAGGGCCGCAAGTCTGCCAGCACATCATCGTCCACCCGCCCGGCGGGATTGCCGGCGGTGATCGCCTGGACATTTGCGCCAGTGTCGGCCCCGATGCCTGGGCGCAGATCACCAGCCCGGGTGCGGCCAAGTGGTATCGCGCGGCCGGCCCCGCTTATCAGCAGTTGAAATTGCAGGTGGCGGCGGGTGCGACACTGGAATGGTTGCCGCAAGAAACCATCATTTTCAGCGCCGCCCAGGCTGAGCTCAGCACCTCCATCGACCTTGAAGGCGATGCGCGATTGTTCTATTGGGACGTCGTGGCCCTCGGGCGTCCGGCCAGTGGTGAGCGTTTCGACCTCGGGCATTTTCAGGCCCAATTGGATATCCGCCGCGATGGCCAGTTGCTCTGGCACGAACGTCAGCGCATTGTCGGGGGCGATGGTTTGCTCGATTCGCCGATTGGCCTGGACGGGCAACCGGTGTTTGCCACCCTGTTGGTGACCGGAGAAATCGACAGTGACCTGCTGGAGCGTTGCCGTTCATTACCCAACGATGTGCGCGGAGATCTGACGCAATTACCGGGGCTGTTGGTCGCCCGGTGCCTGGCCAGTGAGGCGTTGTTAGCCCGTGGCTGGCTGATTGATTTATGGAGGTTGCTGCGCCCGACACTGCTTGGCCGCGAAGCCATGCCACCGCGAATCTGGAACACCTGAACACAATCCCCCCTGTAGGAGCCGGCTTGCTGGCGATCGCGGTGGGTCAGGCAATATCGATGTCGGTAGATACGCCGCCATCGCCAGCAAGCCGGCTCCTACAGGTGATGTATTAACAGTTCCGAATTTTTTATCTGCCCAGATGGATTCCAACGATGGACCTGACCCCACGTGAAAAAGACAAGCTGCTGATCTTCACCGCCGGCCTCGTGGCTGAGCGGCGCTTGGCCCGCGGCGTGAAACTCAATTACCCCGAAGCCATGGCCTACATCTCCGCGGCGCTGCTCGAAGGCGCCCGTGACGGCCAGACCGTGGCCGAGTTGATGCACTTCGGCACCACCCTGCTCAGCCGCGAACAAGTGATGGAAGGCATCCCGGAAATGATCCCGGAGATTCAGGTCGAAGCGACGTTTCCCGACGGCACCAAACTGGTCACCGTCCACCAACCCATCGCCTGAGGCCGCGCCATGACTTACCACATCCGCGATGCCGTGCACGCCGACCTGCCGGCGATCCGCGACATCTACAACGACGCCGTGCTCAACACCACGGCGATCTGGAACGAACAAGCCGTGGACCTGGGCAACCGCCAGGCCTGGTTCAGCGCCCGGCAAGCCCAGGGCTACCCGATCCTGGTAATCGTCAACGCCGACCAGCACGTGCTGGGCTACGCTTCATTCGGCGACTGGCGGCCGTTCGACGGTTTCCGCCACACCGTCGAACACTCGGTTTACGTGCGCAGCGACCAACGCGGCAATGGCCTAGGCCCGCGCTTGATGGACGCCTTGGTCGAACGCGCCAGAGACTGCGGCAAGCATGTGATGGTCGCTGCAATCGAGAGCGGCAACGCGGCCTCCATTCGTCTGCACGAACGCATCGGTTTCGTGACCACCGGGCAGATGCCCCAGGTCGGCACCAAGTTCGGTCGCTGGCTGGACCTGACCTTTATGCAACTGACCCTCAATCCTGGCGCCGAACCTCCGACCGCCAACAAGGAGTGACCCCATGAACCCCGCCCAACTGCGACGCGTCAACGTTGAAAGCTTTGCGCACTACCGTCAGGGTTTGATTGACCTGCTGCTCGATGCTGTCGGTTATGGCGCCAGCGTCGGATTCATGGCCGACCTGGACGCAACTCAGGCCCGCGCCTACTTCGATGACGTTCAGGACAACCTGAACAAGGGCAACGTGCTGCTGTGGGTGGTGGTCAAGGACGAACAAGTGCAGGCCAGTGTGCAACTGACCCTGTGCCAGAAAGCTAACGGTCTGAACCGTGCCGAAGTGCAGAAGCTGCTGGTACGCGAGCACGCGCGTCGTCGCGGACTGGGCCAGCAGTTGATGAGCGCCCTGGAACAGGCGGCCCTGCAACACAAGCGCGGCATGCTTTACCTGGACACCGAAGCAGGTTCACCGGCGGAAGATTTCTACAAGGCACTGGGTTACACCCGCGCCGGTGAAATCCCCGACTACGCCTGCGACCCGAGCGGCCTCTACAAGCCGACCGCCCTCTATTACAAAGTTCTCCAAGGAGCCCATTGATGATTCCCGGTGAATACCAGATCCAGCCCGGCGACATCGAACTCAACGTTGGCCGTCGCACCCTCAGCCTGAAGGTGGCCAACAGCGGCGACCGGCCGATTCAAGTCGGCTCGCATTACCACTTTTTCGAAACCAACGACGCCCTGACTTTCGACCGCGCCGCCAGTCGCGGCATGCGCCTGAACATCCCCGCCGGGACCGCCGTGCGTTTTGAGCCGGGGCAAAGCCGCGATGTCGAGTTGGTCGATCTGGCCGGGCATCGCCGAGTGTTCGGGTTTGCCGGGCGGATCATGGGTGATCTTTAAGTTATTCCGCGTCAGTACCGGCCCCATCGCCAGCAAGCCGGCTCCTACCTGGGATCGTATTTCACCGCTACTTCCGCGTTGGAATGCGCCCCTGTAGGAGCTGGCTTGCCAGCGATAGCGAGCTACGCGAGCGGTTCCAAATTCAATTGAATCTCAAGGCGAACGAATGAAGATTTCCCGTCAGGCCTACGCCGACATGTTCGGCCCCACCGTCGGTGACAAGGTCCGTCTGGCCGACACCGAACTGTGGATCGAAGTGGAAAAAGACTTCACCACCTACGGCGAAGAAGTGAAATTCGGCGGCGGCAAAGTCATCCGCGATGGTCAGGGCCAGAGCCAATTGCTCGCTGCCGAAGTGGTCGATACGGTGATCACCAACGCACTGATCATTGATCACTGGGGCATCGTCAAGGCTGACGTCGGCCTCAAGGACGGACGCATCGCCGGCATCGGCAAGGCGGGCAATCCGGACGTGCAACCGAACGTCACCATCGCCATCGGCGCCAGCACCGAAGTCATCGCCGGTGAAGGCATGATCCTCACCGCCGGTGGTATCGACACCCACATCCACTTCATCTGCCCGCAGCAGATCGAAGAAGCGCTGATGAGCGGCGTCACCACCATGATCGGCGGCGGCACCGGCCCGGCCACGGGTACCAACGCAACGACCTGCACCTCTGGCCCGTGGCACCTGGCGCGCATGCTTCAAGCCGCCGATGCCTTCCCGATGAACATCGGCCTTACCGGCAAAGGCAACGCGAGCCTGCCGGAGCCGCTGATCGAACAGGTCAAGGCCGGCGCCATTGGCCTCAAGCTGCACGAAGACTGGGGCACCACGCCGGCGAGCATCGACAACTGCCTAAGCGTCGCCGATCAGTACGACGTGCAGGTGGCGATCCACACCGACACCCTCAACGAATCGGGCTTCGTCGAAACCACCCTCGCCGCGTTCAAGGGCCGCACCATCCACACCTACCACACCGAAGGCGCGGGCGGCGGTCATGCGCCGGACATCATCAAGGCCTGCGGTTTTGCCAACGTGCTGCCGAGCTCGACCAACCCGACCCGGCCGTTCACGCGCAACACCATCGACGAGCACCTGGACATGTTGATGGTCTGCCACCACCTCGACCCGAGCATTGCCGAAGACGTGGCCTTCGCCGAAAGCCGCATCCGCCGCGAAACCATTGCCGCCGAAGACATCCTCCACGACCTCGGCGCGTTCTCGATGATCAGCTCCGACAGCCAGGCCATGGGCCGCGTCGGCGAAGTCATCACCCGCACCTGGCAAACCGCCGACAAGATGAAAAAACAGCGCGGCCCGTTGCCCGGTGACGGTGAAGGCAACGACAACTTCCGCGCCAAACGCTACATCGCCAAGTACACCATCAACCCGGCGATCACCCATGGCATCAGCCATGAAGTGGGCTCGGTGGAAGTGGGTAAATGGGCGGACCTGGTGCTGTGGCGCCCGGCGTTTTTCGGGGTCAAACCGACGCTGATCCTCAAGGGCGGCGCCATCGCGGCCAGCCTGATGGGCGACGCCAACGCCTCGATTCCAACGCCGCAACCGGTGCATTACCGCCCGATGTTCGCGAGTTATGGCGGCTCGCTGCACGCCACCAGCATGACCTTCATCAGCCAGGCTGCGCAGGAGGCCGGGTTGCCGGAAGCGCTGGGTTTGAAGAAAAAAATCGCCGTGGTCAAAGGCTGCCGCGACGTGCAGAAAACCGACCTGATCCACAACGATTACCTGCCGAACATTGACGTCGATCCGCAGACCTATCAGGTCAAGGCTGACGGCGTATTGCTGTGGTGCGAACCGGCGGAAACCTTGCCGATGGCGCAGCGGTATTTTCTGTTCTGAGTTTTAGCGTTTGCCCAAAGAAAAACCCGATGGCTGGTGACAGTCATCGGGTTTTTTTAAACAAGCACTGTCGCGCGCCGTTTAACCTGCGCGATGAAACGTTTAGAAACGATGAAAAACCCCGAAAAACCGAGGAAGCATCCGACGTCTTTTTAAGGTTGGCCGTCGGAAGTGAGACGAGTAGCGTGGCAGCTCCAGACTTACCACGGAGACTCACCATGCCCAATGTCACCGACTCACCCGCTGGATCAGAAGCTGAATTCACCAACGCCTACCTCTCCACCGCTTCCAAAAAAATCCACCCCGCTGTCGACCGCGCCCTGGACTTTTACCTGAATCCAACCACGCCTGAGTTAGCCACTGCACATACGCCCAGCACCATTTTTTTGGTTGCACCGGACATCGACAACGAAACGCTATTGGCCCATGCCTGTGAATCGTTGGCATCAGCGAGCGTGATGGCGAGCGAGTTTGCCGGGATGCTCGAAGGCGCGAGCCGTAACGCCATGCTGGCACTTCAGCAAGTGATCATGCTCAGTGAACTGGCGGTGAACCGGGTGCTGGATAACGTTGGCCCGCCACACCGTGCATGAGTCCAGTCCCGAAACAGGTTCACCCTTGTTTCAACCTGCCCCCATGTGGCGAGGGAGCTTGCTCCCTCACTACGACGACCACTCACCATCCGTCATACGATTCAAAAAAGCCTCGAACACAGGATTCGAGGCGTTGATCCTGGTCGTAATTATTGACCTGGGATCACCCTGGCTCGCTGCAAGCGCGTACGCACTATCGCTTGTTGAGTGATCGATCTCAGTTTTTCTCGGGTCTGCTGATCGATGTCCGTCAACGCCTGGGTGTATTGCTCGTCAGTCATGACCTGCCCCCCGGCGAAAGCGTTTTCCTCTCTGCCCAACTCGCGACAAAGCGCTTTGATTTCCACCTCCAAAGCAGACTTGGCGGCCGGTTCGACGGCCTTGTTTCGTCGTTGCAGCGCATCCTGCAAATCCGTCGTGGCGTCGACCTGTCGCTTCAGAACGTTCAGTTCTTCGCCGTACGAAGACTCGAGCCAGGCTTTCCACACAGGCTGTTCGAGGATTCGATCTGCGAGCAAGTCGCCTTCCTCCAACGCCACAATCCGCAGAAACGCCGCTTCGATCATTTCCTTGCTGACCCCGGCGATCTTGCGGAACTGCATACCTCGTGCTTGCCAAGGCAGATCGAGACGTTGTGCCAGATCAGTCATGTAGGCCAGGTGGACTTCCACTTCATCGATGGTGCCGGTGACATTGCCCTGCCTGTCGATCCGCCGGAAGCTTTCGCCCGCTGCCAACCGCGACGCCACCCGCTGCCGGGCAATGGCGCCGAGCTCATTGAGCCGCGACTTGCCTTGCGCCAACTCCAGCAACCGCGCCTCGATCAGGTCTGCGCTGCCCAGTGCATGGGCCTCATGAATCAGCACCTGCATGCCCATGGCATTGAACAGTTGCGTGCCGCCATCCACGCATTCGGTGGGCGTCGCGGCTTCGTTGAACAGTTTGACCCGCAGTTCACTGTTCTCGGACATGGCCTCGATCATCCGCCAGACCTTGGCCGTCAGGTCCACCTGATAGGCGCCACCCGCCGTGAAGTCGGCGGACATCGTGAGCTTGCGGATTTCATTGAAGAACGGCACCGAGTCGAACTCATCCTCGACCGCGTTCCAGGCTTCCTGCTTCTCCTGCCATTGCCGCTCCGTCATGCCTGCCGACCATTCGGCACTGTCCATCGTGCCTCGGGGCGGGTACGGGCGCTCGGGATCCATGCCAAGGGATTCGGTGTACATCTTCAGGGTGTCGAGGTTGTCCGGCGAGATCCAGCGCGGTTCCCGGCTGATGACGGTACGCGCCAGCAACTCGGCGCGAAACGAACCGGGCGCGACTTCCGGTATCTGGCTGATCGGGTTGTGACGCAAATCGAGATAAATACTGCGAGGCCGTGATTGGGAGAACAGCCCGACAGGCCAGCCTTCCAGGCCTGTTTCGTTCAGCAACAGCACTTGCAACCACGGCATGCGGCTGATGTTGGGGGTGAGTTTCAACGGATTGCCACGCAGCCCTAAAGACTGCAACTGGGTCAGATTTTTCAATCGGTCGACCGCCATTACATCCAGCTCTATGCGGTTGTCATTGAGAAACAGGTCGGTGAGATGGTTCATGTCACTGATCACCTGCGGGACGGCGGTCAGCAGGTTGTCTTGCAGGTTGAGATAGCGCACTCGGCGAAACGAATCCAGGAAAGGCATGTGCGTGTCACGCAGTGCGCCATTGCGCAGGCTCACTTGGGTGACATGGTCGAAGTTGGCTTCCAGTTTTGGCAGCGTCTCCAGTAACAGGCGCAGATTGGCAACGTTATCCAGCATCAACGCTTGGGGGCGGATCACTCCGGCGGCGGCTACGCCTTCTGGCCCGGTACGCTGCCAGCACTGCCGGATCGCTTTGCAGACCAGGTCGCGCGCTCGCCACTCCGAAATGCCCGAGGGTGTAAAACGGAACGAAGTGGTCGGTGAGTCCATCCAGCGGCGCAGTGATCGGTTGAGTTGATTGAACTCAGCCTCAAGTGCGGCCACCCGTTGATGGGCCAAACCACCGTTACGATGGAACTCCGTCAACAGTGTGTCGACCTGCTCTGCGGTGCAGCCTGGATACAGCGATCGCAGCCGCCAGTGCAGATCCGACCCGGGCGGCACTTGCTGCGCGAAACCTTGCATACCTCCCCGCAGGCGCATGACTTGTGGATCGTAAGCCGGTTTGAGCACGGGGTTTTCACGCACGATCGGCTCGAATGACTGACGGTCCAGTGGCTGTGCCTTTACCGCTTGCTCAAGCCCAGAGGCGTCGTGGATTTCGAAGCCCAGGGCAACGCGCTGCGAGTCAGGCAATGCGTGCAATACCGCCGCGTATAACGTGTCGGCACCGTGCAGTTGTTGATCGCGCGTATCCCGCGCCTCGTATCGACCGTCCTCGCCCCTGATCAGCACTTTGCGCGTCGGTGCATCCACTGGGCCGATGCTGTCGCTCAACGCGCCGTCGAAAGAATATTGACGAATTTCCAGGCGCAAATCCGCTGGCCATCCCGGCAGTTTTGCCAGAGAGTGCAGTTCCAGTCGTAGCGTGTCGGGGTTGTGCAGTTCGTCGATATACAGGCCCTCGTAGGCCCGTGCCAGTCGCAGTTGATGTGCGGCCTCGCGCGCCTGTTCTGCCAGCCTCAGGGATACGCGTTTTTTCGCGGTGAGGTGCTGCACGTCAGAGGGGTGCGCATGCGCCAGCAATTCTTCGGCCATGCGGGTCGAGAGCTCCGCCCCGTCGCTTTTGAGCAGGCTCACCGAAGGATCGGTCGAACGCTCGCGCCGTGCATACAACCCATCGAACAGACGCCGTTTGTTTTGCCGCGCCTGCGCCGCCAATTGTTCGCGCAACGCTTCGATACGCCGCTGCGGATCACCGGAGAACCACTGGCCGAGCAGCTCACGAAGTGACGGTTCGTCCAGGAACCCGACCACTCGCCCAGGCAAGGCACCGCCAAGCAGTTCCTGCCGGGTGATCTGCAAGGTATCGACCGGCGGCGCATCGGCATAGCCGTCCTTGATCGACGAACCGGACAGCCCCGGCCCCTCGAATACTTCGATGGCTTTACCCTCAGGCCAACCCGGTAGCTCCGTCATGAATCGCGGGATAAACCCGGCCCACTCTTCACCGATTAGGTTGACCAGAATCTGTTCAGCGCAGGCTTCAGCATCGGCGTACGCGGTAAAGCGTTTGAGCGTGTCGACCAGCATCGCGGGCGGGGTTTCATGCTCGACGTGAAGCCGGCGCAGCGCATTCTCGTGCACGCCACTGACGGTCAACACCTGACCCAGGCTTTCATCGGAAAACCTGTCTACCGAAGCCCCCAGGCGCCTGAGCAATTGGCGACTGTCCCATTCAAGGGGTTGATCGAGTTCAGTCTTCCAGCTGCCGGCACCGTTATGTTCCAACCGCGGTTGGTAGGCGTCGGCACGGGTTGGATGCTGAAGGCCATGCTGCCCGGTGTTTGGATCCTGCTTGACGGCGTAACACTTCTCCTCGAGCCGCAGCACGTCCTTGTCTTGATGCCGATAAAGGCCCTTTTCGTTGACCGGTGCGTCCAGCGGCAAGGCAAGCGAATGCTCATAGGGACGCAGATCCGGGTTCCACAACCGCTCCCTGCCGCGTACCTCTACCGGTTTGAGGCCCTCGACGAATGGCGAGACCTTGATCGGCGTCAGCCTGCCGGCAGGCAGCACGTGCACGGCGCTCATGAGCGCCAACTGAGCAAAGTTGATCAGTACGCCGTTGAAGTAGGCTGAAGCCTCTTGTTTATCACCCTTGCTCCAGTCTTCGACCCCTTCTGCCACTTCGGCGAGCATTTGCGCGACCATGATGCCCAGCATCGCTTCACCGAGACCGGGCACCAGCATCGCGGCGAAATTGAACACGTTCCAGCCGATCGACAGGTAGCTGGTCAGGCGCTTGAAACGCGCTGCCGCATCTTCATCGTCGGTCGGCACGGCAATGAGCCTGGCATCGGCGATGGCCTTGTCGCGGCGCTCATGAAACAGCGTTACCCACAGGTCACCAGGGATGCGATTGGTGATAGGTTCTGCGTTGGGGTTCTCTACCGCGGTCTCCCGCCACCACGGGCCCATGTCGAGCGGTTCGCGCTGATGCCAGGTAAAGGTCGTGAAACGTTCGTTGACCCGGGTGAAGAACAGACCTTTGTCCTTCTGTGCCACGAACCGGCTAAAGAAGGCCTGGTACTCGGTATCGCGCAACTGGCCGATCAGCGTCTTCATGAACTCGGTCAGCGACGAGTATTCCTTCAAGGGGTGAACAGGGTCATCCGGGATGTAGGCGATCAACGGGCCGGACAAAAAACTCTGCTGATAAATATCCTCCCGGCGCAACCGCTCATCGTTCATGCCCCGCGGGCCATTGGCGAAGAACGCCTGTAGCAACTTGAACTGGTCGTACTCTTTACCGGGTAACACGGGAATACGCTGCGACCATTCGCTCCAGAATTTCAGCGAGTCAGGGGTCAATGCATCGATGGTTTTCTTCAATTCCGATGGGTCGGCTGTCGCACTGAACAGCACGATGCCGGTCAGCCTGAAGCCCATCAGTGATAAACGATGGCTGTGCAAAGGCTGGTCATGAAACATGATGTTGGGCTTGTTTTCCCGCAGGAGCCCGAGCTTGCTGTAGGCGTAGGCGCTGATATCGCCCTTTAGATGGGCGATCAGCGCTGCCACCTGAAAAGCGGCCTTTTCGCTGGCCACCGAGTCTTGCTGTAACGTCTGCTGCGCTTCCACGGCGCTGGGCAGCAGGACGGATTTGATGTGCCGCTGATATTGCCCGCCGATGTCCAGGCTTCGGCACATCGTCGCAAAACGTGTCAGGGCAATCGATGGCTCAAGCACAACGGCGCCGCCCTTGACCTTGCGGTAGATACCGGAGCTGTCGCGCCACGCGTCTTCAGCGGTTTCGGCCTCTTCAAAATTGTGTAGCGCCGCTTCCAATAGCGTGGAATGCCGAACGCGACTGGCCCCGGTATCGATGACAAAGGCAATGTTGCTGGGCACAGCCAGTTGCACGCTGAACGTGTCGACGTTCTCGACCGTATTGAAATTCGTTTTCAATGCCGTGCTCAGGATGGGCTCGGCGAAGGCATTGATGTCGTTTTGCAAGTCGCCCAGGGTCTTGTCCAGAACGCCTTGCAATCGGCCCTGTTCTTCAATCAATTCCTTGAGGTACTGGCGGTCCATTTCCCGCGCAGCGCTGTACCACTCGGGGAACTTGGGCCTTTGTGTTTCAAGAGTTTGCAGCCTCGCTGTCGAGGCCTTTTTTATCGCGTCGGGTATGACGGCCAGTACACGATCGTAATGAACGCCGTTGCTTTGAGCGGGCGTTTCCAGCGAGTTGCTTCCATGCAATTCAGACACTGTTCAATCACCTTGATGACAGGATGGGAGCCCACAGCCTTATGCACCCGCCCCTGAAAAAAAAGCCCAAATATCCGTTTAGCCAACGCGCTGGAAAGGCCTTTAAGGTTCGAAAAACAGGGAGCGTTCAATAGATATGTACCGCCAGAAACGCCGCCGCTTATGCCGCTGCATAAGCGGTCGTGTTTTTCCCGCCAAAGGGGCTACTATTCGAATCGTTTCCCTCCGATTCATGCTCAGGTAACTGCCATGCGCCTATCCGAATTCATCGCCTGTAACGTAAATCGCATCGTCGATGAGTGGGAGCAGTTCGCTAAAACCATTACCCCTGCTGCCGAATCCATGGACAGCGCCGCCTTGCGCGACCACGCAAAGTCGATCCTGCTGGCCGCCTCGCGGGACATGACCAAACCGCAAACGCCCAGTGAGCAAGCAGCCAAGGCCAAGGGTGAAGGCCCGGAAAAAACCCCGAGCCTGGACGAAGCCGGCGCCAGTCACGGTGAATTGCGCCATAACGTAGGGTTTGACCTGGTGCAGATGACCAGCGAATTTCGCCACCTGCGCGCTTGCGTGATTCGCCTGTGGGTCGACAGCCTTGAATCCCCCGACATGGCCTATTTCCAGGACATGATCCGCTTCAACGAAGCCATCGACGAAGCCCTGGCCGAATCCACGGCGGCCTATGCCGAGCAGGTCAATCACTCGCGGGACATTTTCCTGGCGATCCTCGGCCACGACCTGCGCGCGCCGCTGCAAGCGGTGAGCATGTCCATCGAACTGCTCCTGCGTAAAACCACGCTGCAGGGCGAGGCCCTGACCTGTGCGACCCACATCCAGCGGGGCACGCGACATATGGCGGTGATGGTCGGTGATTTGCTGGAGCTGGTGCGCAGTCGCCTGGGCAAGAGCCTGCCGATCGAGCCGACGCCCATGGATCTGGCCGAAGTTGCCCATGCGGCGATCGCCGATGCCTGCGCCGGTAATCCTGAGTGCGATCCGACCCTGAAAATACTCGGCGACGTGCATGGTGTCTGGGATCCGAGACGTATCGCCCAGTTGTTACAGAATCTGATCGGTAACGCCTTGCAGCATGGGTCGAATAAACGTGATGTCATGGTGACGCTAAAAGGCGGGCCGGACGCGGTTCACCTGATGGTGCATAACTTCGGCATACCGATTTCCGAAGACTCCATCGCGACGATCTTCGACCCCTTGGTGCGTAGCGCGGACGAAGAACTCGGCCAGCCTTCGACCAGCCTCGGGTTGGGGTTGTTTATCGTCAAGGAAGTGGTGAATGCCCATCAGGGCACAATTGAAGTCACTTCGAATGAAGAGGACGGTACGTTGTTTACGGTAGTGTTGCCCCGGAAGGTGTAACGCCTTTACGGCCGGTGGGCTGTTGTGAAGAAAATGCATTTGGGGCGAGAGAGCTTGCTCCCTCGCCACAGGTTCAGCGTCAGGCTTCGAAAAATTATTCCAGCACCAACCGCCCCAGCCGCTGCTTGAGCATCCGATTCTCCGCCCGCAATTGCTGGACCTCTTCGAGCAGGTCCAGCGCCAGCGCAACCCCTTCCCACTCCAACTCCAAATCGCGCCGCAGCTTGGCGGCGCGTTTGGCCAGGGTCAGTTCGTAATCGGTGAAACGCCAATCCTTGGGCACGGAGCCCTGAGGTTCGAGGATGCCGTGTTCGACAATTTCGATCACGTAGACGTCCGACAGGTCGGTCGCCTCACAGAATTCTGCCAGGTCCAGTTGAACGATCAGGGGGTTGCTCATGATGGGCTACTCCGTCTCTGGGATCAGAAATTTTCTCTTGGGTCGAATGCGGCTTTTTTCGCCAGTTCCTGCCATAAGGCCTTGATGTCGTCGTCCGATTTTTTCGGCATGACCGCCTTCAGCTGCACAAACAGATAACCGCGCTCACCGGCCTTGTTCAGCAGGCCATGGCCCTTGGCGCGCATGCGCTGGCCATTCTGGCTGCCGGCAGGAACCTTGAGGTTGATCTTGCCGGTCAGGGTCGGCACGGCGACCTCGGTGCCCAGCGCCAGCTCCCACGGCGCCAGCGGCAGCGTGATGATCAGGTTCTCGCCTTCGACATCGAATTTCGGGTGCGGCGCAAAACGTATCGTCAGGTACAGGTCACCATTGGCGCCACCACCGACACCCGGCGCGCCCTGGCCCTTGAGGCGGATGCGCTCGCCGTCGGTCACGCCGGCGGGGATCTTGACGTTCAGGCTTTTCGGGGTGTTGCTGACGTGCTGGCCGGCCGCATTGTATTGCGGTACCTGGAAGGTGACCTTCTTCGATTCGTTCGAGAGGGTCTCTTCGAGAAAAATCCCCAGTTCCATTTCCACGTCTTGCCCTCTACGCCCCGTACTGCGGCGCGACTCTCCACCACCAAAACCAGGGCCACGGTTACCGAAGATCGAACTGAAGAAGTCCGAAAAATCGCCGGTGTCCTGGCCACCGCCACCGAAACCGCCACGGCTCTGCCAGCCCGGTGGTCCCTGGAACGGTTGGCCATGCTGGCCGTAACGGCGCAAGTCGTCGTATTCGGCGCGTTTGTCGGCGCTTTTCAGCGCCTCATAGGCCTCGGAGGCGTCCTTGAACTTGGCCTCGGCGTCCTTTTCCTTGCTGACATCGGGGTGGTATTTGCGCGCGAGCTTGCGATAGGCGGCCTTGATCGCCTTGTCGTCTGCCGTCGGCTCCACACCGAGAATCTTGTAATAGTCTTTGAAGTCCATCGCGGGAATCACCATCCGTTATCGAAATCGCGCCACCTGCCACAGCATGCACTTTATTGCAGCACAGGATTTGACCGATCTCAGGGTTGTGACCGGGTAGCGCATCAGAAGTTTATCGGCAGCGGATGGGGCTTCTTGCGGTCGCCCCGTAGCTGTCCGGTTGATGCAGGGTAGTTTGGGGGTGATGAGGCATCTTTCAAGGCGCCGAAAGGCAAGATTTAGCGGATAGTCGGCCTTCGATTCTGTGCCGCTCTGACATACACTGCGCGGCCGTTTTTTAACCGGAACCTGAAAGACATGAAAAACGCATCTCCAGCCCGTGCCTGCGGCATCGACTTCGGCACGTCCAACTCCACCGTCGGCTGGCTGCGTCCCGGCGTGGAAACGCTGATCGCGCTGGAGGACGACAAGATCACCCTGCCTTCGGTGGTGTTCTTCAACATGGAAGAGCGCCGCCCGGTGTACGGCCGCCTGGCGCTGCACGAGTACCTGGAAGGCTACGAAGGCCGGCTGATGCGCTCGCTCAAGAGCCTGCTGGGCTCCAAGCTGATCAAGCACGACACCAGCGTCCTCGGCACGGCGATGCCGTTCAAGGACCTGCTCGGGCTGTTCATCGGTCAGTTGAAGAAGCGCGCCGAAACCACCGCCGGTCGGGAATTCGAAGAAGTGGTGCTGGGTCGTCCGGTTTTCTTTGTCGATGACGACGAAATGGCCGACCAGGAAGCGGAAAACACTTTGGTCGATGTGGCCCGCGCCATTGGCTTCAAAGACGTGTCGTTCCAGTACGAACCGATTGCGGCGGCGTTCGACTACGAGTCGACCATCGAAAAGGAAGAGCTGGTGCTGATCGTCGACATCGGCGGTGGTACGTCCGACTTCTCGCTGGTGCGCCTCTCCCCGGAACGTCGCAACCACGACAACCGCCACGACGACATCCTCGCCACCGGCGGCGTGCACATCGGCGGGACCGACTTCGACAAGCAACTGAGCCTGCAAGGCCTGATGCCGCTGTTCGGCTACGGCAGCCGCATGAAGAGCGGCGCCTACATGCCCACCAGCCACCACATGAACCTGGCGACCTGGCACACCATCAACTCGGTGTACTCGCAAAAGTCGACCCTGGCCCTGGGTAGCATGCGTTACGACATCGAAGACACCGGCGGCATCGATCGCCTGTTCAAGCTGATCGAACAACGTGCCGGGCACTGGTTGGCGATGGAAGTGGAAGAGACCAAGATCCAGCTGACCCACGCCGACAGCCGTCACGTGCCGCTGGACCGTATCGAAGCCGGCCTGAGTGTGGAGCTGAGCCGTGCGCTGTTCGAATCGGCCATCGACAATCTGCTGGAACGGGTACGCAACAGCGTGACCCAACTGCTGGCTGACGCTGACGTGCGGGTCGATCAGGTGGATACGGTGTTCTTCACCGGTGGTTCGAGCGGGATTCCGGCGCTGCGCAACAGCGTGTCGGCGATGCTGCCGAATGCGCGGCATGTGGAAGGGAATATCTTTGGCAGCATCGGCAGTGGTTTGGCGATTGAGGCAGCCAAGCGTTACGGCCCGATGAACTGATCCAAAACCGAGGTTGCTCCCATCGCTAGCAGGCTAGCGATGGCTTCAGATCAAGCAACACATCTCTCGGATCAAACCATCCCCACTTGCTTCAACTCGCTCTTCAGGTACGCGTAATAAATCGGCCCCGCCACCACCCCCGGCAGGCCGAACGCGGCTTCGAACACCAGCATCGCCAGCAGCAACTCCCACGACTTGGCACTGATCTGCCCGCCGACAATGCGCGCGTTGAGGAAGTATTCGAGCTTGTGGATAAAAATCAGGTAACCCAACGCCGCCAACGCCACCCAGATTGACAGCGACAGGCCGACGATGGTGATCAGGGTGTTCGACATCAGGTTGCCGATCACTGGCAACAGGCCGAGCAGGAAGGTCAGCACGATCAGGGTTTTGGTCAGCGGCAGCTTGATACCGAACATCGGCAGAATCACCGCCAGGAAAATCCCGGTGAAGAAGGTGTTGAGCAGGGAAATCTTGATCTGCGCGAATACGATGTTGCGAAACGCCTGAACCAGCAGGTGCAGACGATCAAACAACGCGGCGGCCAGCGGCTTGCGTTTGGTCAGGTCGGGAATGCGCTGCAGGGCGATGATCGCGCCGAGCACCATCCCGATCAGCAGCGTCACAAACATGTGCGCCGCGTCCTTGCCCACCAGTTGCAAATCGCTGAGGTGTTTGCTGACCCATTCGCCAATCGCCACGCGAAACTCTGCGGCACTGGCCGGCAGGTAGGCATCGATGAACGGCGGCAGTTGCCCGCGTGCGCGGTCGACCACGCCCATGAACTTGTCGAGGGAAGCGCCGGGGTTTTCGGCCTCGTGCAGCAGGAAGCTGATGGCGCCGGCGAAGATCAGCGACAGGACGCTGACAATCAGAGTTCCCAGCAACGCCACCGCCAGCCAGCGCGCACGCCGACCTTCGATCAATCGCTGAAGCTGCGGAGTGAGCATGTTGACCAGTTCGAACACCAACAACCCGGCCAACAGACTCGGTAGCAAGCGCAACGGAAGCACCAGCAGCAGTCCGCCGAAGATGATGACCCAGCTGATGACCAGCAAAACATGACGCTGAGAAAACGTTGGCATACAGCCTCAAAACGAACGGCGTAAAAGGATTGGCAGTCTGCCAGCGTTCGGGTGACAGCACTAGGGATTGTGTGGGTCGACCTTGGTCGGGGGCTCAGGCTTTTTTTGCAGCGTCTTGAACCGCCTCATCGCTAGCAGGCTAGCGATGAGGCCCTCACTGGCCCCCCCCCACAAATTCCGCTGAATGTTCATTTCTTCTTCAGACAATCACTCATGAACACCTTGCGCTCGTCACCCTTGAGGGCCTTGGTGGTGGCGTCGGCATTGCAGGTTTTCATTTTTTCCTGCTGCGGCGTCAAGGTCGTCGGGGCATCGGTTGCCGCCGGCGTGGCTTTCAGGCAATTGCTCATGAAGAGTTTTCGCTCATCGCCCTTGAGGCTTTTGGCGCTGGCGTCGGCGTTGCAGGTGGTCATCTTGTTCTGTTGTTCCGTGGCGGCGAAACCCTGGGAGCAGAGCAGCAACCCGATCATCAACAAAGGGACACGCAGAAACTTCATGGAGTTTTCTCCTGGGCGCCGTACCGGCGGGAACGGCCATGTTTTGCAGTGTAGACAACAGCTGTTACACCTTCCTTGTTTGTAGATGGCTCCGTCGATATTGCTCCGGCGTGCACCCGGCCTGGCGCTGGAACATCGCGATAAACGCCGAGCCGGTGCTGTAGCCCATGTCGAAGGCGACTTCCTGAATGCTGCGATGGCTGTCCAGTGCTTCAATCGCCGCAAGAAACCGCAAGCGCTGGCGCCACTCGCCAAAACTCATGCCCAACTCGCGGACAAACTGCCGCGCCAGGGTGCGTTCACTGACATGAATGTGCGTCGCCCAATCCGCCAGCGGCCGGTTATCCCCAGGCTCGGCTTGCAGGGCTTCGAGTATGCCAAGTAGCCCCGGACTGCTGGCATAGGGCAGATAACACTCTTGCACTGGCGCCAGTTGCAGTTGATCCACCAGCACCTGGGCCAGACGCTTGTCCGCCTCCTGCTCAGGAATCTTCACGTCGCGGGTGGCAAAATCCTTGAGGATGGCCTTGAGGATGTCGCTGATGGCCAGGGTGCAGGCCTGTTGCGGCAAGTCACGGCATAACGCAGGTGCAAGACAGACCGCGCGGTAATTGATTGGCTGGTTGCTGTAGAAGCTGTGTTCCGTCTCGGGCGGGACCCATACCGCATATTGCGGTGGCGACATGAAACGTCTGTTGCCGATTTCCATGTGCAACACACCGTTGGCCGAATACTCCAGCGTGCCCCAGGGGTGCCGGTGCGCCGAAGCGTATTCGTGCGTGTCGAAGTCGGCGTAGCGGAAGTACACCGGGGCCGGCAGTTCGCTGAAATCCAGCAGGTCGATGTGTTTACTGGTCATGCTGTCCGTATTCAGGGGCCGGTTGTCTGGATCGAAGTATAGGCTTGTATTCAGACAGGGGATAATTGCCCCTCATTAACGTTCTGGTTTTTCCCTGATGCAATACGCGTATCCCCTGCTGGCCATTTTCATATGGGCCGGCAACACCGTGATCACCAAAATGTCAGCCGGGGCGATCTTCCCCGCCGAGATCGGCTTCTACCGCTGGCTGCTCGCCGGACTGTTGTTCTCGCCCTTCATGCTTAAACCGGTGATCGCCCATTGGCCGATGATCCGCCCGAACCTCGGCAAGATTTTCATCCTCGGCGTGCTGGGCATGGCGGTCTATCAGAGCCTGGCGTATTTCGCTGCGAGCCTGACCTCGGCCACCAACATGGGCATCATCCTGTCGCTGATGCCATTGATGTCCCTGGCCATGGCGATCATCAGCCTCGGTCAACGCCTGACTATCGGCGCCCTGGCCGGTGCAGTGCTGTCGTTCGCCGGGGTATTGGTAGTCGTCTCGTCCGGCAGCCTTGGTGTACTACTGGAACATGGGGTGAACCTGGGCGACGCGATGATGCTGATCGCCACACTGGCTTATGCGATCTACAGCACCCTGCTGAAAAAATGGCAGCTGCGCTTGCCGCCGCTAGTGTTGCTGTATTTGCAGGTGTTGGTGGCGGTGGTGGTGCTGTTTCCGCTGTTCCTTGCCTCGCAGAAAACCGGCCTGACCCTACAAAATATTCCACTGGTGCTGTACGCCTGTTTGCTGGCTTCGATGGTCGCGCCGTTGGCGTGGATGCAGGCCGTAGTGCGTCTGGGGCCGAGCCGAACCACGTTGTTTTTCAATTTGCTGCCGTTGATTACCGCGCTGATTGCGGCGGTGGTGTTGCATGAGCAGTTGGCGATGTACCACTTGGTGGGCGGGATGTTGACGTTGGGTGGGGTGATTCTCTCCGAGCGCTGGACGACCGTATTCGGTCGCACTTAATTCTTTTGTGGCGAGGGAGCTCGCTCCCTCGCCACAGGGGCAATCTAAAGCCCTGCCGCTTTCAACCGCGCCGCATGCTCGACAAATAACCGAATCGGCTCCGCCCCTTTGCCCACCAACCCCAGCGACTGATTGACGATGTCGAAGTGATCCAGCGGATACTCGTCACCAATCACCGTCCCCAGGTGCGAGCTATACCGCCCGACCATCCCGTCACAATGCCCGGCTTCGCGGACGAAGGTCTTGGCAAACAACCGGCAACTGCGGTTGGTGCCATCGAGCACGTTGCGTCCGCTATCCGTCTTGCCCGGCTGCAAGGTGCCGGACCACGAGTAATACCGCACACCATTGACCTCTTCCGGCCCCTGCCCGCCCCAAGTCTCGGGCAACCCTTGTGGGTATCGCTGATTGAACAGCGCCACCCCTTCGGTGGTGAGTGAGTGATGGGACGCATGAACATCCACGGGAAATTTGGGCCCGCGATAACCGGTTTCCAACAGGCTCATCAGGGCAGCGATCATCCGCAGCAAAAAGGTCAGCAGCCGGCCTGTGGCGCTGTCATGGGGATAATGTTTGTGCAGATAGTCCGCCAGTTCCGAGCCATGATTCGGCCCTGCCACCGACGTCACCGACGCCACCCAATCCGGGCGCTTGGCGGCAGCATACCGGGCCGTCAGCGAACCTTGGCTGTGGCCGATCAGGTTGACCTTTTCCGCCCCGGTCTCGCGCAGAATCTCCTCAATACGCGCCAGCAGCTGCTCGCCTCGCACCTCGCTGGAGTTGAGCGGCGAAACCTGCACCGCGAACACCACTGCACCACCCTGGCGCAGCGCCGAAATGATCCCGTACCAGTACGGATAAAGCACCAAACGAACAAACCCGAGCATTCCCGGGACCAATACCATCGGATAACGCGTGGCGGAACCTTGCGACATGGGCGGACATCCTTGTGATCGGTGAGGTAACGCAAGGCTGGATGCAAGACATCCGCCAAGCATCACCAGCGAACGTGACAACGGTGCGACAGCCGCGACTGCGGGTGACGAGCCTGCCAAGCCGAAAGAAACACCTCGGCCAAACGCCGCGAATGAGAACTCAATGTTCGCCTCGTTGCCGCTGACCGCCTGCACGCCGACGCTGATCAGCGTGCGCTGGCACAACTCCAAGCTCTATGCCCACGGCTGGGAGGCCGGGTGTTCGCGGTCCGGCGAGAACTGGTTGCGACCTGCAGCGTTTATCGGCCGCCATCGCGGGCAAGCCGCTCCCACAAGTACGGCGATCCCCTGTGGGAGCGGGCTTGCCCGCGATGGCGTCAGCACAGACGCCCGATTATCGGGTGGGTTTGACGGTTACTGGCGCCTTGCCCGCCTTCATCTGTTCCAGCAGCGGCGCACACTGGTTCGGCTCGCCCCCGCTCGGTGCCACCAACGCCAGCAAACCTGCCGCCGGCGCGGCAATCACGCCGAGCGCCACCATCCCGGCCCCGCGCAACATCAATGGCACCGCCTTCACACCCGCATCAGGCTTGATGAACTTACCCCGCACGTACAGTGGCGAACGCAATGAAATCAAGCGCCAGCCTTTGGATTCCGGGGTGATGGTCAGGTCCAGTTGTTCTGTCGCCATGTTCACGGTGCCATCGATGTAGACGATCGCGTTCTCGGTATCGAAGACAAACAACCGGGTGCTAGCCAGACCGCTTTTGATATCTAAGTCAGCGGCGGCGCAGTTGATCTTCACTTCTTTGTCACCAAAAATCCGCCCGACTACATAGTTGCCGACGTTCAGACCGGCCAGCTCCATCAACTCGCGACTGATGGCGCCGTCGTTGATCAGCATTTTCAGATTGCCATTGGCGCTGCCCAGCAATTTCGCCACTGAGTTACCGCGACCGCTGATGTCGGCATCGCCATTGAGCTCGCCGAAACTGGTTTTCATCGGTTCAAAGGTCGGGAACAACTGTTTGAGCTTGAAACCGCGCGCGGTGAGTTTGGCCTTGCCTTCCAGGGGATCGGTGTGACCGTCCAGGCGAATTTGAGCATCCAGCTTGCCCCCGGCTACGCCGAAGCGCAGCGGCTCGAGGCTGAGCACGCCATCGGTGAGCACCAGGTGCGTGTAAAGATCATTGAATGGCAGTTTTTCGCTGTGGACGATGCGTTTGCCGGTGAACTCGACATCAGCGTCCATATCGCGCCAGCGCTCGGTCTTGAACTCTTCGACCGGCAAAACCTTGTCCGCCGGTTGCTTGCTCTCGCCGCCACGGGCCTTTTGCTTGGCGTTTGAGTCGGCGCCGATCAGTGGCGCCAGGTCGGCAAACAGAAGTTGATTGGACAGCAACGAACCACTGAGTTTTGGCCTCGGCTGACTGGCAACGTAGGCCAGGTTGCCATGGATATCGCTGGAGCCGATCTTGCCGTTGAACTCTTCATAGCGGAACACCGCGCCCCCCGGCTCATGCAACTTGGCAATCAGGTGACCGTCGGTGGCATAGGGCGGTGTGTCCGGCAGGATCACGCCGGTCAGCGGGTAGAGATTGCCCAGGCTGGTACCGGCCAGTTTCAGGCGCAGGTCCAGAGCGCCGAGGTTCAGCGGATCGGTCAGGGTGCCAGCGAGCTGGACGCTGGTGTCGGCAATCTGCACTTGAGCCTGCAACGGAAACGGCGTGGCGGAATCCTGCAAGGCCAACAAGCCGCCGATCTTGCCCTGCCCCGTGAGTTTCTGGCCGCGATACTGACCTTTGACCTTCAACGCGAAAGCGTAGTCCTGGGGCGCATTGCCCTTCTCCTGCACGGTTTTCGCGGCTTTGTCACCGACGATATCGCTGAACGGGATCGGCTTGCCGAGCGGGTCGATCAGCAGGTCGAGTTGAGTCTTCAAGCTTTGATCGTCGAGGGTGACGTGGCCCTTATCGAAGCCGATCGCGCCGATGTCCACTACCCACGGAGAAGGTTCGGCGTTCGGGTCTTTCGGATCGAACTTGAACGTCCAGTTGGCGCGACCGTCAGCAAGGCGTTGCAGCTCGGCATTGGGTTCGGTGAGGTCGATGCGCGGGATCACCACGCGCTGAGCCAGCAAGGCCAGCGGCGAGATACGCAGCTCGACGCGTTTGAGCGTGGCCATCTGTGGCGTTTTCGACCAGTCCGGATTGCCCAGGCTCAAGTCTTCGGCCACCACATGCGGCCACGGCACCCAGGATCGCCAGCCGCCCTCGCCGATCTCGCGGCGCCAGACCACTGCCAGGTTGCCGTTGATGGCGAATGGGCGGTGCAGTTCCTCGGAAACCTTGGCGTTGAGGGGTGGTTTGATTCGGTTCCAATCGAAGAACACGATGACCAGCACCAGCACCGCCAACAAGACAACAAGGCTGGTGAAGGTCCAGGCGAGAACTTTACGAGTGCGCGTCATTGCACAGGGCTCCTGATACGACTGAACGCCTCGACCGCGACGCCCATGAAAACGCTGGGCCAGAACCGGCCCGCTATGACATCTACGACTGGCAAACGGCCCGCAGGTTTAATCGAAAAACCGTTTTTGACGTAATTGACCGGTCGAATTCGCCTTTCCCCTCTCTCTAGCGTTACCGGCTCCGCACTTTTGCGAGGCGCGAGTGAGTCGAAAATACCCATCTCCGTGCAAAAGCAGCGGCCAGAAACGCCCGGTTTACAAGGGCTGCAGAGAACAATCAATTCCGTTGATTATTAACATTGCGTTTATGAACTTTTATATCGACTTATCGAGAGTAGCATTGCCCTCGTACCCAATTTATTGCCCTCCTACGGAGCACCCCATCATGAAACGCCAACTTCTACTTAGCCTTACCCTTTCATTGCTGGCCAGCAGCGCTTTTGCTCTGCCAGCGGCTGAACAGGCCACCCCGCAAGTTAAAGACTCTCACTCGGTATTCAGCCAAACCGTCGCCGCCGATGGTTCCGACCGCACCCCTGGTCAAACGCTGGCCGAAGGTGGTAACGACCGCCTGAAAGAAAAAAACCTGATCACTGAAGACGGCTACGACCAGACTCCACAAGGTAAAACTGTTGCTGCTGACGGTTCTGATCGCACCCCAGGCCAAACCCTCGCCGAAGGCGGTGGTGATCGTGTAATCGAACGCAACAGCGCTACGAGCTAAGCCCATGGCGGCCCTGAAAAAAAGCCCAATCACCGGATTGGGCTTTTGATTTTCTGGCTGTTTACTTAATAGAAGCCGCGCCATTCCCCCGCTTATTCCCCCATCGTCGTTCGACGCCGGCAAAGCCGATTTGCTAGAGTGCGCCGCTGTCCTACTTCAGAAAACGCCCCTGCGATGCTGCCCCGCGCCGAACAGAAACAACAGACCCGAAACGCCCTGATGGACGCTGCCCGCCATTTGATGGAAGGCGGCCGAGGATTCGGCAGCCTGAGCCTGCGCGAAGTGGCGAAAACGGCCGGGATCGTCCCTACCGGTTTCTACCGGCATTTCGCCGATATGGATCAGTTGGGCCTGGTGCTGGTGAGTGAAGTCGGCCAGACCTTCCGCGAAACCATCCGCCTGGTGCGACACAACGAGTTCGTGATGGGCGGCATCATTGATGCGTCGGTGCGGATCTTTCTCGACGTGGTATCGGCCAACCGTTCGCAATTTCTGTTTCTCGCCCGCGAACAGTACGGCGGCTCGTTGCCGGTGCGGCTGGCCATCGGCCGTCTGCGCGAAAACATCAGCTCGGACCTGGCGGCCGATTTGTCGTTGATGCCGAAACTGCAACACCTGGACATCGCCGGCCTGAGTGTCATGGCGGACCTGATCGTCAAAAGCGTTTTCGCTACATTGCCGGACATCATCGACCCGCCGGCCGAGGCGTTGCCTGAGCATTTGACACCCCAGGCGAAGATTACCCAGCAGCTGCGGTTTATCTTTATTGGGTTGAAGCATTGGCAAGGGCTCGGCAGTACCGAGTGATGCCCTAAAAGATCGCAGCCTGCGCCAGCTCCTACACAGATTCAGTAATTCTGTAGGAGCTGGCGCAGGCAGCGATCTTTTTTTGTGCGCCGCAATTTGGTGCACATTAAAAACTCTACGCACCAACATCACCCAAAACCCGCGCCCGACCTAACCTCATCCTACCTTTCCCACAGGCATTTCCTACAATTCCCCGCGATTGGCAAGGCCCTTGCTCTAGCCTGAGCATTGTCCATTGCTGGAAGTTTTCTGATGCTGGTGATTCATCGCAGAATCGACCCTCAACCCGTCTGGGCCGCCGAGTTGCACCTGACCTTCGAAGCCCGGAGCAAGAGTCGTTTGCGCTGTTTCAGTGCCGAGGGCGAAGACGTCGGTTTGTTTTTGGAGCGCGGGCAACCGCCACTGCATGACGGCGAATGCCTGCAAGCCGAAGACGGGCGCATCGTGCGCGTTTGCGCCCGACCCGAACAACTGTTGCACGTCACCTGCGCCAATGCCTTCGAACTGACCCGCGCCGCCTATCACTTGGGCAATCGCCACGTCGCCCTGCAAGTCGGCGATGGCTGGTTGCGCCTGCTCGATGATTACGTGCTCAAGGCCATGCTCGAGCAACTGGGCGCCACCACCGAACACATCGAAGCCCCGTTCCAGCCGGAACACGGCGCTTACGGCGGCGGTCATCACCACTCGCGCCACGGCGATGAAGATTTCAACTACCCGCCAAAATTGCACCAGTTCGGCGTGCGTCCATGAACCCGGCCTGGGCGCTATTGCGTCTGGCCAGTCCGCAATTGCCGATTGGCGGCTACAGCTATTCCCAGGGCCTGGAGATGGCGGTGGAGAACGGTCGCGTGCACGACCCCGACAGCGCGCGGCGCTGGATCAGCGATCAATTGCTGCTGAACCTGGCGCGCTTCGAGGCTCCGCTGCTGCTCGCCCATTGCGTGGCCGCCGCCGAGGAAAACTGGAGCGAACTGCTGCAGCGCTGCGAAGATCACCGCGCCAGCCGGGAAACCCGCGAGCTGCATCAGGAGAGCCGCCAGATGGGCTATTCCCTGCAACAACTGCTCAACGGTTTGCCGGAACTGGACGCGCCGGCCCGCGCCTTCCTCGAACAACGCCCGGAACCGCATCTGGCCCTCGGCTGGGCGCTGGCCGCTCGTGCCTGGCAGATCAACCCGCAGGATGCACTGGCCGCGTGGCTCTGGAGCTGGCTGGAAAACCAATTGGCAGTACTGATGAAAACCCTGCCGCTGGGCCAGCAAGCCGCCCAGCGCCTGACCAGCGAACTGCTGCCGCTGCTGCAACAAGCCCAGCAAAACGCCACCCGAATCCACCCCGAACACTTTGGCAGCGCCGCTTTCGGCCTGTCCCTGGCGTGTATGGCCCACGAGCGCCAGTACAGCCGCCTCTTCCGTTCCTAGGGCCCGTTACTTTGGAGAATCACATGAACACACAACCTCTGCGCGTCGGCATCGGCGGCCCGGTCGGCTCCGGCAAAACCGCCCTGACCCTGGCCCTGTGCCTGGCCCTGCGCGACCGTTACAACCTGGCCGTCGTGACCAACGACATCTACACCCGCGAAGACGCCGACTTTCTGGTGCGTAACGAAGCGCTGGCGCCGGAGCGCATCATCGGCGTCGAAACCGGCGGTTGCCCGCACACTGCCATCCGCGAAGACGCCTCGATCAACCTCGAAGCCGTGGACCAGCTCAACCGCCGCTTTCCGGGGCTGGACCTGATTCTGGTGGAGTCCGGTGGCGACAACCTCTCGGCGACTTTCAGTCCCGAACTGTCCGACCTGACCATCTACGTGATTGACGTCTCCGCCGGCGACAAGTTACCGCGCAAGGGCGGACCGGGTATCTGCAAATCCGATTTGCTGGTGATCAACAAGATCGACCTCGCGCCGTTGGTGGGAGCGTCGTTGACGCTAATGGACAGCGACACCACGCGCATGCGCAACGGCAAGCCATTCGTCTTCAGCAACCAGAAAACCGGCCAGGGTCTGGAGGACATCATTGCCTTCATCGAACGCCAGGGTCTGCTGACCGCCGCCTGACCGACACTTATCAACAAGGAAGCTTATCCATGACACTGAAACGCATCCTGGGCGCCATGGCCCTCCTGCTGACCCCAGCCATCGCCTTCGCCCACCCGGGGCACGGCGACAACGGCTTGATCGCCGGCATCAGCCACCCGATCGGCGGCCTCGACCACTTGCTGGCGATGCTCGCAGTTGGCCTGTGGGCGGCGCAGCAGAAAGGCGCAGCGCGTTGGGCGCTGCCGTGCACATTCGTCGGCACCATGCTGATCGGTGGGTTGCTGGGTTTTGAAGGGCTGGACCTGCCAGCGCTGGAAGGCGGGATTGCTGCGTCTGTGCTGGCGCTGGGCCTGGCGGTGGCTTTGGCGGTCCGTCCGCCGTTAAGCGTTGCAGTGGGAGCGACGGCGCTGTTTGCGCTGTTCCATGGTGTGGCGCATGGTCTGGAGCTGCCGGACATGACCAGCCCTTGGGCGTATGCCGCAGGATTCGTGGCGGCGACAGCGGCGTTGCATGCGGCGGGATATGCGCTCGTGCGAGTGTTGCCGCAGGCGGCTGCGCCGTTGGTTCGACTGGCGGGGGCGGCTTCGGCGGCGACCGGGGTTTGGTTGTTGGCCGGCTGATTTCCTTAGCGCCTGTTAGGGCCTCATCGCTGGCAAGCCAGCTCCCACAGGGATTTGCACTTAACCTGTGGGAGCGAGCCTGCTCGCGATGACGGCCTGAAAGACAACACACCTCTCAGGCCTGCTAACATGTCGCGCAATCAACCCCTGCCGTGACGACGCCAGCCAATGCCGCCTGTTTCCCGCTCCGCCTCCCAGCCTGAACTGACCGCCCTGTTTGCCTCGGTGCAACAGCACTTCCAGGACGTGATCGTGCCGCTCTGGCAAGGTCCGGGCTGGAATGCCGACATGGCGCTGCCCTACGAGGCGCTGGATGCCGAGCACCAACCGCTGCCACCACAGCGCTACCGGGCGATGGCCTGCGCGCGGCAGCTGTATCTGTTCGCCAGCCTGATCGGGCAGGTGCCGGACGCCGAAGAACGGGCGGCGGCGCTGTTCCGTTCCTTGCAGCGGCATTTCCACGACGCCGAACACGGCGGCTGGTTCTACAGCATCGATCCGCAAGGAGCGCCGCTGGATCAACGCAAAGACCTCTACACCCACGCCTTTATCCTGTTCGCCTGCGCCCATTACTGGGACAAGGTGCGCGAGCCACTGGTGGAGTCGGTGCTCAACGCCGCCCTGGAAGTCATCGCGCGGCGTTTCTCCACCGGGGACGGTCTCTACGAAGCCAGCCTCGACCGTGACTGGTCATCGCTCAACAGCGGCCCCTTGCAAAACCCGCTGATGCACCTCGCCGAAGCCTTCCTCGCGACGTTGTCGGTGCGTGAGGACCTCGCCGTACAACGGGCGCTCATCGAGTTATGCACAGCGATGCAGAAGCGATTCATCGAACCGCAGCACGGCGTGCTGATGGAAAAACCGCTAGGTGCTGTGGATAACTGGTTTGAACCGGGTCATCAGTTCGAGTGGTATTTCCTGCTGGAGTCGTCTGATCTGCTGCGCGGCTCAAAACTGCACGCGTCACTTGAGCGCGCCTTTGCCTTCACCGAACAACTGGGCGTCGATCAACAGACCGGCGCCGTACGGGCCATGCTGGACTTGGGGCCCAATGGCGGATCGCGAGATGCCACGCAACGGATCTGGGCCCAGGCCGAATACCTGCGCGCCTTGACGTTGCGGCCGGGCAGTGAGGCTCTGGTGTTGCGTCAATTGCAGGCATTGCAACAGCGTTCGCTGCACGCAGGCGGCTGGTATGAGTGCCGTGACGAGCACGGTGAAGTGAGCCGTCGGGACATGCCGTCGACCACACCGTATCACTTGGCGACGTGTTATCACGGGTTGGCGGAATATCTTCGCTGACCCATCACGCAATCCACTTCCTGTCCCCGGTAAAACTGATGGTCAGCCATCGCGCCGCATCAGGCTTGCCGAGCTTCGCGGAAATCTCCTCCCGCAGTGCATCCAGTTGCACCACGCTGTGCAGCCGATAGTCCGTCGGCAACACAATGTGAATCTCGATAAAACAGGCCCGTCCGTGTTTTTGCACGTAGGAAATGTAATCGTCGAAACCGTGCTCGATCTTCGCCGCCGCCAGCACCTGGTTTACCTTGTCGTCCAGTTGATCCGGGACAATCCCCAATACATCGCGCAATGCCGGCCCGAGGATTTTGAACGCCGGAGGAAGCATGCCCAAGGCCAGCAGAATCAGAATCATCGGATCGACATACACCGCCCAGTTGTCGTAACCCTGAGTCTTGAGCAGCAGCGCGATGAGGAAGCTCACCAGCAGCCCCGCCGACAGCATCGCGTCCACTAGCCAACTGATGTTGTCGAACTGGATCAGCGATGATTTGAGTGTGCGATTGCGTTGGCGGACGTAGAAGAAATAAATGAGTTCAACGACAGTGAAGAACGCCGCGTAGAAGATCACCAGCCCCAGTTCGACCTCGCGGCCACCACTGATGATGCCGAACACGCCGTTGAGAAAGGCATAGACGGCTACGAGGAATATGAAACTGCCTTCGATCACCAGCACCATGGGTTCCAGATGCCAGGAACCGAACTGGAAGCGCTGATTGCTTTCCTTGGCGATCAGCCGGGCGGTGATCAGCATCAGGACCTTGATGAAGGCCGCAATTAACGAAAAGAAGCCATCGAACAGGATGGATTGGGCGCCCGACACAAAACCGGTGATGATCCCGGCGAATGTCACGGCGAGCATCAGGAAGGTCGATTGTTTGAGCAGTGACTGCTCGCCTCGATTACTCACTTGATCCCCTCGAATACCTCTAGACCGCCGCGCTTGACGGGCTGCTTGAGAGAGGAGTCTAGCTGATGTCCAGATTTGTCTGGCCCGACCCTATCGCGAGCAGGCTCGCTCCCACAGGTTCAACGCGAACCCTGTGGGAGCGAGCCTGCTCGCGAAAGGTCGTTACGCAGTCTTAAGACTTACGCTCAATAGCAAACCCGGCCCAGCTCTGACTAACCGGCATTAGCTCGAGGCTGTTGATGTTGATATGCGCCGGCGCATTGAGTACCCAGAAAATGGTATCGGCAATGTCCTGCGGCTGGATGGGCTCGGCGCCGGCGTAGGTCGCGTTGTAACGCTCCTGGTCACCAGCAAAACGCACCAGCGAGAACTCGCTCTCACACAGGCCCGGCTCGATGTTGCTGACTCGCACGCCCGTGCCTTGCAGGTCGCAGCGCAGGTTCAAGGAGAACTGTTTGACGAACGCCTTGGTTGCGCCATACACGTGGCTGCCCGGGTACGGATAGTTGCCCGCCACGGAGCCCAGGTTGACGATGCCGGCGCCACGACCGTGGGCGATCAGCCGCGGCAACAGCAGACGAGTGCTGTACATCAGGCCTTTGATGTTGGTGTCGACCATGGTGTCCCAGTCATCCAGGTCGCATTTGGGCGCCGGGTCAACGCCCAGGGCCAGGCCAGCGTTGTTGATCAGCCCGCGCAGTTTGGCGAAGGACGGCGGCAGGTTGGCGATGGCTTCTTCCATGGCTTTGCGGTCGCGCACATCGAGCACCAGACCATGCACTTCGGTCTGCTTGGACAATTCGGTGCACAGCGCATTGAGGCGTTCTTCACGACGGCCGGTCAGCACCAGTTTCCAGCCGGCCTCGGCAAAACGGCGGGCACAGGCTTCACCAAAACCGGAGGTCGCGCCGGTAATAAACAGGGTGTTGGACATCGTGTTCTCCTTGCTTCGGCTGATCGGCAGCCATTGGAATAGAAAATCAGCAGGCAGCATGCCCGGCCTTGCCCACAGCGGCAACCATCACACCGCCTGTTCAAAAAACGATCAAAGCTTGCTTCGCCTTGTTTACCGTGGCCTGTAGACATGTGCACGCACCTTATCCACAGGCCGATCCACAGTCTTTGGGGGCAAGTGGGAAAGCTGTAAGCCGCTGTGCACAAGGCTTTGCGAGGGATTTTGAAATTTTTTTGCTTGACCCTCATTGGCCTGCTGTGTAGCCCATGGCTATTTATCCGGCCGGGCAGTCAAACCGGCGATGGCGCCAAGCCAGCAACGACGGCCTTCAGCCGAGTCTTTCCAGAGTTTAACCACAGACTTATCCACAGGCTTATCCAGGCCCGCCCAGCGCCTTTTCGGCTCTTACAAAAAGGTTGACAAAGCCGCCTCATGGCTCCGCAAAAATGCCTGATCAAAAAACAACCGCCCTGCTGAAAGCCACGGTTTCAAAGGCCTCCAGCCAGCTACTCCCACGTTATTCACAGCCAGCTCCACAGTAAACGGGGACAAGTCAAAAGCGTGACAAAACAACTATTTGCAGCGGCTTTATGTCGCGGTTTGGGAGGTCGTCAATTTTGTTTTCCACAATTTCCCCTTAACACAAACCGCGTTTTAATTCGGGCATAAAAAAACGCCCTGATTGCGTCAGGGCGTTTTCATTGGTCGCTGAAGTTTAGTGCCCGCCAAGATAGGCGTTACGCACATCCTCATTAACCAGCAGTTCCTTGCCCGTGCCGGTCATGCGAATTTCGCCGTTGACCATCACGTACGCCCGATCCGACAACCGTAGGGCGTGGTTGGCGTTCTGCTCCACCAGAAAGATGGTCATGCCGGTCTTGGCCAGTTCCCGCAGTGTCGCGAAGATCTGTTTCACCACGATCGGTGCAAGGCCCAGGCTCGGCTCGTCGAGCAGCAACAGTTTCGGCCGGCTCATGAGCGCCCGGGCGATGGCGAGCATTTGCTGTTCGCCCCCGGACATGGTCATGGCCCGCTGAGTACGCCGCTCTTCGAGCCGCGGGAACAGCTCGAACATGCGCTGCATGTCTTCCTTGGCGTACTTGTCACCGATCGGGATGGTGCCCATCAGCAGGTTTTCCTCGACGGTCATGTCGGGGAAAACTCGCCGCCCTTCCGGCGATTGCGCGATGCCGTTGGAAGCAATGTAGTGGGATGACTTGTGAGTGATATCCACACCTTGATAGAGGATCTGACCGCTCGCCGCCCGTGGCTGGCCGAAGATCGACATCAGCAGGGTCGACTTGCCGGCGCCGTTGGAACCGATAAGACTGACGGTTTCACCTTCATTGATGTGCAGCGAGACTTTCTTCAGGGCCTGGATCGGCCCGTAAAACACATCCAGCTCCTTGAGTTCGAGAATGGCACCGTTAGTCATACGAGCTCCTCTTCATCGGCGCCCAGGTACGCGGCAATCACTTTCGGGTCGTTGCGGATGTCGTCGGGGCCGCCCTCGGCGATGACGATGCCGTGGTCCAGCACCACGATGTGATCGGAAATACTCATTACCATGCCCATGTCGTGTTCGATCAGCACCACGGTCAGATCGTGCTCGTCGCGCAGCAGACGGATCATCGCGCTCAGCGCTTCGGTTTCCTGAGGGTTGAGGCCGGCCGCCGGTTCGTCGAGGCAGATGATCTGCGGACGGGTACACATGGCCCGGGCAATCTCCAGGCGACGTTGCTGGCCGTAGGACAGTTCGCCGGCCAGACGGTTGGCGCAGTCCACCAGATCCACCACTTCCAGCCAGTAAAACGCATGGTCCAGCGCATCGCTTTCGGCCTTGCGGTAGCCCTTGGTGTTGAGGATGCCGGCCAACATGCTGCGGTTGACCCACATGTGCTGGGCCACCAGCAGGTTTTCCAGCACTGACATTTCCTTGAACAGGCGAATGTTCTGGAAAGTCCGAGCCAGCCCGGCACGGTTCACCAGGTGGGTGCCGCCAAACATCTTGTAGCGCAGCCGGGTGATAAAGTTTTTTGGCGAGACGAAATCGGTCGGCTTGAACGACTCCCCCAGCAACTGGATGACGTTGGTTTGTTGACCGCGCACGTTGAGTTCAATCTTGCCGCCGGAGGCCTTGTAGAACCCGGTCAGGCAGTTGAACACGGTGGTCTTGCCGGCGCCGTTGGGGCCGATCAGGGCGAAGATCGAGTTGCGGTTGACCTTCAGGCTCACATCATTCAGCGCCTTGATGCCGCCGAAGTGCATCATCAGCTTCTCTACGGAGAGTACGACTTCGCTCATGGCGCTACTCCTTTACGCGGGGTCACACCGGTACGGCTGATCCGAATCAGGCCGCGCGGTCGCCAGATCATCATCAACACCATCAGGATGCCGAACAGCAGCACGCGGTATTCGGCGAAACCACGCAGCAGTTCCGGAGCGACGGTCAATACGAAGGCCGCAATCACCACACCAATGGTCGAGCCCATCCCGCCGAGTACCACGATGGCGAGGATCAGCGCCGATTCGAAGAAGGTGAACGAGGTCGGGTTGACGAAGCCTTGATAGGTGGCAAAGAACACACCGGCCAGGCCTGCAGTCGAGGCGCCAATGGTGAACGCGGAGAGCTTGACCAGTACGTGGTTCAGGCCCATGGAACGGCAAGCGATTTCGTCTTCACGCAACGCTTCCCAGGCACGGCCAACCGGCATTTTCACCAGACGATGCTTGATGTACAGCACAGCCAGCACCACCAGGAACAACACCGCGTAGATGAAGTAGTACTTCACGTCAGGGTTGTAGGCGATGCCGAAGAACTCATGGAACGGCACGCCGCCATCCTTCGCTCTTTTACCGAATTCCAGGCCAAAGAAAGTTGGCAATGGAGCCGGCATACCGTTCGGGCCGCCAGTCAACGACAGCCAGTTGTTGAGGATCAGGCGAATGATTTCACCGAAGCCCAGGGTCACGATTGCCAGGTAGTCACCGTGCAATCGCAGCACCGGAAAACCGAGGATGCAACCGGCCAGCCCGGCAGTGATCGCCGCCAATGGCAGCACCGTCCAGAAGCCCAGTCCCAGGTATTGGTAACCGAGTGCCAGGCCATAGGCGCCGATGGCATAGAACGCCACGTAACCGAGGTCGAGCAAGCCGGCCAGGCCAACCACGATGTTCAGGCCCAGGCCCAGCAGTACGTAGATGAGTCCGAGGATGACCACGCCCAGCAGATAGGAGTTGGAGAAGAATGGGAACACCACAGCGATGACGATAACCAGCGGGATGATCCATCGCAGGCGGGATTTGTAATCGGGCGCCAGAACATGAACCCCGGAACCGGTGGATTCAAAACCCTCGAGGATTCTCAGTCCCTTGGGAGTTTGCAGAAACATGCTCAGAGCAAAACGACCAGCCATGACGATGGCGACAATCCATGCTACCCGGGTAGTTTCCAGGTTGAAGCCATAGCCATCGAGTACGACGCCGACAATCGGCCCGAACACGATCAGGGCAATGAGGCCGGCAAGAATCGCATCAACCAGACTTTTCTTGAGATCAATGGTTTTTTTAGTGGTTGAAGACATCGCTTACACCTTCGACACAAGAGGACGGCCGAGCAGGCCTTGAGGCCGAAAGACCAGAACGAGAACCAGCAGCGAGAAGCTGAAAACGTCTTTGTAGTCCGAGTTGACCAGACCAGAGAACAGCGACTCGGAAATCCCGAGGATGATCCCGCCGAGCATGGCGCCAGGCAGCGAGCCAATCCCGCCGAGTACCGCGGCGGTGAACGCCTTGATACCGATGATGAAGCCGGCATAGAAGTCGAATGTGCCGTAGTTCATGGTGATCAGCACGCCGGCCAGGGCCGCCATCGCTGCACCGATGATGAACACATAGGAAATCACCCTGTCGGTGTTGATCCCAAGGATCGAGGCCATCTTGCGGTCTTGCTGGGTTGCGCGGCACATGCGGCCGAGCTTGGTGTACTTGATGATGTAGGTCAGCGCGGCCATCCCGGCAAACGCGGCGACCAGAATGAAGACCTTGGTGTACGTCAACTGCACGAAACCTGTGCCGATCTCGACGCGCCAGGCACCGGTCAGCAAGGTAGGAACACCTTGTTGCTTCGCGCCTTGAGCGATCTGTGCATAGTTTTGCAGGATCAGCGAAATACCGATGGCGCTGATCAACGGTGCCAGTCGGGTGGAGTTACGCAGGGGTTTGTAGGCGACGCGCTCGATGACCCAGCCATATACCGCCGTGACGACGATGGTAAAGATCAGGGTTCCGAGCATCAGTAGCGGGAAGGATTCAATACCGAAGTATGCCAGCAGAGCCAGACTGATCGCCGCGAGGTAAGCGGAAATCATATAAACCTCGCCGTGGGCGAAGTTGATCATGCCGATGATGCCATAGACCATTGTGTAGCCGATGGCGATCAGGCCATAGACCGACCCGAGGGTCAGGCCATTGACCAGTTGCTGCAGGAAAATACCATCCATAACGCAATCTCACGCAATGAGAACCTGCACACCTG
This sequence comes from Pseudomonas sp. MYb327, assembly GCF_040438925.1. Classification (NCBI taxonomy): domain Bacteria; kingdom Pseudomonadati; phylum Pseudomonadota; class Gammaproteobacteria; order Pseudomonadales; family Pseudomonadaceae; genus Pseudomonas; species Pseudomonas sp. MYb327. Next base: position 4,595,174 of record NZ_CP159258.1, read on the forward strand.
TGGGGATGCGGTTCTTCTAAGGAAAATACAGATTTACGTCGGAGCAATGTCAAACACGATCAGGCAAGCCACCACCCACCTGTAGGGGCTGGCTTGCCAGCGATAGCGGTGCATCAGCCAACATTGATGTCGACTGATCTGGCCCCATCGCGGGCAAGCCCGCGCCTACAAGTGGTCAACGTGGGTCAGGCGATCGAGTCAGCCCTTACTTCTGTTTTTCCAGCTGGTGATATTTGCCGTCCTTGTCCCACTGGTAAACCACGTAGTCGGAGACTTTCAGGTCGCCCTTGCTGTCCCAGGTCTTCTCGCCCATGACGGTCTTGACCGGGTTTTTCTTCAGCCACGCAGCCGCTTCTTCGCCCTTGTTGGACTTGGCGCCGTTGAAGGCGGCAGCCAGGGTCTGGACCGAAGCGTAGGCGTACAGGGTGTAGCCTTCAGGCTCGGTACCGGCCTTGCGGAAGGCGTCTACCACGGCCTTGCTGTCTGGTAGCAGGCGTGGGTCGGCGCCGAAGGTCATCAGCACGCCGTCGACGAATTGTGGACCGCCAGCGGTGGTCACCAGTTCGTCGGTCACGATGCCGTCGTCGGACATGAACTTGACGTCTTTCAGGCCTTGTTCACGCAGTTGGCGAACCAGAGGACCGGCTTCCGGGTGCAGGCCACCGAAGTAGACGACGTCGGCGCCAGCACCGCGGATCTTGGTGACGATGGTGCTGAAGTCTTTCTCGCCACGGGTCAGGCCTTCGTACAGCACTGGCGTTACGCCGCGCTTGACCAGTTGAGCCTTGGTGGCATCAGCCAGGCCTTGACCGTAGGTGTCCTTGTCGTGCAGCACGACAACCTTCTTGCCCTTGAGCACGTCGACGATGTAGTCGCCGGCCACGATGCCTTGCTGGTCATCACGACCGCACATACGGAACATGGCGCTCAGGCCGCGCTCGGTAACAGCCGGGTTGGTGGAACCTGGAGTGATGGCGATGATGCCCGCTTCGTCGTAGATCTCCGAAGCCGGGATGGTCGACGAGGAGCAGAAGTGACCGACCACGCCAGCGACTTTCTGGTTGGTCAGGTCCTTGGCGACCGTCACAGCCTGTTTCGGTTCGCAGGCGTCATCGCCCTTGACCAGTACGATTTTTTCCCCGTTTACGCCGCCCGCTGCGTTGACCGCGTCGGCCGCTGCCTGTGCACCCTTCATGTACTGCTCGCCAAATGCCGCGTTGGCGCCCGTCATTGGACCCGCTACGCCGATCTTGATGTCAGCCTGAGCAAACGCAGAAACACCCAACGCAGTTGCCACTGCGAGGGCCAGAAAGCCTTTCTTGTAAAACGTCTGGGACATGAGGTGGTGCTCCAAGGTTTTTTTTAATTGGCACTGCGACTTCACTGAATGCTCAGAGCAAGTGTTGTGCCATCGGTTTTTTATTCTGAAAAAAGTCGCTGCTTTATTGTTATTTCGACTGTTTCGGGCCCATTTTCATTGAGCGTGCAACCGTCTAAACCGCTGAAGGTGAAACCAATTGATTTTTGCGGTGCAACCCTCCCGTGCCATCATTGCAACCCCCACACCAAACGGCGTGCAACCAGCCTGTAACAACGCGCGTCACCGAACTGCACACTACTGGTGCGCAACTGCTACAACCCGCACCACTACAGGCTAGTCGCTAGACTAAAAAGCGCCGCTTCCAGCAACAAATTTCTACAATCAAATCACGATGCGCAAGCACTGGCCTGCGTGATACAGCGAAAACCCTGCCTCATACAAGCAGCTGCGCAACCCCACCCCGGCCAATGGCTGCATGGGGGCGAATGGAATCGGTAGCGCCTGAGGATTTCCGTTACACAAATAATCGGCGAAGGCTTTGCCAACTACAGTGCCCGTGGTCACGCCCCGACCGTTGTAACCGGTGACTGCCACTAAACCGGGCGCCGGTTCGAACAGGCGCATCAAATGATCGGGCGTAAACGCGATGCAACCGGTCCAGGTGCACTCCCATTCCACCGGTTTTAGATAGGGAAAGTAATGCCGCTGGACTCGATCGGCCCAGGCCTTGAGGAACCATGTCGGCTTTTGATTGCCGTTGCCCAGACTGCCGAGCAACAGACGACCATCCTTATCCCGACGAATACTACTGAGCACCTGGCGAGTGTCCCAGGATCCCTGGCCACCGGGCAGGATTTGCTGCGCAGCGTCTTCGGTCAGCGGCACCGACGCCACCTGGTAGTAATAGCCGGGGAAGAAATTGCGCCGCAGCTCGGTCCACGCGCCCTCGGTGTAAGCGTTGGAAGCAATCACCACTTGCTCGGCCAGCACCGAGCCCTGCGCGGTTTGCACCGACCAGCGCTGGCCCTGACGTTCGAGTCGGGTCACTGGGGAATGATCGAATAATTGACCGCCGAGGCCGATGGCCGCTTTGGCCAGCCCCGTCGTGTAGGCCATCGGATTGATCGTGCCAGCACGGCGATCGAGCAACGCGGCGGCGATTTTCTTGGTGCCCGTGGCTTGCTCACAGGCTTGGCCGGTGAGCAATTCAACCGGCGCTCCACGGCGTTTCCATTGTTCTTCACGACTGCGCAGATCCGCTTCGCCACGGGCGTTGTGCGCCATGTGCAGCGTGCCTTCGCGGCGGAGCTGGCAATCGATGTTGTACTTATCCACAAGACTGAAAACCAGGGACGGCGCCGCACCGAGCATGCGGTTGAGCTGGCTGCCAACCTCTTCGCCGAACCCGGCTTCGATTTCGTCCGGTGGAATCCACATCCCGGCATTCACCAAACCGACGTTGCGCCCTGAGCCGCCATGCCCGGCGCGATGGGCCTCCAGCACACAAACCGTCTTGCCTTGCTCCAGCAAATGCACCGCCGCCGACAGCCCGGTGAAACCGGCGCCGATGACGCAGACATCGACTTTTACTTCACCCTTGAGCGCCGAGTTGTCGGGCCTTTGCGGCGTCAGTTTTTCCCACAGACACTCTTCGCGTAACGGCATTGCCAGACTCCAACTGAAACCTAACCAACACACAGTTCAAATGTGGGAGCGAGCCTGCTCGCGATAGCGTCGGCACATCCAGCAACAATGCGACTGAAAAACCGCTATCGCGAGCAGGCTCGCTCCCACAGGAGGCTCACTGTACGACCGAGACTTAGTCGAACGTGATCCCTTGAGCCAACGGCAACTCCAGCGAATAGTTCACGGTGTTGGTCTGACGACGCATGTAGCCGCGCCATGCATCGGAACCGGATTCACGACCACCGCCGGTTTCTTTCTCACCACCGAAGGCACCGCCGATTTCCGCGCCGCTCGGGCCGATGTTGACGTTGGCAATGCCACAGTCACTGCCCACCGCCGACATGAATTGCTCAGCCTCACGCACGTCGGTGGTGAAGATGCACGAGGACAGGCCTTGCGGTACAGCGTTGTTCAATCGCAGCGCTTCCTGGAAATCGCTGTAGCCGACCACGTAGAGGATCGGCGCGAAAGTTTCGTGGCACACCACATCGCTCTGCTCCGGCATTTCAACAATGGCCGGCGAAACGTAGTAAGCATTAGGGAATTTGTCTTCCAGCTGACGCTTGCCGCCGAACACCTTGCCGCCTTCGCTCAGGGCCTGCTCCAGCGCATCCTGCATGTTCTCGAAGCTGTTTTTGTCGATCAGCGGACCAATCAGGTTGCCTTCCAGCGGATGGCCGATGCGCACTTTGGAGTAAGCGGCTTTGAGGCGGGTGACAATCTCTTCCTTGACCGATTCGTGAGCAATCAAGCGACGCAACGTGGTGCAACGCTGGCCGGCGGTGCCGACGGCGCTGAACAGGATGGCGCGAACGGCCATGTCCAGATCGGCGCTTGGGCCGAGGATCATCGCGTTGTTGCCGCCCAACTCCAGGATGCTGCGGGCGAAACGTGCGGCGATTTTCGGCGCCACTTCGCGCCCCATGCGGGTGCTGCCGGTGGCACTGACCAGCGCGACACGCGGGTCATCGACCAGCGCTTCACCGGCATCGCGGCCACCGATGACGACTTGGCTCAGGTGTGGTGGAGCGTCGCTGAAGTTCTTCAGCACACGGTCGAACAACGCCTGGCAAGCCAGTGCGGTGAGCGGGGTTTTTTCCGACGGTTTCCAGATCACCGGGTTGCCGCAAACCAGCGCCAGCGTGGTGTTCCAGGCCCAGACTGCGACCGGGAAGTTAAAGGCACTGATCACACCAACGACACCCAGCGGATGCCAGGTTTCACGCATGTGGTGACCAGGACGCTCGGAGGCGATGGTCAAACCGTACAACTGGCGGGACAGACCGACGGCGAAGTCGCAGATATCGATCATTTCCTGAACTTCACCCAAACCTTCCTGAGTGATCTTGCCGGCTTCCCAGGACACCAGTTCACCGAGATCGGCCTTGTATTCACGCAGGATGTCGCCCAGTTGACGCACCAGTTCGCCACGGCGCGGCGCCGGAACCTTGCGCCACAGTTCGAACGCATGATCTGCGCGACTGATGTGCTGCTCGACTTCAGCGGCGCCTTCCCAGTTGACGGCGGCAATCTGGCTGCCATCGATAGGCGAGTGCACCGGCACTTTGCCGTTTTGGTACAGGGCCGGATTCACACCAAGACGATCAAGCAATGCGGCAACCATGGGTTACTCCTCAAGCAAAAAACGGAACGGGTGCAGCCGGAAAATCACGGCTGATCAGACCTGTAGTTTTAGCTCCCCGGAGGTTACTCAACAAACGACCTTTAAGAGAGATATCATTCCGTTTATTCATGCTGTGCATTGCTGGCAATAAAGAAACAAAAACAAAGGACCGCCCATGCTGAACAAACGCTATTTGCCATCGATCGCTGCATTGCAGTGTTTCGAAGCCGTGACCCGGCATCTGAGCTTCACCCGGGCCGCCGAAGAGCTGAACCTGACCCAGAGCGCGGTCAGCAAACAGGTCGCGCAACTGGAAGAGCTGTTGCAGCACTTGTTGTTTCGCCGGGTGCGCCGACGCCTGCAAATGACCCCGGCGGGCGATCTGTACCTGGTTGAGGTCAGAAAAATCCTCACACAAGTCGAGATGTCGACCCATTACCTACGTTCCTACGGCGGCGAAACCGAAGTCCTGCGCGTCTCGACGCCGCCCACCTTTGGTGCACGCTGGCTGGTGCCTCGCCTGAAAGGCTGGCGGTTGCGTCATCCCTCGATTCACCTGGACCTGTGCAGCGAGCAGGAAGCAGACGATCTGCTGCAAGGGCGCAGTGACCTGGCGTTCTACTTCGGCCAGGGCTCACGGCCCGGCACCGAATGCCTGAAGCTGTTCGGCGAAGAGCTGGTGCCAGTCTGCGCCCCGGGTAGCCTGCCCGCCGAGCCCTTCACCGACCCGACGCAACTCACCGATCTGGTCCTGCTGCAAAACGCCTCCCGCCCCCAGGCCTGGCACGACTGGTTCGACAGTCAGGGCTACCACACCGAACACAGCTACCACGGCCCGCGTTTCGAGACCTTCTATATGTGCATCCGCGCGGCGCAGGTTGGCTGTGGCGTGGCGCTGCTGCCAAGGTTTCTCGTGGAAGAGGAACTGGCCGACGGCAAACTGGTCATTCCCTGGCAGCATGCAATGCCCAGCACCGACGCCTATTTCCTGGCATACCCGGAACATTCAGCGGAAGTGCCCAAGGTGCGGGATTTTGTGAAGTGGATGTTGGAGCAGATCGATAGTCCTGCAGCGATCTGATGAACGCTTCGCCCTGTAGGAGCTGGCTTGCCAGCGAAGAGGCCGGCACATCCGATATTAATGTCGATTGAAAGACCGCCATCACTGGCAAGCCAGCTCCTACAAGGGCCTGCGTTGGTAGAAAAAGTGCTGGTAATGACTGTCCGGGATATGCGCCACTAGCGCCATTGATCAATACCGCTTCAACGCTGGAGATTCCCTTTATGAGCGAGAGCGTGTTTGCCGATCGCATCGTGCAGAACCTGCTCGACACCGACTTCTACAAACTGACGATGATGCAGGCGGTGCTGCACAACTACCCGAACGTGGAAGTCGAATGGGAGTTTCGTTGCCGTAACAGTGAAGATCTGCGCCCGTACCTGGCGGAGATTCGTTACCAGTTAGAGCGCCTGGCCGAATTGAGCCTGAGTGCCGATCAGTTGAGTTTTCTCGAGCGTATCACCTTCCTGAAACCTGATTTCCTACGCTTTCTCGGGCTGTTTCGCTTCAACTTGCGTTACGTCCAGACCGGTATCGAAAACGGCGAATTATTCATCCGTCTACGCGGCCCGTGGTTGCATGTGATCCTGTTCGAAGTGCCGATTCTGGCGATCGTCAGTGAAGTGCGTAACCGCTATCGCTACCGGGAAATTGTCCTGGAACAGGCGCGCGAGCAGCTCTATCGCAAGTTCGACTGGCTGACCGCCAACGCCAGCAGCGACGAATTGTCCGAACTTCAGGTAGCCGATTTCGGCACCCGGCGTCGTTTTTCATACCGAGTGCAGGAAGAAGTGGTGAACGTGCTCAAGCACGATTTCCCCGGGCGCTTCGTCGGCACCAGCAATGTGCACCTGTCCCGCGAACTGGACATGAAACCCCTGGGTACCATGGCCCACGAATGGATCATGGCCCACCAGCAACTTGGCCCGCGGTTGATAGATAGCCAGATTGCCGCTCTCGATTGCTGGGTCCGCGAATACCGTGGCCTGCTGGGGATTGCCCTGACCGATTGCATCACCATGGATGCCTTTCTCGGCGATTTCGATCTGTTTTTCGCCAAGCTTTTCGATGGCTTGCGGCACGACTCGGGCGACCCGGTGGTCTGGGCTGAAAAGGCCATCGCGCACTATCACCGGCTCGGTATCGACCCGATGAGCAAGACGCTGACCTTCTCCGACAGCCTGACGCTGCCCAGGTCCCTGGAGATATTCCGGGCGCTGCGGGGGCGGATCAATGTCAGCTTCGGTATCGGCACCCACCTGACGTGTGACATTCCGGGTGTCGAACCCATGAGCATCGTGCTTAAAATGACCGCCTGCAATGGCCAACCGGTGGCGAAGATCTCCGACGAGCCTGGCAAGACTCACTGCAAAGACCCGAATTTCGTCGCTTATTTGCGACACGTTTTCCAAGTACCTGCCGCCCTTTCCAGCGCATCAAGCCCATCTAGCAAGGAGTGAATTCATGCAAGCCGTACAGCGTGAGATTGCTGAACAGCTCAAGGTCCAGCCGCCATTCGCCGACGAAGCCGCCCTCGAAGCTGAAGTCGCCCGCCGGATCACCTTTATTCAGGATTGCCTGGTCAATTCCGGGCTCAAGACCCTGGTGCTGGGCATCAGTGGTGGCGTCGACTCCCTGACCGCAGGCCTGCTGGCCCAGCGCGCCTTGCGTGAACTGCGCCAGCGCACGGGTGACACCAGCTATAAATTTATCGCCGTGCGCCTGCCGTACGAAACCCAATTTGATGAACACGACGCGCAGGCCTCAGTGGATTTCATCGCCCCGGACGAGCGCCACACGGTGAACATCGGCCCGGCGGTCAAATCTCTGGCCAGCGAAGTCGCGGCGTTCGAAGGCAAGCAAGCGGTCTCGGTGGATTTCGTGCTCGGCAACACCAAGGCGCGGATGCGCATGGTCGCCCAATACACCATCGCCGGCGCTGCCCAAGGCCTGGTGATCGGCACCGACCACGCGGCGGAAGCGGTGATGGGTTTCTTCACCAAGTTCGGTGATGGCGCCTGCGACCTGGCACCGCTCAGCGGACTAGTGAAAAACCAGGTCAGGGCCATCGCTCGCAGTTTCGGCGCGCCGGAATCGCTGGTGGAAAAAATCCCGACTGCTGACCTGGAAGACCTGTCTCCGGGCAAACCGGACGAGGCGTCCCACGGCGTGACCTACGCCGAGATCGATGCGTTCCTGCACGGCCAGCCGGTACGTGAGGAAGCGTTCAAGATCATCATCAACACTTACAACAAAACCCATCACAAACGTGTGATGCCGTTTGCCCCGTGAGTAAGGTGGCGTCTGAACCGACGCCATCGCCAGCAAGCCGGCTCCTGCAGAGTTCCTGTCGTTATGCGATGACGGAATCGACACCAATCCGTAGGAGCCGGCTTGCTGGCGATGAACGATGGCCCGGTCAAACGCCAGGCACAAAAAAGCGTCCATTGCGGACGCTTTTTTTATGGGCTCGATTCGACTTATTTCAGCGTCACAGTGCCTTTCATCATCGAGATGTGGCCAGGGAACGAGCAGAAGAAGCCGTACTTTTCATTGGCATCAAGCTTCGACACATCGAAGGTCACCGAGTCAGTTTCCTTGGCGCCGATGACCTTGGTGTGCGCGATGACGCGGGCATCGCCTTCCTTCAGGTAGTTCTTGTCGATGCCGGCGCTCAGGCCGTCGGTGGCGATCGGCTGCATGTCCGCTTCTTTACTCAGCACCCAGTTATGGCCCATGACGTTTTTCGGCAAGCTACCGGAATGGGTCAGTTCCACGGTGAAGGTTTTGCAGCTCTTGTCGATTTCAATGGCCTTGGTGTTGAAGGACATTTGATCTGTGGAGTCAACGGTGACTTTGCACTCTGCAGCCATCAATTGGCTGCTGGCCAGTGTCAACAGGGATACCGCAACAAGTTTGGCAAACATGGTGAATCTCCAAGGCAGGGTTAGCAGAAATGCGAATGGACAGAAGACTGCCTGAAAACTTCGCAAGTTCATATGACTTGAATCAAAAATTGTATACAACTTTCGAGCTATAACAGTCATCGAAAGAATCTACCAGCCAGGCGTCTGGCCCGGGCCTAAGATCAGGCCATCATCACTTGCCGGAGCGTTTGTCATGTCCCTCAATAGCCTGTTGTGCAGCTTGCTTGCCGCCTACGCCTGCGGCGCCAGCGGAACGTACGAAACGCCCAAACGCGAAGTCTAGTCCTTGGAGCGGCGCGTGCCTGCCTTTACTCTGTGACCCTGATCGACCATGGAGGAAGGCATGTCTTTAACATCCGTTTGTGTATTTTGCGGTGCCAGCACCGGCACCAACCCGGCTTATCGTGAAGCGGCTGTGACCCTCGGCCGCGCCTTGGCCGAGCGTAAGCTGACCCTGGTGTATGGCGGTGGCGCCGTGGGGCTGATGGGCATCGTCGCCGATGCCGCACTGGCGGCCGGCGGTGAAGTGGTCGGCATCATCCCGCAGAGCCTCATGGACAAGGAAATCGGCCACAAAGGCCTGACTCGCCTCGAAGTGGTCGACGGCATGCACGCGCGCAAAGCGCGGATGGCCGAACTCAGTGACGCCTTCATCGCCCTGCCCGGTGGCTTGGGCACGCTCGAAGAGCTGTTCGAAGTCTGGACCTGGGGCCAGCTCGGCTACCACGGAAAACCGCTGGGATTGCTGGAAGTGAATGCTTTCTACAGCAAACTCACCGGTTTTCTTGATCACATCGTCGGCGAAGGCTTCGTTCGGGCCGCGCACCGTGACATGCTGCAAGTGAGCGAATCGCCACAAACTCTGCTCGACGCCCTCGATAGCTGGCAACCGACAGTGCTGCCCAAATGGGTCGAGCAAAAACCCGACTAACGACTCGGCACCGATACAGGGCAGAATATGCGCCGCTCAACCTCACCTTCGACCCCAGAGGATCGCCCATGGCTAAACCCAATTATTCCTTCGCCAAACGTCAGCGTGACTTGGCCAAGGAGCAGAAGAAAGAGGAAAAGCTTCAGCGCAAGAAAGCTACAGCTGAAGAAGCAGCACTGAACCCAGATGGTGAAGTGGCAGCAGAAGATGATGTTGATGCACCGAAAGATCAGGCGCCCGACGCCTGATACCCTCCGGGCCGGATGATCTGATCAGGCCCCCCGGATCTGTGTCCAGGGTTGGCAGCGTTGCTGCTGACCCTGGTTATTCCAATGGCATTACGGTGACGCTAACTTCCGGGTCATGGTTGCCGCCTCCCAAAATCACCCCGCGTAACGGCGACACGTCGGAAAAATCCCGCCCCCAGGCCAAAGTGATGTGCTCCAGCGCCGGCTGCACATTGTTGGTCGGATCGAAATCAACCCAACCCAGCACCGGGCAATACACCGACACCCAGGCATGGGATGCATCGGCGCCGATCAGTCGTGGCTGACCCGGCGGTGGCTGGGTCAGCAGGTAGCCACTGATGTAACGCGCCGCCAAACCACGGGAACGCACGCAAGCGAGCATCAGGTGCGCAAAGTCCTGACAGACCCCGCGTCGACGTTCCAGCACCTCCACCAGCGGTGTCGCGACTTGCGTCGCTTCCGCGTCGAACGTGAACTCGCTGAATATTTTCTCCATCAAGGCCTGGACGCCAAGCAACAGCGGTCGCCCCGGTGGAAAGCAACTCTCGGAAAATTCCACGAAGTTGCGCTTCAAATGCACATAGGGCGACTCGAAGCGGTATCGGCACGCCTCAAGCAAATCGGGCGAAAGCGGTTGGCTGCTATAGGTCAGCGCACTGCGGGTGTCTTCCCATGCTGGAGACAAATTGAAATCGGGCACAGGTCGTGGCAGTACTTCAATGGTAAGGCTGGCGTTGACCAACAACTCATCATGCGGGCGCTCGAACGCCAGCCGGGTCAACGGGTTGCCGAAGACATCCAGTTCATCGCGGCGCGAGGTCGGCTCGGGGCTGATTTGCAATTGCTGAGCGGAACAGCGCTGCCAGGCGCACGAACGCGGCCACAGGTGCGCCAGTTGCTGGGCCAAAGACACCGGGCTGTCGTAGTGATAATGGGTGTCGTGGAAAATCTGGTAACGGGCGCTCATCAGACGGACACCGTGCGCTGGCTGACATCATCGACATGGGCGAAGTGTCGCAGGGCCAGGCGATCCGACACCTGTCCGCTGGCATCGGCGATCTGTTGCAGCAAATCGGCCAGCCCCTCGACGGCAGCACGCACGCTGGCCGCACCAAACAACGGGTTTTCCAGGCAACCCAGATCGAAACGCGCCAGGCGCTCCACCAACTGCGGCAGGCCTGCTTCGCGAGGTGCACCAAAGTCGTCGCACAGGCGCTTGAGCGAACGGGTCACCAGCTTCAACTGGAACAGCACCGCGTGCGGGTTCTGTTCATCGAGCAACAACAGGTCTAGCACCGGGATCAATTGCGCCACCGCCAGGTAGCGCGAGCGATAAGTGATGCTGCTGTTGCCCAGTTCCAGCAGCCATTCCAGCCCTGCCTGATCGAAAGCCCCGGTGCCACGCAGGAACGCCGCCAGACTGCCGCTGAGAAATTGCAGGCGCTCGATCCGCCGGCCGATCATCAAAAAGCGCCAGCCTTCGTCCCGGGTCATGTCATCCAGGGCAAACCCGGACAGCGCCGCCAGGGACATCACCAAGCGGTTGAGGAAATCCAGCAGCTCACCGAAGTCCGGTTCTTCGGTTTCCAGTTCCATGGCTTCGCGCTGCAACTCCACCAGCGCCTGCCAGTTTTCCCGCGAGAGCTTGCCGCGCACCTGCGACGCCGCCCACTGCAAACGTTGCAGGTTGGAGCGCAGACTGAATGACCAATCATCGCCAAGAATTGCGGCCAGCAGCCGTTCCGGTAGTTCGCCTTCATCCGGTAATAGCATCAGCCGCTCGCCGAGCTTGACCGCAGCGTCCAGCGCCTGCGGGTCATCGCCGTCGACATATCGCGCCAGCATGATCCGTAACAACCGCGCGCTGTCATCGCACCGTTCGCAGTAACGACCAAACCAGTACAGATTTTCCACCACCCGCGACGGTAGATAGGGATCGCGTCGCACCAGATCATGCACACCGATGTTGCGCTGGGCGTTCCATTGTTCGCCGCTCGATGGGCGGTCGCCCAGCACCCAAGTGTCCTTGCTCGCACCGCCGCGCTGCATCGATACCACTTCGGCATCAGCCTCGGCGGCGACACGGGTCAAGCCACCGGGCAGGACCCGATAACCGTCGCGACTGGCCACCGCATACACACGCATGCCGATCGCCCGTGGCTGCAAGTGACCGTCCTCGGCCTGCCAGATCGGCGCTTGGGACAACTGCGCGAGTTCTTGCGCAACATAGGCGTAAGGGCGCGCCTGCATGCGCTCGGCGAGGGCCTGGCGCTGTTTTTCACTCAGGTCGCGGCCAAATACCGGAGCGAAGCTCTGGGACGGAAATGCGGGCTTGATCAGCAGTTCCGGCAGTTTTTCCAAAGCTTGGGCCAACACTGGCGCCTCACCGCACCACCACGTAGCAATGGACGGCAGGGTCAATTCCTCGCCAAACAGGAATTGATTGATCTTCGGCAAGAACCCGAGCAAACCCGGTGACTCCAGCACGCCGCTGCCGAGAGCATTGGCCACCAGCACCCGCCCCTGCCGCACGGCTTCGAGCAGACCCGGCACGCCAAGGGCCGAATCGGTGCGCAGTTCCAGCGGATCGCAAAAATCGTCGTCGAGCCTGCGCATGATCGCGTGGACCCGCCGCAAGCCATTCAGGGTTTTCAAGTAAACCGTGGCATTGCGCACCGTGAGGTCGCCGCCCTCAACCAAGGGATAACCAAGCTGCCGCGCCAGATAAAGGTGCTCGAAGTAGCTTTCGTTGAAGCGTCCCGGCGTCAGCAACACGATCAGCGGTGCTTCATTGTCGCTCGGTGCCTGGCGGGCCAGGGTCTCCTGAAGCGTGCGAAAGAATCCGGCCAGGTATTGCACCTTCAAATCCCTGTACAACTCAGGAAAGGCCCGGGACACGATCATGCGGTTTTCCAGTGCATAACCGGCGCCGGACGGCGCTTGCGTACGGTCCGCCGTCACCCACCAGCGACCATCGGGTGTGCGCGCCAGATCCACGGCATACAGATGCAGAAAGGCCCCGTCAGGCGGACTAATGCCCTGACAGGGCCATAGAAAGTTGTTATGACCGAATACCAGTTCGGCGGGCAGCAAGCCTTCGGCGATCAAGCGTTGCGGCCCGTACAGGTCGGCCAGCACGGCATTGAGCAGTCGAGCGCGCTGGGCGATTCCGGCCGATAACCGAGCCCACTCATCGGCCGCAATTACGTGAGGCAGCAGATCGAGTTCCCACGGACGATCGGCACCCTTGGGGTCGGCGTAAACGTTGTAGGTCACGCCGTTTTCCTGAATCTGCCGACTCAGCAGTGCCTGACGCTGCGCCAGTTGCGCTGGCGTGCTGCGCTGCAATTGGTCGAACAATCGACGCCAGTGCGGACGTACCGTTCCGCTTTCGTCGAGCAGTTCATGATAGGTGCCCGCTGTCAGCGGGTAGCGGTCTAGCAGGTCAGGCATGGAAAGCTCGGCAGACAGCAAGGAACGGTCAGACTAACGCAGGCTCATGACGCCCGGATATACGAAAAATCCGAGCGTCGCGTACGGTTTAGAAACGTCGTAAATCGAGAGTCATCGGTAGCTCGTCGTTAATTTCCAGAATCGGTATAGGAAATTTCCCAGGCGTGTGTCCGATGCGGAAGAAACGCGCCATCCGCCGGCTCTCGGCTTCATTGGCGTTCACCGGCAAGCTGTCGTAGTTGCGCCCGCCCGGGTGGGCCACGTGGTACTGGCAACCGCCCAAGGAGCGGCCCATCCAGGTGTCGAGCAGATCGAACACCAGCGGCGCGTGCACCGGGATGGTCGGTTGCAGGCAATTGGCCGGTTGCCACGCGCGGAAACGCACACCCGCGACAAACTCGCCAACGCGCCCTGTCGGCTGCAACGGCACCGGGACGCCGTTGCAGGTCAGGAGATAGCGCTGGGGCGCCAGACCGGTGAGCTTGACCTGCAAGCGCTCCAGCGACGAATCCACATACCGCACCGTGCCACCGACCGCGCCCTCCTCACCCAGCACGTGCCACGGCTCAAGCGCTTGGCGCAGCTCCAGCGCCACACCACTGACGGCGTAATCACCGACCTTGGGAAAACGGAATTCCAAATGCGCCGCAAACCACTCGGCCCGCACCGGATAACCGGCGGCGTTGAGATCGACGATGACGTCGGCGAAATCCTGCTCGATAAAGTGCGGCAACAGAAACCGGTCGTGCAATTCCGTGCCCCAGCGCGCCAGTTTCGGCGGCGCATAAGGCTCGCGCCAGAACCGCGCGACCAGCGCCCGCAGTAATAACTGCTGCGCCAGACTCATGCGCGCATGGGGCGGCATTTCGAAAGCGCGCAGCTCCAGCAAGCCAAGGCGACCTGTAGCACCGTCCGGCGAATAGAGCTTGTCGATGCAGAATTCGGCGCGGTGCGTGTTGCCGGTAACGTCGATCAGCAGATTGCGCAGCAACCGGTCGACCAGCCACGGCGCACATTCTTCGCCCGGTGCAGGCATCTGTGCGAAGGCGATTTCCAGTTCATACAAGGCATCGTTACGCGCCTCATCCACCCGCGGCGCTTGCGAAGTGGGGCCAATGAACAACCCGGAAAACAGGTAGGACAGCGACGGATGGTTATGCCAGTAACTGATCAGGCTGCGCAGCAAATCCGGACGACGCAGAAACGGTGAGTCAGTCGGTGTCGCGCCACCCAGTACGAAATGATTACCGCCGCCGGTGCCGGTGTGCCGCCCGTCGATCATGAATTTTTCGGTAGTCAGGCGGGTCTGGCGCGCTTCTTCGTAAAGGAACTCAGTGCGCTCGACCAACTCGTCCCACGTCGCGGATGGCTGAACGTTGACCTCGATCACGCCCGGATCCGGCGTGATGCGGAAGTTGCTCAAACGCGGATCGCTCGGGGGCTCGTAGCCTTCCAGCAGTACCGGGCAACGCAGTTCTTCGGCAGTGGCTTCGATGGCGGCGACCAGTTCCAGATAGTCCTCGACCCGCTCGAGCGGTGGCATGAACAGGTACAACCGGCCTTCCCGCGCTTCGGCACAAAATGCCGTGCGGGTAAGCCAGTCGGCGGACTCGTCTATTTTCGGTGCACGATCTTCTGCAACGGCCGCGACGCCTTGACTCTGAAGTTGCGCCGAATCGGGCAGTGCCGGGAAATCCTGATTCGGGTCCTGCGGATGAATGAACGGGTACTCTGCCGCCTTCACCCAAGGCTGCGACCCGAGCGGCAAACGATAGCCCAGCGGTGAATCCCCTGGCACCAGTCGGCAGTGCTCGTCACGCAGATACCAGCGCCCGCTCTGCCACTGATCGCCCTTGGCGGTGCGTGCCAGCGGCAAGACCTGGCCAATCACTTTATCCAGGCCCTGGCTGAAAACTTTGCGCAGACGCGCACGCTCCAGCGGCTCTTCGAGTCGCGAGTCCTCGGCACTGACGTTTTGCGGCAAAGCGCCTTCGCGCCAGAGGTAATAGAAATTGTCTTCGTAGGCTGGAAATACAAAGCGTGTCGGAATTTTCAGGCGTTCGGCGACACTTGCCAGGAAACGCCCTGCCAACTCGCCATTGGCGCCGTAGTCTTCCTGCTCGTCGGCGATCAGCGCGGTGTTGTGCCAGATCGGCACGCCGTCACGACGCCAGTAGCAGTTGAGTGACCAGCGCGGCAGTTGCTCGCCGGGGTACCACTTGCCTTGACCGAAATGCACCAGACCCTTCGGCGCGTAGTGCTGGCGCATGCGCTGGAACAGTTCGGCGGACAGTCGACGCTTGTCTGGCCCCAATGCAGCGGTGTTCCACTCGGCACCGTCCGGATCATCGATGGACACGAACGTCGGCTCGCCACCCATGGTCAGGCGCACATCGCCTTCCAGCAGGTCGGCATCAATCTGCCGGCCCAGTGTCTGAATCGCCAGCCACTGCTCTTCGGTGTAGGGCTTTGTAACCCGTGGCGCCTCCCAAATCCGCTCCACCGACATTTCGTGGCTGAATTCGCACTCGCACGGTTCCACCAAGCCACTGATTGGTGCCGCAGAGGACGGATCGGGACTACAAGCCAACGGAATGTGTCCTTCACCGGCAAACAGCCCTGAGGTCGCATCCAGACCGATCCAGCCAGCACCAGGCAAATACACCTCGCACCAGGCATGCAGGTCGGTGAAGTCGACTTCGGTACCTGACGGACCGTCGAGGCTTTTCACGTCGGCAGTCAGTTGGATCAGGTAACCGGAGACGAAGCGCGCCGCCAAACCCAGGTTGCGCAGCAATTGCACCAGCAACCACGCGGAATCGCGGCAGGACCCGGAAGCCTGTTCGAGGGTGTGCTCAGGCGTTTGCACACCTGGCTCCATGCGGATCAAGTAGCCGATGTCTTCGCTGAGGCGCTGATTGAGGGCGACGAGGAAATCCACGGCCGGTAGCGGCGTGCGGTCGATGCCGTCGAGGTAGGCCTTGAACTTCGGCGTCAGCGGCAAGGTTTCCAGGTACGGCGCCAGTTCCTTGCGCTCGTCTGCGGCATAGGTGAAAGGAATTTTTTCGGCGTAAGGCTCCAGAAAGAAGTCGAACGGATTGAACACCGCCATTTCGGCCAGCAAATCGACTTCGATCCTCAGCTCGTTGGTTTTCTCCGGAAACACCAACCGCGCCAGGTAATTACCCTGCGGGTCCTGCTGCCAGTTGATGAAGTGTTGCTCGGGCGACACCTTCAGCGCATAGGACAGAATCCGCGTGCGACTGTGAGCGGCCGGGCGCAGGCGAACGATCTGCGGACCGAGCTCGATTGCGCGGTCGTAGCGGTAATGCGTGACGTGGTGCAATGCGACATGAATCGACACGGCGTGCCTCCTGCGAGCCCTAAGCGTATTCGAAAGCGCGCAAGACTTATGCCATCCAGCAGCGCTGGCGCTTTCTCCGGTTACTGGAGGCAGTACAGCACCAAAATCGGGCGACGCGGGAAATTGGTTTGCATCGATTGCACGTAAATGTGGCGCCACACATGAAACTCGCCGCCCCTGAAATGCAAAACGCCAACCCGAAGGTTGGCGTTTTGTTCAGCCCCAGCGTGGCCTAGCGCGGCACGACCGGCTTGCGGGTCGGTTTCGGACCTTTGCCCTTGGCCGCGTCCTTGCGCTCCTTGGCCGCCTGCTGATTGCGGGCAAACGCCGCAGCCTTGGCCTGTTCGCGCTTGTCCCACGGGTTGCCGCCATCGCTGGCGCGGGGTGGCAGGCCGGTGTGCTGGGTCAGGATCTTGGTGGTCTTTTCCCCAGCAACCTTGTGGCTGCCGGCCGGCGTCGAGTTTTTGCGACGGGCACTCTGGTAGCTGTCGGTGGACGGCTGGTGCAGCGGGATCAACTGGTTCTTGCCCGGCCCGATCAGGTCGGCGCGGCCCATGCGGGTCAACGCTTCACGCAGCATCGGCCAGCCTTTCGGGTCGTGATAACGCAAGAATGCTTTGTGCAGACGGCGCTGCTCTTCGCTCTTGACGATGGTAACCGCGTCAGACTTGTAAGTGACCTTGCGCAGCGGGTTCTTGCCCGAGTGGTACATCGCGGTGGCAGTGGCCATCGGCGACGGGTAGAACGCCTGCACCTGGTCGGCACGGAAACCGTTGCCCTTGAGCCACAGCGCCAGGTTCATCATGTCTTCGTCGGTGGTGCCCGGGTGGGCGGCGATGAAGTATGGAATCAGGTACTGCTCTTTGCCCGCTTCCTTGGAGTACTTCTCGAACATGCGCTTGAATTTGTCATAGCTGCCAATGCCCGGTTTCATCATCTGGTTGAGCGGACCTTCCTCGGTGTGTTCCGGGGCGATCTTCAGGTAACCACCAACGTGGTGGGTCACCAGCTCTTTCACGTATTCCGGCGACTCGACCGCGAGGTCGTAGCGCAGTCCGGAAGCAATCAGGATCTTCTTCACACCCGGCAATTCACGGGCACTGCGATACAACTGGATCAGCGCCGAATGGTCGGTGTTCAGGTTCGGGCAGATGCCAGGGAACACGCACGATGGTTTGCGGCACGCGGATTCAATTTCCGGGCTCTTGCATGCGATGCGGTACATGTTCGCGGTCGGACCGCCGAGGTCGGAGATCACGCCGGTAAAACCCGGGACCTTGTCACGAATCTCTTCGATTTCGCGAATGATCGACTCATGGGAACGGTTTTGGATGATCCGGCCTTCGTGCTCGGTGATCGAGCAGAACGTGCAGCCGCCGAAGCAGCCACGCATGATGTTCACCGAGAAACGAATCATGTCGTAGGCCGGGATTTTCTCCTTGCCGTACGCCGGGTGAGGAATGCGCGCGTAGGGCATGCCGAACACGTAGTCCATTTCTTCAGTGGTCATCGGAATCGGCGGCGGGTTGAACCAGACATCGACTTCGCCATGCTTCTGAACCAAGGCGCGAGCGTTGCCCGGGTTGGTTTCCAGGTGAAGCACGCGGTTGGCGTGGGCGTAGAGAACGGCGTCGCCACGGACTTTTTCCACCGACGGCAGACGGATCACGGTCTTGTCGCGGGTCATCTTCGGACTGGCCAGGATCTGCACGACTTTGGCTTCCTGCGGATCCTCAACCGGGCCTTTCTCCTGCTCGATGGCGCAGGCCTGGGTGTCCTGGGTGTTCACGTACGGGTTGATGATCTTGTCGATCTTGCCCGGACGGTCGATGCGCGTGGAGTCGACTTCGTACCAGTCTTTCGGCGTATCGCGACGAATGAACGCGGTGCCGCGCACGTCGGTGATGTCTTCGATTTTGTGACCGTAGGACAAGCGCTGGGCGACTTCGACGATCGCACGCTCGGCGTTGCCGTAGAGCAGGATGTCGGCGCAGGCGTCGATCAGGATCGAGTTGCGAACGCGGTCCTGCCAGTAATCGTAGTGAGCAATGCGGCGCAGCGACGCTTCGATGCCGCCGAGTACGATCGGCACGTTTTTGTACGCTTCCTTGCAGCGCTGGCTGTACACCAGGCTCGCGCGGTCCGGGCGTTTGCCCGCCAGGCCACCCGGAGTGTAGGCGTCGTCGGAACGGATTTTCTTGTCGGCGGTGTAGCGGTTGATCATCGAGTCCATGTTGCCGGCCGCGACGCCGAAGAACAGGTTCGGCTCGCCGAGCTTCATGAAGTCGTCTTTGGACTGCCAGTTCGGCTGGGCAATGATCCCGACGCGGAAGCCCTGGGACTCCAGCAGCCGGCCGATGATTGCCATGCCGAACGACGGGTGATCGACGTAGGCATCACCGGTGACGATGATGATGTCGCAGGAATCCCAGCCAAGCTGATCCATCTCCTCCCTGCTCATCGGCAGGAATGGCGCTGGCCCGAAACATTCGGCCCAGTACTTGGGATAGTCAAATAACGGCTTGGCTGCTTGCATGTCGATAACCGGTGTTGGCTTTCATTGAATTTCGCGGGCGCGGAATATAGCACAAATTTTGACCAATTCCGACGGCTGTGGTCGGAAATTGCGTCGCCCCTATCGCGAGCAAGCTTGCTCCTACAGGTACGACGCAACCCGTGTAGGAACTGGCGTGCCGGCGATGGGGCCTTTCAGGACGCCAAATACCTTACTCGTCGTCGTCGAAGTTATAGCTACCCGGCGCCAGGTTCTCGAATCGCGTGTACTTACCGATAAAGGCCAGGCGAATAAAGCCGATCGGCCCGTTCCGCTGTTTGCCGATGATGATTTCGGCGATGCCCTTGTGCTCGGTTTCCGGGTGATACACCTCGTCGCGGTAGACGAACATGATCACGTCGGCGTCCTGCTCGATCGCTCCGGATTCCCTGAGGTCGGAGTTGATCGGCCGTTTGTTCGGCCGCTGCTCGAGGGAACGGTTGAGCTGGGACAGCGCCACCACCGGGCAGTTGAATTCCTTGGCCAAGGCTTTCAAGGAACGCGAGATTTCCGAAATCTCGTTGGTTCGGTTGTCGCCGCCGGAACCTGGAATCTGCATCAACTGAAGGTAGTCGATCATGATCAGGCCGATCTCACCGTGCTCACGCGCCAGACGCCGGGTACGCGCACGCATTTCCGATGGGCTGATACCGGCGGTGTCGTCGATGAACAGCTTGCGGTCATTGAGCAGGTTCACCGCCGAGGTCAGCCGCGGCCAGTCGTCATCTTCCAGCTGACCGGAACGCACCTTGGTCTGGTCGATCCGACCGAGGGACGACAGCATACGCATGACCAGCGATTCGCCTGGCATCTCGAGGGAATACACCAGAACGGCCTTGTCGCTGCGCAGTACGGCGTTTTCCACCAGGTTCATCGCGAAGGTGGTCTTACCCATCGACGGACGACCGGCGACGATGATCAAGTCAGCCGGCTGCAGGCCGCTGGTCTTCTCGTCGAGGTCGGTATAGCCAGTGGACAGGCCGGTAATGGCGTTGTCAGTGTTGAACAGCGTGTCGATACGATCGATGGCTTTGGTCAGCAAATCGTTCACACCGACCGGGCCACCGGTTTTCGGTCGGGCCTCGGCAATCGCGAAGATCTGGCGCTCGGCTTCGTCGAGGATCTCCTCGGCCGTGCGACCTTCCGGGTTGAAGGCGCTGTCGGCGATCTCGGTGCTGATGCCGATCAGTTGGCGCAACGTCGCGCGCTGACGGACGATCTGCGCATAAGCCTTGATGTTGGCAACCGACGGCGTGTTTTTCGCCAGCTCACCGAGGTAACCGAGGCCGCCGACTTGCGAGGTCTGACCTTCTTTATCCAATTGCTCGGACAGGGTCACGACGTCGATCGGCATGTTCTGATCGGCCAGTTTGGCGATCGCACGGAAAATCAGGCGGTGGTCATGTCGATAGAAATCGCCGTCGGAGACTTGGTCGAGCACGCGTTCCCAGGCGTTGTTGTCCAGCATCAGACCACCGAGTACAGCCTGTTCGGCCTCGATGGAATGCGGCGGCACTTTCAGCGCGGCGGCTTGCAGATCGTATTGCTCGGGAGCGGAGATTTCGTTCATGGCCACTTGGAGTCAGGTTTGAAAACGGGAGTACCAGAAAGACAAAGGGCACGACCTGTAAACAGGATCGTGCCCGATGTTACCGGCAAGCACCCGAGGGTGCCAGCCGACAAGTGCTGCTTAAGCTGCTACCACGACAACGCGTACGGTGGCTTCAACTTCGGCGTGCAGGTGCACGGCTACGTCGAATTCACCTACGTTGCGGATGGTGCCGTTCGGCAGACGAACTTCGCTCTTCTGCACTTCAACGCCGGAGGCGGTCAGTGCGTCAGCGATGTCGTGAGTACCGATCGAACCGAACAGCTTGCCTTCGTCACCAGCGGTGGCAGTGATAGTCACTTCCAGCTCAGCCAGTTGGGCAGCGCGGCTTTCAGCCGACGATTTACGGTCTGCTGCTGCTTTTTCCAGCTCAGCGCGACGCTCTTCGAACGCAGCCAGGTTGGCTGGGGTCGCGGCGGTTGCTTTACCGTAAGGCAGCAGGTAGTTACGACCGTAACCAGCCTTAACGTTCACTTTGTCACCCAGGTTGCCCAGGTTGGTGACTTTTTCCAGAAGGATCAGTTGCATGTGAAAATCCTCTTAACTTTTAACCTTCACCGTTCGCGTTATCGGCGTCTTTCGGCGCCAGACGACCGCGAAAATCAATCAGGCTGTCGACGATGGCCAGGACCACCAGCAACGGATAGATCAGCTGCATGAACAGCAACAGCGTGACGTACAACCCCACCAGCCAGAATTTGGCCAGTCGCTTTCGCGCCACCAACCCGTGAATCAGGGCCAGCCCGGCGAAAACCAGCGGTACGCTGCACAACGGCACAAGCATGGACATCTGGGCACCGAAATTCGGTGTCACAACCATGCCCGCCAGCAGCAACATCGCGGGACCCAGCGGGATTCGGACGGCGCGAAACTCGCGACCAAAACCACCGGGGTTGTACAACAACGCCTGCCAGTAGCGCCCGATAATCAGGCTCAGCACACTGACGATTTGCAACAAGGCCGCAATCAGGCCGGTCAGGATCGGTGCAATCAGGGACGCGAAACGCGCTTGTTCGTCTACCGACAACTTCTGGTAGACCTCACCGAGTAGCGACGGCATGACTTTTATCAAAGCCTGCGCCAGCATCTCGATCTGAGGACCAAAAGCCGTCCCCAGCACCACTGAAAACACCACTCCCATCGCTATGCTGACCAGCAGCACGCGGTTCCAGGACTCGCTTGCGCGCAAAACCAACGCAAGGCTCGCAGACCCCAGCAGCACCAGAAGTGCCCGAGGGTCGTCGGAGTAGAGCCACCAAATCAATGCTGGTAGCAGTCCCAGAGCAAGAACGCCCAGGGCGTCCTTAAATCCGCGCCGCAGGAGCACAAGGCATCCAGCGGCAGCACCCAACCAATACAACAACGGTAATGCCGCGCATCCAGCCACTACCAGAGTGGCCTGCATACGGCCCCGCATGATGAACTCAGCTAAGGCACGCATACATTCAATCCTTTGCTACGTGTCGACTGCCCGGTCTCAGCGGCCGTGGCTGTCGGTGTAGGCCAGCAGGGCCAGGAAGCGGGCGCGCTTGATAGCGGTGGCCAGCTGACGCTGATAACGTGCTTTGGTACCGGTGATGCGGCTTGGAACGATTTTGCCGGTCTCGGATACATAAGCTTTCAGAGTGTTGAGATCTTTGTAATCGATCTCTTTCACGTCTTCAGCGGTGAAGCGGCAGAATTTACGACGACGGAAGAAACGTGCCATTTGATAGGCTCCTTAAAAGGTCCGTGGATTACTCGTCAGCGTTATCGCTGTTGTCGCTGTCATCACTATCAGCGCTTTCAGCGCCTTCGTGCTCAGGACGGTCGCGACGCTCACGGCGCTCACTGCGGTTTTCTTCAGCCTTGAGCATCTCGGATTGGCCGGTAACGGCTTCTTCGCGACGGATGACCAGGTTACGGATCACTGCATCGTTGTAGCGGAAGTTGTCTTCCAGCTCGGCCAGGGCCTTGCCAGTGCACTCAACGTTCAGCATCACGTAGTGAGCCTTGTGAACATTGTTGATTGCGTAGGCCAGTTGACGACGGCCCCAATCTTCCAGACGGTGGATTTTGCCGCCGTCTTCTTCGATCAGCTTGGTGTAACGCTCAACCATGCCGCCGACTTGCTCGCTTTGATCCGGGTGGACCAAAAAGATGATTTCGTAATGACGCATGAATGCTCCTTACGGGTTGTAGCCTGCCGCTCAAAAGCGGTCAGACAAGGAGTGAATGACACTTATGGACTTGCGGACGCTAGACACATGCGTGCCTGCCATCACAGCAAGGGGCGCAATTGTAGAGAAGGGTCGAGGGAGGCGCAAGGTAATTGGTGATTATTTGAACAACCCCCATTTACCCCATGCCTGTAGGAGCCAGCTTGCTGGCGATCCATGCGCCTCGGTATTTCAGACACACCGAGGCGCGGCAATCGCTGGCAAGTCAGCTCCTACAAGAGACTTGCGTGAATCAGGCTTTTTTGGTGGCAGCCTTGGCTTTGACGCTGCGCTGACGCTGGGCTTCGAACAGGCAGACGCCTGTCGCCACGGAAACGTTGAGGCTGCTGACGCTACCAGCCATCGGCAGGTTCACCAGGTAGTCGCAATGCTCGCGGGTCAGGCGACGCATGCCCTTGCCTTCGGCGCCCATGATCAGGATGGTCGGACCGGTCAGGTCCTGATCATAGAGACTGACTTCAGCCTCACCGGCCGTACCGACCACCCACAAGCCGCGCTGCTGGAGCTTTTCCAGGGTGCGCGCCAGGTTGGTGACGGCAACCAGCGGAATCACTTCCGCTGCACCACAGGCGATTTTTCTTACAACCGGAGTCAGGGTCGCTGACTTGTCCTTCGGAACGATCACCGCCAGCGCACCCGCCGCATCGGCGGAACGCAGGCAGGCACCCAGGTTATGCGGATCGGTCACGCCGTCGAGCACCAGCAATAACGGCGCGCCTTCGGTGCGATCGAGCAACTCGTCGAGCATCGCCTCACCCCAGACCTGGCTCGGACTAACGTCCGCGACCACACCCTGGTGCACGCCTTCAACCCAGGCGTCCATTTCACGGCGCTCGGCCTGGCCGACCTGGACCCGATTCTCGTTGGCCAGCTCGATCAGGGTCTGCACCCGTGGATCATTGCGGCCTTCGGCCAGCCAGATCTGCTTGACGCGTTTCGGGTGATGACGCAGCAACGCTTCTACCGCATGCACGCCGTAGATTTTTTCCAACTGACTCATGGCTTGGCCTTAGGTTTACGCGCCCCGCCGCTTTTCGCGGCTGGAGCGGAACCCGCTTTTGGCGGGCCTTTACGATGTTTGCTTGGTTTTGCTGGCTTGCCGCCGGGGGCCTTTTCAGGCGCCGACCGTCCGGTCTTTCCCCCAGACGCCGCTTTACCGCCGCTTTTCGCATCGGCCAACAAGGCCTTCTTCATTTCACGGCTTTTGCGCACTTCGGCGTTTTTCGCCGCCGCATCGCTCGGGCGATAGGCTTCGACAGCCTTTTCCTTGGCAGGGCGACGACCAGTTTTCGCCGGGGCCGGCTCTGCTGCGGTTTTGGCGGCTGGCGCTGCGGTTTCGGTGCCACGCTTCTTGCGACCAATCGGCGCGCTGATGGTTTTTTCGGCCATCTCGAAGTCGATCTTGCGCTCGTCGAGGTCGACGCGCATGACGCGCACCTCAACAGTATCGCCAAGTCGGAAGCTGCGACCGGTACGCTCACCCGCAAGGCGGTGATGCACTGGATCGAAGTGGTAGTAATCACCCGGCAGCGCGGTGACGTGCACCAGGCCTTCGACGTAGATGTCGGTCAGTTCGACGAACAGACCAAAACCGGTTACCGCGGTAATCACGCCAGGGAACGACTCGCCCACGCGATCCTTCATGAACTCACACTTGAGCCAGTTCACCACGTCACGGGTCGCTTCGTCGGCGCGGCGCTCACTCATCGAGCACTGCTCGCCGAGTTGCTCCAGGGCCGCTTCGTCGTACGGATAGATACGCGCCTTCGGAATGGTCATCGCACCGGCACGGCGAACGTGCGGGGTGTCCTGTTTCGAATGGATCACGCTGCGGATCGCCCGGTGCGTGAGCAAGTCCGGATAGCGGCGGATCGGCGAGGTAAAGTGGGTGTAAGCCTCGTAATTCAAGCCGAAGTGGCCCTGGTTATCAGCGCTGTACACAGCTTGGCTCAACGAACGCAGCATGACGGTCTGGATCAGGTGGAAATCCGGACGATCCTTGATGCCGGCCAGCAGTGCCTGGTAGTCCTTCGGCGACGGGCCGTCCTTGCCTTTGTGCAGGGACAAACCGAGTTCGCCGAGGAAGGCGCGCAGTTTTTCCAGACGCTCCGGCGGCGGACCATCGTGAACACGGTACAACGCAGGAATTTCGTGTTTTTTCAGGAATTCGGCGGTGGCCACGTTAGCCGCCAGCATGCATTCCTCGATCAGCTTGTGCGCATCGTTGCGCACGGTCGGCCGGATTTCGGCGATCTTGCGCTCGGAGCCGAAGATGATCCGGGTTTCCTGGGTTTCGAAATCGATCGCGCCACGCACATGACGAGCGGCCAGCAGCACTTTGTACAGCGCATACAGCTGCTTGAGATGCGGCACAACGTCGGTGTACTCGCCGCGAAGCTTGCGCGCTTCGGTGGCTTTCGGCGTTTCGAGCATCGCGCTGACTTTGTTGTACGTCAGGCGAGCATGGGAGTGGATCACCGCTTCGTAGAAGCAGTAGTCGGTCATTTCGCCGGATTTGGAGATGGTCATCTCGCAAACCATGGCCAGACGATCGACTTGCGGGTTCAGCGAGCAGAGGCCGTTGGACAACTGCTCCGGCAGCATCGGAATCACGCGCTCGGGGAAATACACCGAGTTGCCGCGAACCTGAGCCTCGGCATCCAGCGCCGAGCCAAGCTTCACGTAGCTGGATACGTCGGCGATTGCCACGTACAGCTTCCAGCCGCCGGAGAACAGGCGCAGCTTGCCCGGACGGGCTTCGCAGTAGACTGCGTCATCGAAGTCGCGGGCATCTTCGCCGTCGATGGTGACGAACGGCAGATGGCGCAGGTCGATGCGCTTCTCTTTGTCTTTTTCTTCGACTTCCGGCTTGAGCTTGCCAGCTTCTTTCAGCACGGCGTCAGGCCAGACGTGAGGAATGTCGTAGGTGCGCAGGGCGACATCGATTTCCATGCCTGGCGCCATGTAGTTACCCACAACCTCAACCACGTCGCCTTGCGGCTGGAAGCGTGGTGTCGGCCAGTGGGTGATCTTCACTTCGACGAACTGACCGATCTGCGCGTTGGCATTACGACCCGGCGTCACCAGCACTTCTTGCTGGATCTTAGGATTGTCGGCAACCACGAAACCGATACCGCCCTCTTCGAAGTAGCGGCCGACGATGGTTTCGTGAGCGCGGGACACCACTTCGACGATCATGCCTTCGCGGCGACCACGACGGTCCAGGCCGGAAACACGGGCCAGGGCACGATCACCGTCGAACACCAGGCGCATTTGCGCCGGGCTCATGAACAGATCGTCACTGCCGTCGTCCGGAACCAGGAAACCGAAGCCGTCACGGTGACCACTGATGCGACCGAGGATCAGGTCGAGCTTGTCCACC
Organism: Pseudomonas sp. MYb327; assembly: GCF_040438925.1. Taxonomy (NCBI): domain Bacteria; kingdom Pseudomonadati; phylum Pseudomonadota; class Gammaproteobacteria; order Pseudomonadales; family Pseudomonadaceae; genus Pseudomonas; species Pseudomonas sp. MYb327. Next base: position 4,621,552 of record NZ_CP159258.1, read on the forward strand.
GGCGCATACGTGCCGCGACGGGTATAGATGAGTTGAGCATCGCGCTCCATGGCGCGCAGGCGGCGGCGCAGGGCTTCGATCTGGTCTTCTGTGGTCAGACCAAACTCTTCGACCAGTTGCTCGCGGTTAGCAGGCGAACCTCGATCAGCAAGGTGCTGAAGGATCAGTTCGCGGCTAGGGATAGGGTTTTCGTATTTTTCCGCTTCACGAGCGGCCTCGGGATCGAGGGACTGCCAATCGGCCATTAGAGAGTTTTCACCTTGTCTATATACGGGTTAGTTTGGCATAGGCGTAATGAAACGGGAAATTTCAAGCTAAGACTGCCCATCTAGAGTCCTGTATCGACACATCAAAACTGTTTTGTACACCGCTGGCGAAATTTTCCAGGTTTTTTTGATGCCGGGGGTTTACAGTTAAAAAGACGCTCCGTATAGTGCGCGCCATCGACGACGGAGACGTTGCGATACTGCCCAGATGGTGAAATTGGTAGACACGCCAGCTTCAGGTGCTGGTGACCGCAAGGTCGTGGAAGTTCGAGTCTTCTTCTGGGCACCAATTTCGAGCTTGAGATTAGATCAATTTCAACGCTCACACAAAAACCCGCGAAAGCGGGTTTTTGCATTCTGGACCACTGGTTTATTAATTTTAAAATCAGGGGTTTACAGATTAAAACGCTCTCCGTATAGTGCGCCACATCAACAGCGGCAACGCTGAAGATGAATGCCCAGATGGTGAAATTGGTAGACACGCCAGCTTCAGGTGCTGGTGACCGCAAGGTCGTGGAAGTTCGAGTCTTCTTCTGGGCACCAATTCAAATTCAAGGTTAAGGCCTTGAATTTCACAGAAACCCGCGAAAGCGGGTTTTTGCGTTTCTGACCTCCTGGAATTTCACCAGTCAGTCTTTTGTGGCGAGGGAGCTTATCTGCTCCTGACAAAACTCGCCGCCTTCGCAATGCGCATTTGAGAAACAATATCGTTTATCATTGTTGCAAGTTTTTGCAATGCGACAGTGAGGAACCCTGCGAATGATGTTTCGAAATACCCTGCGCCGCGGCCTGACCATCACCCTGCTCGGCCTGGCAATCGCCACTCCCCTCACCCAGGCTGCTGATCCAGTTTCCCTGACCCTCTATAACGGTCAACACAAGGAAGTCGGCGACGCCATCGCCAAAGCCTTCGAAGCCAAGACCGGCATTCACGTCAATGTACGCAAAGGCAGCAGTAACCAGCTCGCCAGCCAGATCGTAGAAGAAGGCGATCGCTCCCCCGCCGACGTGATCTACACCGAAGAATCACCCCCCCTGAACAAACTCGGCGAACAAGGCCTTCTGGCCAAGGCCGACGATGCAACCCTGGCGGTTCTACCCAAGAAATACGTAGCCGACAATGGCACCTGGATTGGCATCACCGCCCGGGTTCGCGTCGTTGCCTTCAATCCGAAATTGATCGACGAAAAAGACCTGCCTAAATCGGTAATGGAATTTTCCAATCCGGAATGGCAAGGCAAAGTCGGCTTCGTGCCCACCAGCGGTGCGTTCCAGGAACAAGCCGTAGCCATCATCAAGGTTCACGGCATGGACGCCGCCGAAGAATGGCTTACCGGCCTGCGCGCGTTTGGCAAGACCTACAGCAACAACATGGTCGCGCTGAAGGCTGTGGAAAATGGCGAAGTGGCCACTGTCCTGGTGAACAACTACTACTGGTTCGCTCTGCAGCGGGAGAAAGGCCAGCTCGATTCGAAACTGCATTACTTCACCGGCGGCGACGTCGGAGGATTGATCACGGTTTCCAGTGCAGCCGTACTGAAATCCAGCAAGCATCCAAAAGAAGCCCAGCAATTCCTCGCCTATATGGCCAGCGAAGAGGGTCAGCGTGTGATCACCCAGACCACCGCCGAATACCCGCTGCACAACGGCATGGAATCGGATCGCGGCCTCAAGCCGTTCAGCGAACTGGAAGCGCCAAACGTCACGCCAGTCGACCTCGGCAACGCCGAAGAAGCCCTCGACCTGGAACGTGATGTTGGTCTGAACTGATGAGCCCATCGCTATCCGCTTCCACCGCACATGGCGGCTACGTTCCGCGACGCAAGCGGCCGTCGATCTGGCTGTTGCTGCCGGTTCTGCTGCTGGTCGTACTCAGCCTGCTGCCGCTGGCTTACGTTGGGCTGAAGGCCTGGCAAGCGGGTTGGGCCGAGGCGCTGCATCTGCTGTGGCGGCCTTATGTGTTTGGGCTGCTGCGAAACACCCTTGCGCTGATGGTCGGCGTTACGCTGGCGTGCGGTGTGATTGGCCTGTCGCTGGCATGGCTGCTGGAACGCAGCAATTTGCCGGGACGGCGGTTATGGGGCGTGATCCTGTGCTTGCCGTTCGCCGTACCGGCATTCGTCAGTAGCTTCACCTGGGTTTCGCTGAGCGCCCAGTTCGAAGGTTTGGGCGGGGCGATTCTGGTGATGAGCCTGTCCAAATACCCACTGATCTTTCTGCCAGTGGCCGCGACCCTGCGCAATCTTGATCCGTCTCTGGAAGAGTCTGCTCGCACCCTCGGGCAGAATCGCTGGGGCGTGTTCTTCAAAGTCACCCTGCCCTTGCTCTGGCCATCGCTGCTTGGTGGCTCGCTGCTGATCGCCCTGCACATGCTGGTGGAGTTCGGCGCGCTGTCGATCATCGGCCTGCAAACCTTCACCACGGCGATCTATCAACAGTTCGAGCTGGAATTCAGCAACGCCAACGCAGCGATGCTGTCGGCGGTGTTGCTGGCACTTTGCTTAATGTTGTTGTGGCTGGAACTGCGCGTTCGCGGCAAGGGCCGACACGTTCGCACAGGGCAAGGCGCAGCGAGGCAAGCGGAGCAGGTTCGTCTAGGATCGTGGACAATCGCCGGGCAACTTTACTGCCTGGCCTTGGCGATTATCGGTAGCGGCATTCCGCTGGGCATGCTGGCGTACTGGCTAGCCGTGGGCTCGTCGGCGGCATTCCCGGCGGCAGCCATCGGCGAAGCGCTACTTTCGTCCCTGGCGCTCTCGCTGGGCGGCGCGGCGCTGTGCCTTGTGCTGGCGGTGCCGGTGGGACTGTTGGTCGTGCGATACAAAGGCCAATTGGCGATCTGGGCTGAACGCTTGCCGTATCTGCTGCACGCGCTGCCAGGACTGGTCATCGCACTGACGCTGGTGTATTTCGCCTTGCACTATGTGCCTGCGCTGTACCAAACGTCGGCGCTGCTGCTGATAGCGTATGCGCTGCTGTTTCTACCGCTGGCTCAGGCACCGATTCGAACGGCACTGAACAAAGCGGCACCACAGCTGGAGGAGGCGGCGCGCACGCTGGGCGCATCGTCGTTCAGCGCGTTTTGCCGGGTTACCCTGCCGATTATCTTCCCGGCGCTGGGCGCAGCGTTTGCACTGGTGTTTCTGGATGCGATGAAAGAACTGACGGCGACCTTGCTGCTGAGCCCGACTGGGCTTAACACGTTGGCGACTGAGGTGTGGGCGCATACCGCGAATGTGGAGTTCGCGGCGGCTGCGCCTTATGCGGCGTTGTTGATTCTGGTGTCGGGGCTGCCCGTCTACCTGCTAACGACCCGGATGTATTTGAGCCGTTGATAAAGCAAAAGATCGCAGCCTGCGGCAGCTCCTGCAGGGAAACGCATATTCCCGTGTAGGAACTGCCGCAGCCTGCGACCTTTTGATCTTTTAAGCCCTGAACTGCCCCAGACTCGCCTTCAACTGCGCCGCCAACCCATCCAGCACTTTGCCGCTAGCCGTGGTTTCTACCACTGCCTGAGCCGCTTTCTCGGCCTGTGCATGAATGGTCTCGACGCGTCCACGCACCGCCTGCGCACCTTGCGCCTGATGCGCCGCCGCCTGGGTCGCCAGACCGATCGCCGCATGCACCTGCTCAACCGATGCCTGCACCGATTGCTGCAACCGCGCACTATCACGCAACACCAGCAAACCTTCGCTGGCCTGGCGCCCGGCCTGCCCGATCGCGGCTACCGCTTCGCGTGCGCCCTGTTGCAGCGCGACGATATGCGCCTGAATATCGCCCGTGGAGCTCTGGGTCTTGCTCGCCAGCGCCCGCACCTCGTCAGCCACCACCGCAAACCCGCGCCCGGTTTCCCCGGCACGCGCGGCTTCGATTGCCGCGTTCAGCGCCAGCAGGTTGGTTTGCTCGGCGATCCCGTGGATCACCGTCAGCACCACTTCAATTTGCTCACTTTGCTGCGCCAGTCGTTCGATGACTTGCGCCCCGGTATCGACCTGACCGGCCAACGCCTCAATCAAACTGCCGACTTTCGCCGAGGTCCGGGTGTTTTCGTCCGTGGCCTGACGGATATCCACCACTTGCTTCAATGCCGCTTGCATGGCGTGGCTTTCCGATTGGGCCTCATCGGCCATTTGCGACAACGCACGCAGGCTCTCGGCCACTTCATCGCGCTGCATGCCCGCCGCCGCATCGGCGCCGGCATTGCGCAGGGTCATGGCGCCGATTTCCACGCCAGTACGCTGAGCCACATCACCGGCCTCCCGCACGATCGGCTGCAACTTATCCACAAACCGATTGACCGCCGAAGCCATGTCGCCGATTTCGTCCTTGCTGTTGATCTGCACGCGCTTGGTCAGATCACCGTCGCCGGCGGCCAGATCATCCATGGCGCAAATCAGCATTTTCAGGCGATTGACCACGCGACGCCCCAGCACCACGGCGAGCAACAGCAGAACACCCGCACCTACCAGCGCCAGACCCATGCCGATGCGCCAGCGCAAAGTTGCCGCGGCTTCCTGCACAGTGCTGGTGGTGTTGGCTTTCATTTCAGAGGCAGTGGATTGAGCAGAGGATAGTCGCGCACGCATCGCCGCCGCACTGTCCGCCGCTGCACCTTTGAGGCTGTCGCCCACCAGTTGATCACTGCTGGCAATCAGGGCCGAGAAGCGCTTGTCGAGGGCCGCCAGGTCTGTTTCGACCGAAGCCGTCGAGACGCCCATCAAGACCTTGCCGATTTCCACGCCATTGGGGTTGATCGAGGCTTCGAGATAGTAGACCGACGGATCGTTCTTCGCCGCATCCAGAACTTTGTCCAGCGCCCGCTCGCCCTGGCCTTTTTCCAGCAGAGCCTTGTTGATCGGGTTTTCCCGGTTGAGATAGCGCGTCAGGTGCTGGCCCGTTGCGTCGTCGTAAACCACGAACAAGACGTTGGGATTGCGCTGCGCCCGACGGGCGAATTCAGAGAGGGTCGGAACGTCGCTGTCCCACATCGCGCGGGGTGCGACCGATGCCAGCAGCTGTGCCATGTCATTGGCGGAGTCCTTCAGGTCTTTTTCCAGCGTGGCGCGCAACTGCGCCTGCTCTTCCTCCAGTCGCGAGGACAAACCGGCCGTAAGACGCTGACGCGTGCTGGCGGAGAGGCTGTCGAGACTCGATGTGACTTCACGCCCCGCCTGCTCGAGTTCGCCAGAGAGTTTTTGGCTGTCCGCGCCCAGGCGCACACCCAGGTCTGCTTCCAGCGCAGTCACTGTGCTCCGGGTCAGGGCAACAGCTACCAGTACCTGCACCAATAGGGCGATACCGAGAGTAACGAACACTGGCCGCAAGAGACGGCTTTGTAACAGTGAGAGAACGGCCGACACTTGATATCCCTCTGCATTAGCGCCATTAAATTGATGGCACGCCAAAAGTGACGTTTTAGTTAAAACTAATAGCAAAGGTCATGCCGTCCAACAGGCATAAACGACAAAGGCCCCGATTAAGGGGCCTTTGTGTTTTACATCAACAGCTTATCAAGCAAATGGATGGCGCAGAACGATGGTTTCGTTGCGGTCCGGCCCCGTCGAAATAATGTCGATCGGCGCACCGATCAGCTCTTCGACGCGTTTGATGTAAGCACGGGCGTTAGCTGGCAGCTCTTCCAGGGTTTTGGCACCCACGGTCGACTCGGTCCAGCCCGGCACTTCTTCGTACACAGGCTGCAGGCCTACGTAGCTGTCTGCATCAGTCGGGGCGACCGCATTACCTTGTGCATCTTTGTAGCCGACGCAGATATTGATGGTTTCCAGACCGTCGAGTACGTCCAGCTTGGTCAGGCAGATGCCCGAGATGCTGTTCACATCGATAGCGCGACGCAGGATAACGGCGTCGAACCAGCCACAACGACGGGCACGGCCGGTCGTTGCGCCGAACTCGTGACCTTGTTTGGCCAGGTGTGCGCCAACTTCGTCGAACAGCTCAGTCGGGAACGGCCCCGAACCTACGCGCGTGGTGTAGGCCTTGGTGATGCCAAGGATGTAGTCCAGGAACATCGGGCCAACGCCCGAACCGGTAGCAACGCCGCCAGCGGTGGTGTTGGAGCTGGTCACGTACGGGTAGGTACCGTGGTCGATGTCCAGCAGGGAACCTTGGGCGCCTTCGAACATGATGTCTTTGCCAGCGCGACGCAGGTCGTGCAACTCGGCCGTCACGTCCAGCATCAGAGGCTTGAGCAGCTCAGCGTATTCTTTGCACTCGGCCAGGGTCTTTTCGAACTCGATGGCTGGCTCTTTGTAGTAACCCACCAGCATGAAGTTGTGGTAATCCACCAGTTCACGCAGCTTGTCTTCAAAGCGCGGCATGTTGAGCAGGTCGCCCACACGCAGGCCACGACGTGCAACCTTGTCTTCGTAAGCCGGGCCGATGCCGCGACCGGTAGTACCGATCTTCAGCTCGCCACGGGCCTTTTCACGAGCCTGGTCCAGCGCAACGTGGAAGGACAGGATCAGCGGGCAGGATGGACTGATACGCAGGCGCTCGCGCACCGGTACGCCTTTCTCTTCCAGCTTGGTGATCTCGCGCAGCAGGGCGTCAGGTGCAACCACCACGCCGTTACCGATCAGGCACTGCACGCCTTCGCGCAGCACGCCCGACGGGATCAGGTGCAAGACAGTTTTTTCGCCATCGATCACCAGAGTGTGACCAGCGTTGTGGCCACCCTGGTAGCGCACTACGGCGGCAGCATGTTCGGTCAGCAGATCAACGATCTTGCCTTTGCCCTCATCACCCCATTGGGTGCCCAGGACTACGACATTCTTACCCATAACACTTGTCCTCATTCGCGCAAACTTGGTGCCGGCGGCGGCCGGCAGGAAAACTCAAGAAGCCAGTGGCGATACTTGCCAAAGCCCGTTCTGCTGAATCAATTGCCGGTCGCAGTCCGCTTCACGGGCGGCGGCCAAAGGTTGTCCAGGCAATGCCTGAACGACACGCTGACCCTCACTGCGCAACTGGCAAACCTGCTGCCAGAGTGCCGCATCCGTACTGTCAGGCATCCAGATACCGCCAGACGGTAGCTCGATCTCAGCACGCCCCAGGGTCACCAGGGTTTTCAAATCGGTGGAGAAGCCGGTTGCCGGACGAGCGCGACCGAAATCGGCGCCGATGTCGTCATAACGACCGCCCTGGGCAATGGACTGGCCAACACCCGGTACGAACACCGCAAACACCACACCGGTGTGGTAGTGGTAACCGCGCAACTCGCCGAGGTCGAAATAAAGCGGCAGTTCCGGGAAACGCACGGACAGACGCTCGGCAATCGCCAGCAAATCGTCCAGTGCCGCCAAAACCGGCGCCGGAGCCTTGGCCAGACGCTCACGCGCAGCCGCCAGCACTTCGCGACCGCCACACAGGTCAACCAATGCGCGCAGCATGTCCGACAGATCGGCCGGCAGGCCTTCGGTCAAGGTAATGACCTCATCAATGGCCTTGCGTTGCAACGCATCGAACAACTGTTGCTCAACTTCACCGGAAAGGCCGGCAGCGCGGGCCAGGCCGCGATAGATACCGACATGCCCCAGGTCCATGTGTACATCCGGCACGTCAGCCAGTTGCAGCATGGCCAGCATCAGGCTGATGACTTCGACGTCGCTGCTCGGACTGCCATCGCCGTACAACTCGGCACCCAACTGGATCGGGCTGCGCGAGGACGACAAGGCACGCGGCTGAGCATGCAGCACGCTGCCGGCGTAGCACAGACGGCTCGGGCCTTCGCGACGCAGGGTGTGCGCATCGATGCGCGCAACCTGTGGCGTGATGTCAGCGCGAAAACCCATCTGCCGGCCCGACTGCGGGTCGATGACCTTGAAGGTACGCAGATCAAGATCCTGGCCCGCGCCGGTCAGCAAGGATTCCAGGTACTCGATATGGGGAGTCACGACGAACTCGTAACCCCAGCTCTGGAACAGATCCAACACCTGGCGACGCGCGACTTCAATGCGCGCCGCTTCCGGTGGCAGTACTTCTTCGATGCCATCTGGCAGCAGCCAGCGGTCTACCGTTGCCATTACGCCATTCCCCTATGATCCGGGCGGCAAGCCTTTGGGCGAGCCTTGAGTGAAGCAGAAAATGATCGGCTCAGCGCAAACCCCGCGCATGAGCGACGAAGCGAAAAGCCTGTAATGGGCTTCGCCAAGCACTTTCCTCGTAAAACCTCTCGAGCCATTGGGCTCGGGCACCTGCACAAAACAGCAATCAAACGTGCAGACGCAAAAAAGCCGGGAATTTCCCGGCTGCCGCATCATACACACGTTTTCCCAAAGGATCACCCCGCCAGAGGTATTAGCCGCCCGGCGGGATGAATCAGGTCAACGCCGTATCAAGGCTTGGCTTTTTCCAGGTAGTGGAAGAAGTCACTGCTTGGGTCGAGGACCATGACGTCGGATTTGTTCGCGAAGCTTTCACGATAGGCACGCAGGCTACGGTAGAACGCGTAGAACTCCTGATCCTGACCGTAGGCCTTGGAGTAGATCGAAGCGGCCTGGGCATCACCGTCACCGCGAATCTCTTCGGATTCACGATAGGCTTCGGCCAGCAGCACGCGGCGTTGACGATCGGCGTCGGCACGAATGCCTTCAGCCAGCTCGTTACCCTTGGCGCGGTGCTCGCGAGCTTCACGCTCACGCTCGGTGCTCATACGTTCGAACACGCTACGGTTTACTTCTTTCGGCAGGTCGATGGTCTTGACCCGTACATCGACAACTTCGATGCCCAGCTCTTTTTCGGCCATCTTGTTCAGCGAAGCCGTGATATCCGCCATCAGCGCATCACGCTCACCAGACACGACTTCGTGCAAGGTGCGCTTACCGAACTGGTCACGCAGGCCCGATTCCAGACGACGCGACAGACGTTCGTCGGCAATCTGTTTCAGACCGGAAGTCGCGGTGTAGAAACGCTCCGCGTCCTTCACGCGCCACTTGGCGTAGGCATCGACCATCACAGCCTTCTTCTCCAGCGTTAGGAAGCGTTGTGTCGGTGCATCCAGCGTCATCAGGCGTGCGTCGAATTTACGCACCTGGTTAACGTAAGGCACTTTCACATGCAGGCCAGGCTGAACATCGGTCTGGACCACGCGACCGAACTGCAGCAACACCGCACGCTCGGTTTGAGCCACGATGTAGAAGCAGTTCCAGGCTGCGATCGCCACGACGACGCCGACAATAAGGGCGATCAGCGATTTATTGCTCATCAGCGACTCTCCCTGGTACGTGCTTGCTGTTGCTGCAGATCAGCTGCCGCACGTGCATTCGCCTCATTGCTGGTGGCTGCCGCGCCGGTCACCGGAGTGTTTGAGCTGCGACCACTTTCGACCATCTTGTCCAGCGGCAAGTACAGCAGATTGCTCTGGCCGTTCTTGTTGCCGGTCACGAGAACCTTGCTGGTGTTACTGAAGACTTCCTGCATGGTGTCCAGGTACAGACGCTGGCGGGTAACTTCAGGTGCCTTGCGGTACTCGGCGACCAGTTTGGTAAAGCGATCGGCTTCACCCTTGGCGCGCGAGACGGTTTCGTCACGGTAACCATTGGCATCTTCGAGAATGCGCTGGGCCTGACCACGGGCTTCCGGCACGACGCCGTTGGCGTAGGTTTCAGCCTGGTTACGCGAACGCTGCTCGTCTTCACGGGCGCGGATCACGTCATCGAAGGCTTCCTGTACTTCACGCGGTGCCGCTGCGCTCTGTACGTTGACCTGGGTAACGGTGATACCCGTGCGATAGGTGTCCATGAAGCGTTGCAGACGCTCCTTGATTTCACTGGCCATCAATTCACGACCTTCGGTCAACACCTGATCCATTGCGGTGGAACCCACCACATGGCGCAAGGCGCTGTCGGTTGCGTGCTGCAGGCTGATTTCCGGCTGATCGACGCTCAGCACGAAGTCCTGCAGGTTGCTGATCTTGTACTGCACGGTCAGTGGCACTTCGACGATGTTCTCGTCTTCAGTCAGCATCTGGCCTTGCTTGGTGTACGCACGCTCACGCGTTACGTTTTCCATGTACTTCTTGTCGATCGGCGGGAAGTAGATGTTCAGACCCGGGCCGACGGTTTCGTAGTACTTGCCGAAGCGCAGCACCACGGCTTGCTCCTGCTCGTCGACTACATAGACCGCGCTGTACAACCATACGGCTGCCAACACGACCAGACCGATGCCGAGCAGGCCACCGAAGCCGCCACTCTTGCCCGAACCACCGCCGTCATCACCACGTTTCTTACCACCACCGAACAACCCGTTCAGGCTTTCCTGCAGCTTTCGGAAGGCCTCGTCGAGATCTGGCGGACCCTTGCGATCGCCGTTATTACGGCGCTTGCCACCCCAAGGATCCTGATTATTCGAGTTGCCACCCGGCTCATTCCAAGCCATAGCGCTCTCCATCTGATAAAGCAAAGACGCACCCACGGCGCGCCGACCAATGCTACAGAATGCCTGTCACCACGACACAACCGCTTTCTCAGGCTTTTATTGCAAAGTGTGTTGCTCGATGAATTCCATCGGCTGCAATCCTTCGCGGCTTACCAGTCGATTCAACTCGACCCGGGGCAAACGAACGGCCAGCAAACTGATGCCTTCTTCGTCGTGTTCTTCTTTTTGCACCGCGCCGAGTTCGAAAAACTGCGCACGCAGTCGAGCGAATCGTTGCGGCAAGCGCAGAGTACCGATAAACAAATCACTGCCGAGCAACTCGGCAATGGCTTGCTCAAGCAATTCCAGACCAGTGCCGTCGCGCGCCGACAGCCAGACCCGCTGGGGTTTGCCGTTTTCGTCGCGCTGGATTTGTGGCTCAACGCCTTCAAGCAAATCGAGTTTGTTATAGACCTCGAGGATCGGCAAGTCCTGGGCGCCAATCTCGCCCAGCACCACCATCACCTGCTCGATCTGCAACATGCGATCCGGTTCGGCCGCGTCGATCACGTGCAACAACAGGTCGGAGTTGCTCGACTCTTCGAGGGTAGACCGAAATGCCTCGACCAGCTTGTGGGGCAAGTGGCGAATGAAACCTACAGTGTCCGCCAGGACAATCGGCCCCAGATCGTCCAGATCCAGACGACGCAAGGTGGGGTCCAGCGTGGCAAACAATTGGTCCGCCGCGTAGACGTCGGATTTCGTCACGTTATTGAACAGCGTGGATTTACCGGCGTTGGTATACCCCACCAGCGACACGGTAGGGATATCCGCACGCGAACGGCCCCGCCGCGACTGTTCGCGCTGGCTACGTACTTTCTCCAGCCGGCCCTTGATCTGGCGCAGGCGAACCCGCAGCAAACGCCGGTCAGTTTCCAGTTGGGTTTCACCCGGGCCACGCATGCCGATACCGCCACCCTGACGCTCAAGGTGGGTCCAGCCGCGAACCAGCCGGGTGCTCATGTGGTCAAGCTGGGCCAGTTCTACCTGGAGCTTGCCTTCATGGGTACGGGCGCGTTGGGCGAAAATGTCGAGAATCAGACCCGTGCGGTCGATCACGCGACACTCGAAGACACGTTCGAGGTTACGTTCCTGACTGGGCGTTAGGACGTGATTGAAAATCACCAGATCGGCCTCTTCGGCTTTGACCAGGTCGCGCAGCTCCTCGACCTTACCGCTGCCAATCAGGAATTTGGCGGTTGGCCGATGACGCGGCACGTTAAAAAACGCAACGGTCTCGGCGCCAGCCGAATTAGCCAACTCCTGAAACTCCTGCGGATCTTCGCGCGCCTCAGGGTCCTGTCCATCCAAGTGAACGAGGATCACTCGCTCACCACCACCGTGGCGCTCAAAGAACAAAGGAGACTCCTATCAGGCGTTACCTGGCTCAGCATCACCTGCTTCGGATTCGGTTGCGCTAGGCAGACGAATTGGACGAACCGGCACTACTGTAGAGATAGCGTGTTTATAGACCATTTGGCTGACGGTGTTTTTCAGCAGGATGACGAACTGGTCGAAAGATTCGATCGTACCTTGCAGTTTGATCCCGTTGACCAGATAGATGGACACCCCAACTTTCTCTTTACGTAAAGTATTCAAGTAAGGGTCTTGTAGCGAATGCCCTTTTGACATGTGCCGCACTCCTTTAAGGATTCAATATAAAAAATAGGTAAACAGATGGCTTTGGCCGCCCCACCCCCAAGGATAGACGGCAATTGCAAGGACTCAGCTCAATATGGAGATGGTCCCCAGGTATTTCAAGGCGCGCGGCAGATTGTCGCAATCCAGGCTGTCCAGCCAGTGTAAATCAGCCCAACTGCGCAACCAGGTGAACTGGCGCTTTGCCAATTGGCGCGTGGCGATGATTCCACGCTCCTGCATCTCGGCTGACGTCAGCTTGCCATCCAGGTAGTCCCAGACTTGTCGGTAGCCTACCGCACGTATAGACGGCAACCCGGAATGCAGGTCACTTCGCTTACGCAGGGCTACGACCTCGTCGATGAATCCCTGTTCCAACATTAAAGTGAATCTTTGTTTAATTCGCTCGTGAAGTACCTGACGATTTGCCGGAGCAATAGCCAAGTTCGCGACAGTATAGGGCAATTGTTGACGTCCCGAAGCGGCTGCTTCAGTACTTTGCGCAGATTGTTGCAAGCGTAGCGCAGTCATGCTCTGACCGCTGACTCGATAAACTTCCAGTGCTCGACTGAGCCGCTGCGGATCGTTCGGATGAATGCGCGCAGCAGAAACCGGGTCGATGATTGCCAATTGGTCGTGCAGGGCTTGCCAGCCAAGGCGTGCAGCTTCTTCTTCGATTTGCGCACGGACTTCGGGATCGGCCGCCGGCATGTCTGCAAGACCTTCGAGCAAAGCCTTGTAGTAGAGCATTGTGCCGCCTACCAACAGCGGAATTTTTCCTCGCGCCGTGATCTCGGCCATCGCTTCGAGGGCATCACGGCGAAAATCCGCAGCCGAATAGGCTTCTGCCGGATCGAGAATATCGATCAAGCGGTGCGGATACTGCGCCAAAAGTTCTTTCGACGGCTTGGCGGTGCCGATGTCCATGCCCCGATAAACCAGCGCCGAATCGACACTGATCAGCTCGCAGGGCAGGACTTTGGTGAGCTCGATGGCCAGGTCGGTCTTGCCGGCGGCGGTCGGGCCCATCAGGAAAATCGCAGGGGGGAACTGGCTCATCAACGACCGCGCAAGAACAGTTTGTCCAGATCGTCCAGCCCCAATTGGGTCCAGGTCGGTCGGCCATGGTTGCATTGACCGCTGCGTTCGGTATTTTCCATGTCGCGCAGCAGACCGTTCATTTCCGGGATCGCCAGGCGCCGGTTCGCACGAACTGCGCCGTGGCAGGCCATGGTCCCGAGTAACTCGTTCAGGTGTGCCTGAATCCGGTCGCTAGTGCCATATTCCATCAAATCGGCCAACACATCGCCGACCAGCCGATTGGCTTCAGCCTGCTTGAGTAAGGCCGGAATCTGCCGGATGGCCAGGGTTTCCGGGCCGAGGCGCTGCAATTCAAAGCCCAGGCGCTGGAACCAGGCGACATGCTCTTCAGCACAATCGGCTTCACGCTGGCTGACCGCCAGGGATTCCGGGACCAGAAGCGGTTGCCCGCTCAAGCCTTCGCTGGCCATCGCTACTTTCAAACGCTCATACATGATCCGCTCGTGAGCGGCGTGCATGTCGACCAGCACCAGCCCTTGGGCGTTTTCCGAAAGGATGTAAACGCCTTTGAGCTGCGCCAGCGCATAGCCCAGCGGTGGGATGTCGTCCTGTCCGGCCGGGAGCGCGGTGGCGTTGGCCTCGGGCAGCGGTGCAAAAAACTCGCGATAGGCTGCCTGTGCCTCGGCCGCTGGAACAGCCGATTGCGGACGCGGGGTGTATTGATACTGATAATCCGCGCCAGAGCCGGTGCCGGCCGGCGTATTAAACGACGGCTGCGCTTGAGGCTGCTCCAGCAACGCATTGGCCGCCAGGCGCATTTCGCCCTGCGGGCCGAATTCACCCGCCTCAAGACCGCTAGGGCGGACGATGGCAGTCACGACTGGCGCGGCCAACTGATCATCCGGCCGAACATCACCCAATGCGCGGTGAAGCGTCCCGTAGAGGAAATCGTGAACCATGCGTCCTTCACGGAAGCGCACTTCGTGCTTGGTTGGGTGCACGTTGACATCGACGCCCGTCGGATCGACTTCGAAAAACAGCACGAACGTCGGGTGCCGACCGTTGAACAGCACGTCGCGATAAGCTTGGCGCACCGCATGGGCGACCAGTTTGTCGCGCACGGCACGGCCATTGACGAAGAAATACTGCAAATCCGCCTGGCTGCGGTTGAACGTCGGCAACCCGACCCACCCCCACAAATGCAGGCCGTTGCGCTCGATTTCGATCGGCAGTGCCTGCTCCAGGAAACCCGGGCCACAAATCGCTGCCACACGCCGCGCACGGGCCGCATCATCGTGGGCCTCGTGCAGGCTGAGGATGGTCTTGCCGTTGTGACGCAAATGGAACGCCACATCGAAGCGCGCCAGCGCCAGGCGCTTGATCACTTCTTGCAGGTGATCGAATTCGGTCTTTTCTGTCTTGAGAAACTTGCGCCGAGCCGGGGTGTTGAAAAACAGGTCGCGGACTTCCACCGAAGTGCCCACCGGATGGGCTGCCGGTTGCACGCGAGGCGCCATGTCCCGGCCTTCGGTTTCCACCTGCCAGGCCTGATCGGCATCGCGGGTGCGGGAAGTCAGGGTCAGGCGCGCCACAGAGCTGATCGACGCCAATGCCTCACCACGAAAGCCCAGGCTCATGACCTGTTCCAGGTCTTCCAGATTGCGGATCTTGCTGGTGGCGTGACGCGCCAGTGCCAGCGGCAGATCATCGGCTGAAATGCCGCTGCCATCGTCACGCACCCGCAGCAGCTTGACGCCACCCTGCTCGACATCGACATCGATGCGTTTGGCACCTGAGTCGAGGCTGTTTTCCAGCAACTCCTTGATCACCGAAGCCGGTCGCTCGACTACTTCACCGGCGGCAATCTGGTTCGCCAATCGAGGGCTGAGCAGCTCGATACGAGCGCCGTTGAGCACGACCTGATTCATTCTTTGGCCGCCAGTTCTGTGCCGGGGATGGTCAAGTGTTGACCGATCTTGAGTTCATCGCTCGACAGGTTGTTGGCGCTGCGCAACGTGGCCGGTGATACCTGGTAACGCACAGCGATCATCGCCAGCGTCTCGCCAGGGCTTACCCGGTGGTCACGCGGACCTTGGGCGATCTTGCCGGAGTCACGCAGCCAGGCAATGTAAGTGCCCGGTGGTGGGTTTTGCTGGAAGAATTGGCGCACGCCGCTGCTGATGGAGCGGGCCAGCGCTTGTTGGTGGCTCGATGCGGCGAGTTTCGAGGCCTCGTTGGCGTTGGAGATAAACCCGGTTTCCACCAGGATCGACGGAATATCCGGCGATTTCAGCACCATAAACCCGGCTTGTTCCACCCGCTGTTTGTGCAGCGGTGTAACCCGGCCGATGTTGCTCAATACTTTTTGACCGACGTTGAGACTGGAGGTCAGGGACGCCGTCATCGACAGGTCAAGCAGCACGCCCGCGAGCATGCGGTCCTTGTCATCGAGGCTGACGTTGCCGGCACCACCGATCAAGTCAGAACGGTTTTCACTGTCGGCCAGCCAACGGGCGGTCTCTGAAGTCGCACCGCGATCAGACAGGGCGAACACCGAGGCACCGAAGGCAGCGGCTGAAGGCGCGGCGTCGGCGTGGATCGAGACGAACAGGTCGGCGCCCTTCTTGCGGGCGATTTCAGTACGGCCGCGCAACGGGATGAAGTAGTCGCCGGTACGGGTCAATTCGGCGCGGAAGCCCTTCATGCCGCTGACCTGACGCTGCAATTCGCGGGCGATGGCCAGCACCACGTCTTTCTCACGCTGGCCGCGAGAGCCTGAGGCGCCCGGGTCTTCGCCGCCGTGACCGGCATCGATTACCACAATGATGTCGCGCTTGCCGGCCGGCGCTGGCGGCAACTTGATCGCCGGCTCCGTAGGCGTGACCGGCACCGCAGGCACGGTGGCCACCGACGGTGTCGGGGCTGGAGGCGGAGCGGCATCGGACGGGTTATCGAACAGATCGACCACCAGTCGGTTGCCGTACTGGGCATTGGGCGCCAGGGAGAAGCTTTTCGGGGTGACGGCCTTTTTCAGGTCGATGACCACCCGCAGGTCGGTGGGCGTACGCTGTGCCGAACGCATCGCAGTGATCGGGGTATTGGACGTGTTGACGTTCAGCGGTGCGCCCAGGGAGGCGCCGTTGATGTCGATCACCAGGCGATCCGGTGCCGACAGGGTAAAAACGCTGTGCTGGACAGGACCGGTCAGGTCAAACACCAGCCGTGTGTTGTCCGGCGCCCGCCACAGGCGAACACTGTTGACCTTCGTCTCGGCCACAGCGTCGACGGTCACCGCCAAAAACAACACCCCTACGGCAGCAACCAACGCGCGAAAGCGCATACCTAACCCCATCATTTATTTGGATTCCAATGCCAAAGCGGCACACCACGACTCGCCACGCGAGCCCTGGGACAAAATTTTCAGCGAACGCCCGCTGTCTTGCGGGCTAATGGTAATGGTCAGGTCGGGCTTTGGCAAAAAGCCTGCACCCTTGTCGGGCCATTCGATCAGGCACAGCGCGTCGTCTTCGAAGTAGTCGCGAATGCCGAGAAACTCCAGCTCTTCCGGATCGACCAGACGGTACAGGTCGAAATGGAAGGCGCGAATGTCGCCAATCTCGTAGGGCTCGACCAGCGTGAACGTCGGACTTTTTACCGCCCCGACATGCCCCAGCCCCCGGATGATGCCCCGTGACAGCGTGGTTTTCCCCGCGCCCAGATCCCCTTCAAGAAAAATCAGACCGTGCCCTTTTGTCGTTTGGGCGATGCGCGTACCAAACGCGGTCATTGCCTCTTCATCAGCCAGGTACAGGGTTACTTCAGACACGGTGCTTGCTCCTCCAATAACTGACGAATGGCTGGGATCAGATCACTGGCCGCCAGCCCACGGCCGAATTTACCTTGTTGCTCGCCGGCATTGGCGTGTAGCCAGACCGCCAGACACGCGGCGTCGAACGCGTCCATGCCTTGAGCGAGCAAAGCGCCCACCAGTCCGGCCAGCACATCGCCCAACCCTGCGGCAGCCATCGCCGGATGGCCTTGATGACACACGGCCAGCCGTCCATCAGGGCTGGCGATCAAACTGCCGGCGCCTTTGAGCACCACGACCGCTGTATATTTTTCGCTCAATGCACGGGCCGCCGCGGGCCGATCGGCCTGGACTTCAGCCGTCGTCATGCCCAGCAAACGCGCCGCTTCGCCCGGATGCGGTGTGATCACGCACTCCTTGGGCAAAGTCACGCGTTCCTCGGCCAGAATGTTAAGCGCGTCGGCGTCCCAGACTTGCGGCAATGGCGCGTTGGCGGCGGCCGACAAAAGACTGCGTCCCCAACCGGCCTGTCCCAAGCCAGGACCGACGACCAACACGGAAACTTTTTGCAGCAATTCCATCAGCTGATTGGCCGACGAAGTGCCCACTACCATCGCCTCGGGGATTCTCGCCAGCGCGGCAGGCACGTGTTCGCTGCGAGTCGCGACGGAGACCATGCCAGCGCCGCTGCGCAGGGCGCTTTGCGCACTCAGCAGGATCGCTCCACCCAAACCACGATCGCCACCGATCAGCAGCACATGACCGTATTGGCCTTTATGGGAAGTGGGAGGGCGCGCAGCCAGACGCGGCAAACTTCCAGCCGTCAGACGGCGAGCACTGATCGGCGCGCCTTCAAGCAACTGCGGATCGGCGTGCAAATCGTTGAATACCAGCTCGCCAACAATGTTCGCTGCATCGCCGGTGAACAATCCCAGCTTCAATCCTATGAACGTGACAGTCAGATCCGCTCGTACCGCATGGCCGAGTCGACGGCCGGTATCAGCGCACAGCCCCGACGGGATGTCCACCGCCGCCACTGGCAAACCGCTGGCATTGATCGCGGCGATCGCGTTGGCAAACGGTTCACGCACCTCACCGGTCAGACCGGTGCCGAGCAGAGCGTCCAGCACAATGCCGCGCAATTCGGATTGGATCGACCAAGGTTCGATAGGGACCTTTTCGGACAACGCCTCGGCATGGGCCAACGCCGCATCGCCCTGTAGCCGCATGGGATCGCCCACCGCCAGTACCCGGACCGACCAACCGGCCCGCTGCGCGAGCACTGCCACCAGATAACCGTCACCAGCATTATTGCCGTGGCCGGCCAGCACGCTCAGTTCGTTTGCTGCTGGCCATTGGCGAACCAGCGCTCGCCAGGTCGCCCGCGCCGCCCGCTGCATCAATTCAAAGCCCGGCGTACCCGCCGCAATCAGGCTCGCATCGAGTCCTCGGACCTGCGCGGCACTGTACAGCGCGTCGGGTAAATCATCTTTAGTGTGCGGCATGCGTCTTCGGGCTCCGATGTCTGGCAGAATTATACGCACCTCAGCTCCGGTTTCTCGCGCCTCATGCCCGCTATTACTACAGACCTGCCCGCCCTCGCCCAATCCATCAAGGACTGGGGCCGCGAGCTGGGCTTTCAGCAAGTCGGCATCAGCGGTCTCGACCTGGGCGAGCATGAGCAGCATTTGGAGCGCTGGCTCGAAGCCGGTTACCACGGCGAAATGGACTACATGGGCGCCCACGGCAGCAAACGCTCGCATCCGGAAGAGTTGGTGCCGGGCACTTTGCGCGTTGTTTCCCTGCGCATGGACTACCTGGCGGGCGACACGCAAATGGCGCAAATGCTCGCCCAGCCGGAGAAAGCCTACGTCTCGCGTTATGCCTTGGGCCGCGATTACCACAAATTGATCCGTAAACGCGTGCAACAACTGGCGGAAAAAATTCAGGCGGCCATCGGCCCGTTTGGCTACCGCGCTTTCGTCGACAGCGCTCCGGTGCTGGAGAAAGCCATTGCGCAAAAGGCCGGCCTGGGCTGGATCGGCAAAAACACCCTGGTCTTGAATCGCAAGGCCGGCAGTTACTTCTTCCTCGCCGAACTGTTCGTCGACTTGCCGCTGCCGGTGGATCCGCCCCACGCTACCGAGCACTGCGGACGATGCAGCGCTTGCCTCGATATCTGTCCGACCAACGCGTTTGTCGGCCCATACGTGCTGGATGCCCGCCGCTGCATTTCTTACCTGACCATCGAGCTCAAAGGCGCGATCCCGCAAGAGCTGCGGCCGCTGATCGGCAACCGTGTATTCGGCTGCGATGATTGCCAGATCGTCTGCCCGTGGAACCGCTTCGCCCGCCCGTCCGGCGAAAGCGACTTCAAGCCGCGACACAACCTGGACAACGCCCAACTGGCCGAGCTGTTTATGTGGGACGAGGAAAAATTCCTGAGCAGCACCGAAGGCTCGCCCTTGCGCCGGACCGGTTACGAAAACTGGTTGCGCAATCTGGCGGTGGGCTTGGGTAATGCGCCTTCAACGATTCCGGTGCTGGAAGCGTTGAAGGCGCGACGGGAGTATCCGTCGGAACTGGTCAGGGAGCATGTCGAGTGGGCGTTGCGCCAACATGCTCTGCGTGATGTGTAGGCTGACTACCGAAAAGTCTGCGATCAGCCTTTACCATTGAGGATCGTGGTCTCCGATCTGCTTTATCACCACTTTCATTTCAGCTCTGTACTCCAGGAAAAACACTCTGTCGAAACCTCCGAGACGCGCATGAATATGCTGGGGCTCAGAGATTAAAGCAGGGACCTCCCCGGCCTTCCTGGCAGCATTGACGGCTACCTGATTGCTCGCTTTTACGTCGCTGACCAGTCTTGTGTAACTGCTGTAACCCGGATAAGGATCGTAGCTGTTGCCCAAGTGAGCTCTTGCAGACTCATGGGGGCTCAGCCCTTCCTCTACCCCCCTTTTGAAGTCAGCGTATTTGCTTCGGGCAACATTTCCGGGCCGTCCATTCGGAGTGAGGTCGTTTCTGCCGATATCATCAATCACCGTCCACTTTTCCGGTCGTGCTGATTGGGCCGAAGTCGACGGTGTCTGCGAAGACCTGCCTACGCTTCTCGCACCTTTGGCCCCTCTTCCTCCACCGGCAAGCGCCCCCGGCCGATAGCCGAATTTAGTCACTCTGGCAGGCGGGGACGTCAGCAACCGACTGCCCCATTGGGTGAATGCCTTGGAGGCAGCAAGGCTACCTGCAGCAATTGATCCGACACCTGTCGCAAAACTCATCCAACCCAGCACCTCGCCCGCCACAGAACCGGGCAACAATTCTCCCGCTACCGTACCGGCGATCCCCGCCAACGCGGAAACACCTCCCAGGCCAAGCCCGAGAATGGCCAGCGGCGTGGCAGCGCCAAAGGTTGCAAAACTGGCGACGACTCCCACGATGGACAAGGCAATACCTAAAATGCTTTGCCAGGAAAAATGCCCCGTGGGATCGACTCGATTGATGGGGTCACCCAGGCAATAGGCGTAAGGGTTCAAACCGCCGCGACCAAAGGGACTCATGCTGTCCGGGCTGTGAAAGCGCATCAAGGCGGGGCTATACGCACGGTAGCCGTTACCCAACAGATACAGGCCTGTCAGCGAGTCAAATGGCTCCCCGTTGAATCCAGCCGGGTTGAACGGTTCTTCTTGCCCCTGGCAATAGCCATAGGGGCTGTAAGCGATTTCGCTGTGTCCGCTGCCAGTGATTTCCCCTAAAACCGTCTGCTGCTGATCCGTACCCGACAACCGGACGCCAGCATTCTTCCCCGAATGATGCCGGGCCAAAAGAAGACCGTCCTGGCGCAAACAACTGGTGGCATCGCCGCCACACACGTCATTCATCATCCGGCCGTCGCGATAGTAACGCTGGGTGGGCACTACTTCGGGCGAGGACAATTGGACGAGATTATCCATTGCGTCATAACCATAGCCTCGCAGGACAACGCCTTGCGAAGTGGCCACTTGCGTCAGTCTTCCCAGCGCGTCGTAGGTTAACGTTCGCCCCTGCTCGTCCCGTACCAATTGACCATTGGCGTCATACTGCAGGGTCACCGGCTGCGGGTAGTCGCCATGGCTATGCCGAATGCTGATCAACTGGGTCGGATCGACCTGGCTGTACTCGTATGTAGCCAGGTTCTTGCCACCGGAAAATTCGGTTTCCAGTGTCAGAATGTTATCCAGCTCATCGAATACAAACTTTTGCCTGATGATTTCATTGCCTCTGAAATCACGGGGCCGCTGCATTCCGTCGCACCGGTAGTCATTGAGTCGGCCACGCGCGTCATAGCTGAACCACTCATCACGAACCACCTGATCGCGATTTTTCAATGTTCTTTGCGCCAGTTTGCTGGCCAGGGTGTAGCGCGAGATCAGGGTTTGGCTGACATCCTTGTCAGCCTCAAAACGGCGGGTAACTTCTCGCCCCAAATCGTCATAGGCCAGACGAGTCACCAGCGAACGACCACTAACGATGTCTTGTGTATGAATGGTCTCCAGTTGCTCCAAGGCGTTGTAGGAAAAATCGGCTTTGACCTGATTCTGCACATGGGACTTCGGACGCCCCAAATCATCATAGGTAGTCTTGTGTTGAGCTCCGAGCACGTCGGTGTAGGCAAGCGGCCGGCCCGCCATGGAGTAGCTGTATTCGGCAGTTGTCGTTGTTTGACCGGGTTGAGTCGATGCCTCGCGTTTGAGTTTTCCGGATCGGCTGTACTCAAATCGCGACTCTCGTCCCTGCTCACTGCAACTCGTCAGGCCACCGAGTCGGGATTCGTACGAGTAGTCAGCCACAAGCGCTGGCTCGGAGAGAGCGCCCATCTGCGCTTCCAATGCCTGGCGCTGAACGACTTTACCGCCAAGGTTCGGCTCGTAGCTGTAGCGGACACGCTCACCACCGGGTTTGCTTTCGACAGAAGGGCGCTTCGAACCGCCCTCGTATTGCAAGCTGCTTTGCCGCCCTCCCACCTCGCTTCGGGTCAAGCGTGACAGACCATCGAACGTTTGCCTGCCGAGGCTGCGAGCGCCTACTTTGACTTCAATGGGCAATGACAAATGACTGTGAGCCGCGTATGCAGTCTCGACAACCGATCCATCAGGCAACACGCTGCGTTGCAGCCGGCCAAAGACGTCATAAGCATGGGTTGTCGTCTTCCCCTCCGGACCAGTCTGACCGACAGCGCGACCCAGGCCGTCGTAGCGATGAGTCGTCTTGCCCAGGCTCTTTCCCTTGCGGTCGAATGCTTCAACGCTGAGTGGCTTGTCGAACGCATTGAACAGCGTAACGGTCTTGCCGGCGCCCTCCGTCCAGCGCGACACCTGTCGAGACACCGGATCATGGTCTTCGTGTTGCTGACGACCGCTCTGGAAAACCGAGGTCCGTATATTCCCCCAATCGTCGAAGACAAAGGTTTGTTTGAGGGGTAATGCGACGCCGTCCAGCCAGTCGGTGCGGACTTCATCCACCAACTGATCGGTTTCGTCGTAGCGGGCCACATAAACGACTCTCAATGGCCCGTCTTTTGATTGATCGCTGTCCTGCTCCTCGATGCTCACCACTCGCCCGATGCCGTCATACGTCACCCGCTGCTTCATCCCACTGGCGTCTGTGTTGAGCAGCGTTGCGGGGGAGCCCGAGGTAGCAGCCGTGCAAATCGAATGGCGCTGCGCTTCGAACGTTGTCCCTGGCGCCACGGTCTCCGACAGAGGCCGGCCAATAGCGTCATAGACGAAATCAGTCGTCACGCCGTCTTGGTTTGTTCCGGACAACAAGGCACCGTTCAGCGCAGAGTACGTCCGCGAATCTGTCGTTTGAACGCCGTCGAAACCGGTCAACGTCGTCTGCACGATCAGCTGCGCACCCCGGAGCGTGTAAGAAAATTCGCCGTGAGTTGAGTGGCCCTGTTGAACCCGGGTTTGCTTTTTCAATAAGCCATGACGATGAGGTTCGCCCGGAAGATCGTAGTAACTCAGGTCCGTCTGTAGTCGTAACGATTCGCCAGCTGCCGTACGCTCCGACAATTGCTCTGTCACTGGCACGACGTGCTGCATAGAACTGCCAGTCAAACCCTTCAGCAACTGGTAGCGGTAGCGGCTGACGGTCACTGGCGCTCCGGCCATTCCTTCGGCCGGATGCACCACGCGCTGTTTTTCAAAGCGCACAAATCCCAGAGGATCGGCAGGACAGCCTTGCCCACCCGTGGCGGCATAAAAATCACTGATTGTGGTGATCCCGCTGGGCTCGACCTGCTTCAGCAAGTTGCCGTACTCGTCGAACTCCGTCCGGGTCACCTCTGTGCGCTGTTTTCCCGTGCCTTCGCTTTTGTATTGCTGGGTTTGGGTCAACGGCAGTCGAAACTGCGGCGGTTGATCATCAAGACTTTTGCCCGGCAAGAGGTGGTACTGCGTCGCTACGGAGTGAGTGGCCTGCCCGCACCGAGTCACTTCCGAAAGCAGCAGATGATATTTATTGTAGGTCCGCACTTTAGTGCGCCAGGCAGCGGCGCCGCGTATCAGTGTTTCTGTCGAGGTGTAGCAATAGTCATCCGGTGCCGCGCTCAGGCTGTCGAGTTCCGCCGACCAACTGAGCCCGCCATTGAATCCCAGGAAGTTGTTCTCGGAATATTCATACTCAGTGACGATGGCGGGTTGATCGACTCCCGGAAGTAACGTGTGGGCAATGACATAAGGCAAGGACGCGACAGGTCCTCCCGGAGGAAAAGCGTGCCCACTGCTGCCGTACTGAATCTGTTCGCGTGCCCCCATTGCAGAGTCGACCTGGGTCAGACAAACAAACCCTTGGACTTCCTCATAGGTGAAAAGCCATCGATCCCCAGTCGGTAACGCAATACTGCTCACGCGGTCATTGCCCAGCGCCAAAGTGAATCGCGCCTCACTGTCAGTACCCGGGTATTGGGTAAGAATGACCTGCGCGTCGTCATAGATGATGCTCAGTAAAGTCCGCTCAACGCTCCTGACTTTTACCAATACCGGCTTGCCTTGATGAAGGGTGTAATCGAGAAGGATATGCGCCCCATTCGCTGCCTCGATCCGTCTTGGCACCGCGTAGTCAGTCGACTCGAACACTTCGAGCACTTCCCGCAGGCCATTCTTGTGAAACACTGAATAGTGGCCCTCGGTAGAACTGCTTATCTTGAAGTTTTCGACGTAGGGCTCGGCAAATTTAAGCCCTCCAGCAACAGGCGTCGCTTTGTAGCTATCGCCACTCGACAACGACAGTGTGTTATTCAGCACGTCATAGCGGGATAACGGTATCGACCAACCTGCTCCCAATCCGGTATCCAGAGTATCGAGAGGGCTGAACTGCAGATTGATATTGAACGATGGCCCGTTCAGCGTCGACGAATGGATATTTCCCAGCGACAAGTTGAACGTGTACAGACCGGTCCTCGGATCAACCCCACCACTCAAAAAATCATCGAAATTAAAGGCATTGGAAAAAACAAGTGCATTGATTTTTTCAGACATACAATCATCCTGATTGGTCTTGTAACAGCAACCATGAAGTTACTTATAGAGATCAACTTAAAACGGTCAACCTTTAACGAGCGCAAACGTGCTAGGAACAACAGACTTGTCAACACGCAACCCCAAGTCATGCCCATTACCGTAAACATCGTAGACTGTAAAATAAAATGCCCCTTCATTCCCGACATGCACGTCTTCAGTGAAATCCAGGGTAGATGCTTGAACAATAGACAGCATGCCTTTTCGATCATTGACCACCACGCGATGCAACTGCGGTCTATTCACTTCGCGCTCTGGCGGAAGTACCAGATACACTTCCTGTTCATCGACACTGGCAACATGACAGAGCGATCGCCACCAAAAATCACTGTCCGGATAAAAGCCACGCATCTCAAGCGCTTTGGTACTCCTGGAGAAAACACCGTATCCAGTCTCCGCCTTACTTGACCAACCTATTAACTTCAACTGTTGCCCATCGACATTCAAACTCAAGTAAAAATGGGTAACGGTGGTGGCTTGAGCGGGATAACTCTCCACGGAGTCCAGATGAAACCTTGTAAGGTCATAAGTCACTGGAGGTTGCGCTTCGATAAACACGCTGCTATCGAATTTATGACCCACGGTGGTGTTATTGGAACGGATCACATTGTCATTCAAAATAACCACCGCACCAATCTGGACGTCCTGGGCGATGGAACTCGACACCCAATAGTTAATAATCCGGACATAGGGATTAAAGGGCGCTGACTCCTCCTTCCACTCCAGTGAAACTCCATATAGCGCCTGTGAAAACCGGTTTGGAGCACCCGCCTCCCAACCGTCCGCCAGCAACTCTCCGGTCTTGTAGTTAATCAGCCTTACACTATGATAGACCGAAGGCGACAATATGACCGGCCTTCCATTCGCATCAACAGCAGAAAGAGCCACCTGCACTCGAACCTGCATTCTGCCGTTGGCGTAGATTTTTTTGAAGTAGCACCAGCACCACCATCAAACTGAACCTTGAACATAGAAAATCGAACTGGCTTTACACTTTCATCAGGCATGACGACTCACTCTTTTTTTGCGGGAAAGGAAAATACGTTTAGTCAAATAAAAGTCAGAGCCCGGCACAAGTCCGAGCCCTGACTTCGAATGCAAAACTACAACAATCGCTTCCTACGCCACACTTAAAAAAAGAGACAAACTGTGTGAACGCCTATCAGATTATCATTCAGCGTTCGACATCACTTTCTGCGCCACTACTTATCGCACTGTCTGTCGACTCATCTTCAGAATCAATCAAAGCCTCCTCAACTTCCGGAGCCCCGTCGAATCGAACGGATATTTCTCGATCGAGACTTGCTTGTGCCAAGTATTCCTTGAGGCCAGCGATACTTTCAAATCCTAATGGGTTATCGCTGAGGTCAATATCAAGGGCCCGTGTGTCGGGCACTTCAAAAAACTCCTCGGGCAAATCAACTATCTCATTGAATGTCAGATCTGCCCTCGATAGACGCTCGAGATCAAACAGTCCAGAGGGAACTTCAGTTATTCCCGTATTACGTAAATAAAGGTCACGCAAGCCCTTCATGTAGCCCAAGTGCGGACTAATGCCCAGAGGATTATCGTTCAGACTCAGCAGCTCCAGGCTTTCGATCCGAGACAATCCTTCCGCCGTGGCCTCAGAGAGTCGCAGGGCGCAACGATCGAGCGTCAGCGAGACCAGGCCTCGCATTTGATAAATGTCCATAGGGAAGGAGCTCAGTTCAATGCCCTCAAGCGTGAGGAACTGCAGCCCGGTAAAGCTTTTCAAAAAACCATCCCCGCGCAACGGCTGAAGACGGCTCCCCAACACCAGTTCGGTGACATGGCTGAAGTCGGCAGACAGTTCGGGCAACTCGCCGATGATGTCGAGATACAGATAAAAGTGATAAGGCTCATACGGACTGGCTGGCGTCGGCTTGCGAGACCAACTGGCCTTGAGCTCCTCCATGAAGGCCCGTCGTTTGAGGGTTTGTTCCGCGATAATGCCGGCATCCAGCGGCAGGCCCGTTATCGGATGGAGAGAAGGCACGTCTTGCACCCATAGCTCCAACTCATTGACCAGCGTGAGGTACTCATTTTCCAGGCGTGTGATGGCCAGCAATGGCTCCCCGGAGAGTCGCTCACTGCGCAAGGCCGCCATATCCTCTTCAGAAAGCGCGGGGAAAAGCGCTCGCAGCCTTTGCTCGAAAGTCAGTGTATTTACGGGTTTGAAATCTCCACCGCCCAGCAGATAACCGGCGCGACCGACTGCGAGTCGCATCGGAGAATGACTGTCGGCTGCCAGCGGTGGCTGTCCGAACAACGTTCTCAACTCGGCACGTGGCAACAGTGGCAGGCGAATGACGGCCTGTTCCAGCTCATGCCCCTGCCCGACATGGGGAAACCCGAGAGCTTCGCGCTCAGGCTGGGGAAGCGCATGCTGGACCGCGCCAAACAGATCGTCGAGGCCATGCAATTGCTGACTCTTGTCATCGTAGGTTTCATAACGTCCCGCCTGCTTGACCAACACTTTACGAATCGGCGCGTCGACAGATCCGATACTGTCGAGGAGCACCCCGTCAACGTCCCCGTCACGAACCTCCAGGCGAACAGCGGGATTCCAGCCTTCGAGGGTTTCGAGCATGTGCAAGGCCAGCATGTCGCTATCGGCCGTGGAGACAGCGTGCAAATACAATCCCTCACAGGCGCGATTCAGGCGTAACTCACGCAGATAAAACAGTGCCTCGCTGGCCATCCGTCGGGGTATGCCGGGATTATTGAGCAGGTGCAATCGATCGCCAGCAGTGGCTTCCCGCCATAACTCTTGCGCAACACTTCGAGGCAGGTCCGGGAAAATCCGCCGCATCTGCTGCGTGCTTGAGTTCGCAGCCGACTCGAACGACTCCTCAACAGAGTTGAACAACGACGCGCGGTATTCCTGCGCCCACCGGGCCATGCGGTTACGCAGCAAATCGGCGCAAACCTGCCGCCCTGGCAGCGCGTCTCCCGATGATGAACTCAACCCCATGAGTATTTTCTGCTCGCGTTCCGGTACGACCTCCAGGACGGTCGCAATCACGTCACCACCCCGCAGCCGTTGCTCGGGCAGATCGACCTTTTGGGTCTTCAACAGATGCAATTGCAGGTGGACGTCAGCCTTGGCATAAACCGCCGAATCAGGGCTCGCCATTTGTGTGTTGAATAGCTCGATCCGCTGATCCAGCTTGAATCGCCGGATCGTGTCTTCAAGCAGGGCCGGCGGGCGCTGCGCGTGAACGTGCATGTGCCGCAACATTGCTTCGTCGATCCCACTGACCGAGAGGATGCGCCGTGCCGTGTCGTCGGAAAACTCCGCAACCGAGTGCCCCAGGCGTCGAAACAACTGCGCACCTTGCCACTCCATAGGTCGCTCGACCTCGTGGGCCCAGGCGCCGGCACCGTTGTGGTTGAGACGCGGTCGATAGGCATTTGGCCGCTGTGGGTGGCGGACGTGATAGGCCGCGCTTTCAGGTTCAGCGATTACTTCGTAATTGCGACCCTCAAGCGGCAGAAAAGTCTTGCCTGCCTGATGCCTCAGACCCAACTCGTCCGGCACGTCGTCCGCCAGCAAGACGGGATGTGTATAGGGCTGCAGATCGGGATACCACAACCGCGTACGCCCATCGTCAAACACTACCGGTTTGAGTCCCTCGACAAATGCCGAAGGCTTGATCGCGAGGATTTTCCCGGCCACGGTGGCGCCCCCTATGAAAGCTGCCAGCTGCGCGAGATTCTCGCCGATGGACAGCAGATGGCCGGCGGCTTCGGATACTTGTCCCTCGGCCCAATCGAGGATGCCGGTAAAGGCATCGTCCAATAATTGATAGGTGGTATACGCCAGCATCAACTCGCCCAGAAACGGCACGAAGGGCATTGCCACCAGGGCTGCGACCTGTACGACGATCGAGGCCACTTTCTCCAGACTGACCCACAGCGCCCAGCGCGACTGACGATCTTCATCGGCGGTCGGCACCGCAATGATGCGCGCGTCATTTAGGATTTTGTTAAGCGCGTCCTGATAGAGCCATTGCCACGGATCACCCTCGATTCTGTGCGAGTGGAAGCGCAGCCTGGGGTTTTCGACAGGTACACGGCGCCAGGCCGGTTGGGGGTCATCGGGTTGCGGCGGATTCCACTTCACAACATTCAATTGTTGATCGAGCGCGGCAAAGAAATGGCCGCGCTGCTCATGAGCAATAAACCTGGCAAAAAACCTTTGATAGGCCGGCGCGCGCAGTTGCTCCGTCAATACCGCCGCGAACGCCAGCGTCGAGGGATATTCCTTGAGCGGATGCTGTGGATCGTTGGGTATGTACACCACCAGTGGCTCAACGCTGGAGGAATGTTCAAGATCCCCCGCCAGCACCATGACGCCAGTCAGTTTGGCCGTCATGACCTGCAATTGGTGGCATTGCAAAAATGGAATGGATGCGCCCTCAAGAAGCCGCAGAAGCGAGGATTCTGAGTCCGTGCCAATGTCGCCCTTCATCCGCGCCATGAGTACAGCCGCCCTGAATGCATCTTTTTGGCTGGTCTTGACTCGGTACTCCAGCCCGTTTTTGGCGACAGCATCCCTGGGCAACAATATCGCTTCCAGTTCTCGCGAATACTGGCCACCGATGTCCAGTTCACGACACATCGAGATATATTCAGAAACTTTTATTTGTTTATTTACTGGCGAGTTACTGAAGTGACCAAGATTGTCGGGCCCACTAATAAAACAAGATGCGTCGTCAAAATAATTCTCGACAGCTTCCTTTGTTTCAAAGTTATTCAGCGCAGCATCTAATAAAGAGAGCGTTTTAACTTGATACCCCGGCAAAATGCCTTTGGGTAAATAGAGCCGAAGGTACGTCCGGGTTACATCCAGCTCAACACCAAAGCGATCCTTCAATATCCGTTTCAATAGTGGCTCGGCAAACCGACGGACATCGGCCAGAGGCTCAAACACTCGATCCAGTTTGGTCTGCGACAACCAGCTGGCCTTGATAGCTTGCGCCAGGGCGGCATGAGACGCCGCTGTTGCCGTTCTGTACCATGCGGGGATAGCGACAGGTGCATGCCTTAAGGCCAATCGCCTGTGAGGTGACGCCTGGATCAGCCATTCAGGGATTCGTTCTTCTATGAATCGTCTGTGACTATTAGCAGAACAATTTTTCAAACATGCATCAAGCATACAAGCCGCCTATAAACCGAAATGAAAATTCAGCTTATAAAAACCAGCGACTGATAAAGAATTAATTAGTTACCGCATTTAACATTCATAAATATGCAGCTTCAACTTCATTGCTCATCACTGTAGACAAATTTCGGCATTTCCCAGTGGAAACGAATTGCCAATAGTCGCAACAGGAAACCACCGAACAGCGTGATCAGAATCGACTGTTCTCCTGGCAAATTCAGGTAAAGGCAAAACATGTAGCACCACGCTGCGGCGAACGAGACGCTGGCGTAAAGCTCACGGCGGAAAATCAGCGGAATGTCGTTGCAGAAGATGTCCCGAAGGATGCCGCCGAACACTCCGGTGATCACGCCGCTGACGGACGCGACCAACATGCCATGCCCCATTTCCAGGGCGGTCATGCAGCCGATCAGGGTGAAGGCCACCAGCCCGACGGCATCGAGCACCAGAAACAGCGAACGCAGGTGGCGCATCCAGCGTGCCGTAAACACCGTAACCATCGCCGCAATAGAGGTCAGGACCAGATATTCCGGGTGTTTGACCCAGGTCAGCGGGTAATGACCGAGTAGCACGTCGCGCACTGAACCTCCGCCCAGTGCCGTGATGCAGGCGATCAGCACCACACCAAACCAGTCCATGCCGCGACGGCCCGCCGAGAGCGCGCCGGTCATGGCTTCGGCGGTGATGGCGATCAGGTAGAGCATCAGCAACATGTTGGCGGTCCTTGCAGAAAGGCGCGCAGTCTACTCACTTCATCCAGGCACCATAAGAGGGCGACATTATTTGTAGGAGCCGGCTTGCTGGCGATGCGTCCTCAAGGGCGCCATCGCCAGCAAGCCAGCTCCTACAGGTCGGATTCCAGGCTTAGAACTTGATGAAATGCTTGCGGTAGTGCTGCAACTCGGCGATGGACTCGCGGATGTCGTCCAGGGCCAGGTGAGTGCTGCCTTTCTTGAAGCTGTCGCGCACGTCCGGCGCCCAGCGCGCAGCCAGCTCTTTGAGCGTGGACACGTCGAGGTTGCGGTAATGGAAATAGCTTTCCAGGGATTTCATGTGGGTATAAAGGAAGCGACGGTCCTGGCAGATGCTGTTGCCGCAGATCGGCGACTTGCCTTTCGGCACCCATTTTTCCAGGAAGGCGATGGTTTCGGCTTCGGCTTCGGCCATGCTGATACGGCTGTCGCGCACGCGTTGGGTCAGTCCGGAGTTGCCGTGGGTGCGAGTATTCCATTCGTCCATGCGGGCGAGGACTTCATCGCTGTGGTGGATAGCAATCACCGGACCTTCGGCCAAAGTGTTCAGATCGCTGTCGGTGACGATGGTGGCCATCTCGATGATGACGTCGTTTTCCGGATCCAGACCGGTCATTTCCAGGTCGATCCAGATCAGGTTCTGCGTATTTAGCATGTGTCGGCTCCTAGGCAATGCTGCGCAGTTTAGCCTAGGCCGGTGGCCGGGCGTGCTAAACTCGCGACCGTTTTACCTAATCGCTGCATTCTTGATACGGAACACCCATGGCCAAACGCCAACTCAATCGTCGTCAAAACTGGCGCATCGAAAAGATTCAGGGCGAACGCGCTGCCCGCGCCGCCAAACGCGAGTCCTCGGCTGTCGAGGCACTTGAGGGCGGTGACCTCGGCCCGGAACAGACGGGCCTGGTAATCGCACACTTCGGTGTGCAGGTCGAAGTCGAGGCTCGCGATGGCGAACTGGCCGGCCAGGTATTCCGTTGCCACCTGCGCGCCAACCTGCCGGCGCTGGTGACCGGCGATCAGGTAGTCTGGCGCGCCGGCAACCAGGGCATCGGCGTGATCGTGGCGCAACTGCCGCGCAACACCGAGCTCTGCCGTCCGGACAGCCGTGGTCAGCTTAAGCCGGTGGCGGCCAACGTCGACATGATCGTGATCGTCTTCGCCCCGCTGCCCGAGCCTCACGCCAACCTGATCGACCGCTACCTGGTAGCCGCCGAACACGCCGGCATCAAGCCGTTGCTCTTGCTGAACAAATTCGATCTGATCGACGAAAACAATGCACCGGCACTGAACGCCTTGCTCGCGGTTTACCGCACCCTTGGCTACCCGGTGCTCGAAGTGTCGGCTCATCACGGCAATGGCATGGAGCAATTGCAGAAGCAACTGGATGGACGCATCAGCGTGTTCGTCGGTCAGTCCGGCGTCGGCAAGTCCTCGCTGGTCAACAGCCTGCTGCCGGAAGTCGAGACCCGCGTCGGTCCGTTGTCCGAGCTGTCCGGCCAGGGCACTCACACCACCACCACCGCGCGCCTGTTCCACTTCCCCGGTGGCGGCGAGTTGATCGACTCCCCGGGTATCCGCGAATTCGGTCTGGGCCATGTCAGCCGTGCCGACGTAGAGGCCGGTTTCATTGAGTTCAACGACCTGCTGGGCACCTGCCGCTTCCGCGACTGCAAGCACGACCGCGAACCGGGCTGCGCCCTGCTCAAGGCCCTGGAAGACGGCCGTGTGCAACTGCAACGGATGAACAGCTACCGCTCGATCATCGCCAGCCTGCCGGAAAACGGCTATTAAACAGACGCGCCGACCGCCTCGCACCAACGGGGCGGCCGGCCGTTCGTTACGTCTTACGCATATCCCCCCGCCTTAAACGTCAGACGAATCCGTAGGGCGTTTGCCCAGGTGTTTGAAGGGCATTTCTGATTCGCCGCACAAGCCTTGTTCGCGCCCGCCAATTGCATACATTCGAGCCCTCTTCGCGTTCAAGCGACATCGAGGGACACCCATGCAAACCTACCATCTGTTCATCAGCCATTCGTGGAACTACTCCGACGCCCACGACAAACTGGTGAAACTGCTCACCGCGCACCCGACCTTCACCTTCAAGAATTTCTCGGTGCCACCGCACAACCCGATTGTTGGCGCGCGAACCGACAAGCAACTCATCGAAGCCATCGAAAACAAAATCCGCCCCTGCTCCGCCGTGCTGATCATGGCCGGGATGTATTCGACCTACAGCAAGTGGATCAACAAGGAAATCGAGATCGCCAAGCGCATGGGCAAGGTGATCATCGCGATCAAACCATTTGGCGCCGAGCGCATTTCCACTGTGGTGCGTAACGCGGCACATGCCGAATGTGCGTGGAACACCAACAGCATCGTCAGTGCGATTCGTCAGCAAACGGCGGTGTAACCATGCGCAAGGGATTGTTCATCGGCATCAACAACTACAGCCATATTTCCCAGTTGAGCGGCTGTAACAACGACGCGATGGCCATGGCTTCGGTGCTGAAGACCGACGCCAATGGCGATCCGAATTTCAAGAATCTTGTTCTGACCTCAGCCGAGGACTACCTCAGTCGCGAGAAACTCGAAGACCAGATACGCGAGCTGTTTTCCGGGGACTGCAATGTCGCCCTGCTGTACTTCGCCGGCCACGGCAGCTTCGATACCGACACTGACGAAGGCATGCTGATTCCTCAGGACTACAAGAGCGCCAAGGACGGCATCCGGATCAGCGACATCCTGAATTGGGCCACCAAAGCGACGAAGATCAAAAACAAAGTGATTATTCTCGACTGCTGCCAGGGCGGATCGGCCGGCGAAATACGCGCCTTGCGCAGCGAAAGCAGTGTGATTGGCGAAGGCATGACCATTCTCACGGCGTGCAAGAAAGAAGAGCCGGCAATGGAAGGCGCTGGCCACGGGGTCTTCACCGGTTTGCTGCTTCAAGCGCTGCATGGCGGCGCCGCGAACATCCTCGGCAAAATCACTCCCGGCAGCCTCTATTCATTCGTCGACAACGCCCTCGACGCCTGGGAACAGCGCCCCGTGTTCAAGACCAATGTCTCGCAATTCATTTCCTTGCGTGAAGTCTCGCCGCTGATCCCCAAGGAAATCCTGAGAAAACTGCCCGACTGGTTTGCCGAAGCGGAATCGGTGTACCCCCTCGCCCCCAGCTATGAGCCCACCGAGCCTGAATTCAATCCAGAGCACGGCGAAGTCTTCTCTCAACTGCAAAAGTGCAATCGTCACAGCCTGATCGAACCGGTTGATGCCGAACACATGTATTACGCCGCCATTCACTCCACCGGTTGCCGCCTCACCGCCCTCGGCGCCTATTACCGCGAACTCGCGATCAAGGGACATTTCTGATGCCTGTGTTTATCAGCTACCGCCACATGGATCGCGCGCATGCGATCAACATCAACACGCGCCTGATGCAGGCGAACATCAAGACCTACCTCGACGTGCTGGACCCAGAATCCCAGACCACCGATGACATCACCGGGGTCATCACCCGCAACATCACCGAATGCACTCACCTGCTGGCGGTAGTTTCGGAAAAGACCGCGTCGTCCTGGTGGGTGCCGTTCGAAATCGGCGAAGCGACGATCAGTAATCGACGCATCTGCTCGTTCAAGGCCGGGCCGACAGAATTGCCGCTGTACCTGGACAAGTGGCCAAAACTCAGCAGCGACAAAGACATCGAGTTATTCATAGATGCTTATCGCAACGAAGTGATGCTCAAGCGCTCGATCGCAATGGAATCGGTAACGGGAGGCGAGTCCGCGCGCACCTTCAACAAGACCAATGCCGATCGCTTCCACAGTGACTTGAAGTCCAGGATCATTCGTGGATTCTGAGATCAATGCGCATCGATTTATTCCGGTCTCGCCGATGGTCCGCGTAATCGTTCATCGCCAGCAAGCCGGCTCCTACAGGAGGGGAAACGCGGTACTCCTGTAGGAGCTGCCGAAGGCTGCGATCTTTTGATCTTGATGCACCACAACAAAAAGCCGACATCTCTGTCGGCTTTCTCTTTCAGTTACTGCTTCGGCGGCTCACCCGGTTTCGGCGCCGGATCATCGAACAGGTTCAGACGTTCACGCAGTTCATGTGCCGGCAACGGTTCCTTGTCCGCTGGCAACGCATTCGGATCGACTGGCGTCGTCGGCGCGGTTGCCGGGGCAGCCGAACCTTGCGGTACATCAGGTGCAGGCTCCGCGCCTTGCGAACCTTCGATGGCGCGCTGGGCTTTCTTGGTCAGCACGATGATGTCGATACGGCGGTTGACCGGGTTGAACGGGTGCTCGCGGTCGAACAGCGCCGACGAGGCATAACCCACCACTCGCGCCACTTGCTGGTCCGGATAGCTGCCCGCCACCAACGCACGGCGAGCGGCGTTGGCACGGTTGGCCGAGAGTTCCCAGTTACCGAAATCACCGGTGCCGGTGTACGGCTTGGCGTCGGTGTGACCGCTGATGCTGATCTTGTTCGGCACCGCTTTGATCGTGTCGGCCATGGCCAGCAGGATGTCTTCGAAGTACGGTTTCAGACGCGCCGAGCCCGAGTCGAACATCGGTCGGTTTTCCGCGTCCACGATCTGGATGCGCAAGCCGTCCTGGGTGATCTCGAACAGGATCTGGTCTTTGAATTTCTGCAGCTGCGGATTTTCTTCGACCTTGTTCTGTAGTTCTTGCAGCAACAGCTCGAGGCGCTCCTTCTCGACCATTTCAGCCATGCCTTCGACCTGTTCGGCGTCGACGGTCACTTTGTCCGGCTGCGGCTGGGACTTCACCTCGGGGTTAAGGGTGTTTTCCGGCGCCAGGGTCGGCGTGCCGCCCAAATCGATGATGTATGGCGTGCCACTTTCGGAGAAGCCGATCGGGTCTTTGAAGTAACCGGCGATGGCGATCTTCTGCTCTGGCGTTGCCGTGGACAACAGCCACAACACCAGGAAGAACGCCATCATCGCCGTGGCGAAGTCAGCGAAGGCGATTTTCCACGCGCCCCCGTGATGCCCGCCGGCGATGCGTTTGACGCGCTTGATGATTATCGGCTGGTTATTTTCCATGCTTAACGACCACGAACCGCTTGTTCGAGCTCAGCGAAGCTAGGACGGTGCGCCGGGTACAGCACTTTGCGCCCGAACTCCACGGCCAGCGATGGCGGCATGCCGGAAGCCGAAGCCACCAGCGAAGCCTTAATGGCTTCGTAGACGTTCAATTCTTCCTTGGCATCGTGGGCCAGAGAGTGGGCCAGCGGACCGAAGAAACCGTAGGCGGCAAGAATACCGAAGAAGGTACCCACCAGTGCCGCACCTACGTGCAGGCCGATGGACTTCTGGTCGCCCTCACCCAGGGAAGCCATGGTCACCACGATACCCAGTACCGCCGCAACGATACCGAAGCCGGGCATGGCGTCGGCGATGCCGTTCACCGCGTGCGACGGGTGTTCAAGGTCTTCCTTGAGGCTGAACAGTTCCATGTCGAAAAGGCCTTCCAGCTCATGGGGAGCCATGTTGCCGGAGGACATGATGCGCAAGTAATCGCAGATGAACGCGGTCATGCGCTCGTCCTTGAGGACTGCCGGATACTTGGCGAAGATCGGGCTCGCAGCGGCATCTTCGATGTCGCCTTCGATGGCCATCATGCCTTCGCGGCGGCTCTTGTTGAGGATCTCGTAGATCAGGCCCAACACTTCAAGATAGAAGCCGTGATTGAAGCGCGAACCGAACATGCTCAGGGACTTCTTGAGCACGTGCATCGTCATGTAGCCGGGGTTGGCCTGCAGGAATGCACCGAGGGCCGCACCACCGATAATCATGACCTCGAAGGGTTGGATCAGGGCGGCAATTTTGCCGTGGGAGAGCACGTATCCGCCGAGCACGCTCGCGAATACGACGATGATGCCGATTATTTTAGCCATAGGTAGGAGAGCACTTACTGAGTCGGGTTCAAGGTCATATTCGGAAGTTAAAAAATCTCTTCTTCTACTTATCGGCAAAACTGCGCCAGACTATAGCCAGTTCAGGCGAAAAGCCAATTTGACCCATTCCGGGCATAGATAATGCTGACGATGATCGCCTCCCACCATGGCTAACGAAACGAACGTTCCGACTCCAAAACCGACCACGCTCGAAGGCTGGGTAAAGCTTCTCGATGGCGTGCGCCTGCCGGTTCCGCAACACAGCCACGACCTCGTCTGCCAGGCGATCCGCAACAGTCGCAGCTCGCTGCGCGACATCGCCGAATTGATGCAGGACAGCCCCGCCCTGGCCTTGAGCGTGATCCGCGAAGCCAACCGGCACACCCATGGCAACATGACCGAGCCGGCGGAAAACCTTGAGATCGCGATCAATCGCCTCGGCTTGAAGCGCACTGAAGAATTGCTTGAGCGCATGCCGGTGCTGCCTCAGGCCGAGATTCCAAAAGCCCTGCGTCAGTTACAAATGATCAGCCAGCACGCCACGCAACAGGCCAACGGTTTTTTTGCCAGTCGCCTGGCACGCCTGTGGCAGGACATCCATTGGGGCAGCCTGCTGTTTCTGTCGCCGCTGTGGCCCTTGGCGCTGACTCACCCGCAATTGCTCGAAGACTGGGAATTGCGGGTCATCTATAAAGGCGAGTCCGCGCGCAAAGTCGAAAAGCAATTGTTTGGCGTGTCTCTGCTAAAAATCGGCTTGGCATTGGTGGACATCTGGCGCTTGCCGATCTGGGTGCAACAGGGCTATCGACTTTTGCTCACCGAGCAACGGGAATTGGTGAAAGTCCTGCGCATTGCCCGCGACAGCGAGCACCCATTGCGTCAGCAAAACCGCCTCGATGATGATCCGAACCTGCGCCGCTGGCTCAATCAGCCGGCCAACACCGTGCTGCTGGCCAACGGCTTGGCGTTGTCGGCACAACAGGCCTGGGACAGTCCGCATAGTAAACGCTGGCAATACCTGACCAGCCTTTACCTGCAAATGCCGATGGACGAGTTGCAGCAACAGTTGCACCAACAGGCGGCCAACAGTGCACGCCATCACGCCATGCTCGACCTCTGGCACCCCGCCGAAGCGCTGATCTGGCCGTGGGGCATGAACCGTGTCCATGCCGGATTGCTCCCGGCGCCGGCGCCGACGGCCGAGGACCTGGCGAAGTGGCGCAAACAATGCGCCGAATTGCTGGTCGAGCCGAGTCGATTCACCAACGCCATGCACTTGACCACGTCCGCCCGTGACGCGCTGGTCGCGTGCGGCATGCGTCGGGTGATGATCCTGATGGCCGATCGCACCCACGCCAATCTGCGAGTGCATCAGACCGCTGGATTACCTACAGAAGTAGCCGGGCTGAATTTCTCAGTCAGCCAAAGCAACGTGCTGCAACGCCTGCTCGCGCAACAGGCCCAGGTTCGCCTGACTCCGGCCAATAACGCGCAGTTTTCCGCCCTGCTGCCCAACAATCTGCGCGCACAATTCAGCGGTGAACACCTGTTGCTACGCTCGCTGGTCAACAATGGCCGGGTGATCATGATTGTCGTCGCGGATCAGGGCGGCGGGCCGTTTTCCGAAATCACCGTGCAAGCCTTCGGCAAAACCGCGCAGTGCATCGAAAAAGCGCTGCACAGCTTTAGTGAACGCGGCAAATGAGCCTGCGCTACAATCCTCCCTTTTGTGCCCTGGAGACCTCACATGTCTGACTTCTCTGGCTTGCCGCTGGTAATCGAACCGAGCGACTTGCTCCCTCGCCTCGAAGCCCGCGAACTGATCCTGGTGGACCTGACCAGCAGTGCCCGCTACGCCGAAGGGCATATCCCCGGCGCACGCTTTGTCGATCCCAAGCGCACGCAACTCGGGCAGCCGCCGGCGCCAGGCCTGATGCCGCCGCAAGCGGCACTCGAAGCGTTGTTCGGTGAGTTGGGACACAATCCCGACACGGTCTACGTGGTGTATGACGACGAAGGCGGCGGCTGGGCCGGGCGCTTCATCTGGCTGCTGGATGTCATCGGACACAGCAAATACCACTACGTCGACGGCGGCCTGAAATCCTGGCTGGCGGAAGGCTTTCCGATGTCGATTCAGATCCCGCCAGCGGTCGGCGGTCCGGTCAGCCTGACCCTGCATGACGAACCTACCGCCACCCGCGAGTACCTGCAAAGCCGTCTCGGCGCCGCCGACCTGGCGATCTGGGACGCACGGGGGCCGCTGGAATACTCGGGCGAGAAAGTGCTGGCAGCCAAGGGCGGTCACATTCCTGGTGCAGTCAATTTCGAATGGACCGCGGGCATGGATCCGGCGCGCAACCTGCGCATCCGCAGCGACATGCCGCAGATCCTCGAACAACTCGGCATCACGCCGGACAAAGAAATCATTACCCACTGCCAGACCCACCATCGGTCGGGCTTCACTTATCTGGTGGCCAAGTCCCTCGGTTATCCGCGGGTCAAAGGCTACGCCGGTTCCTGGGGCGAATGGGGCAATCACCCTGACACGCCTGTCGAGCTTTAAGGTTTTTAAGGACACCCAATGAAAGAGCGTTTGTTTATCCTCAGCCAGTACCTGCTGCCTCACCACTTGCTCTCGCGACTGGCCGGCTGCGTCGCCGAATGCCGCGTGCGCTGGTTCAAGAATGCGTTCACGGCGTGGTTCGCCAAGCGTTATCAGGTGGACATGTCCCAGGCGCTGGTCGAAGACCTGACTGCCTACGAGCACTTCAACGCGTTCTTCACCCGTGCCTTGAAAGACGGCGCGCGCCCACTGGACGAAACACCGGGCGCGATTCTCAGCCCGGCGGATGGCGCGGTCAGCCAACTCGGCCCGATCGAACACGGTCGTGTGTTCCAGGCCAAGGGCCACAGCTTCAGCGTGCTGGAACTGCTGGGTGGCGACGCGGCGAATGCTGCGCCGTTCATGGGCGGTGACTTCGCGACCATTTACCTGTCGCCGAAGGACTACCACCGTGTGCACATGCCGCTGGCCGGCACCCTGCGCGAGATGGTCTACATTCCCGGCCGAATTTTCTCGGTCAACCAGACCACCGCTGAAAACGTCCCGGAGCTGTTCGCCCGCAACGAGCGTGTGGCGTGCATTTTCGACACCGAGCGCGGGCCGATGGCCGTGGTGCTGGTGGGCGCGATGATTGTGGCGTCGATTGAAACCGTCTGGGCAGGCCTGGTCACGCCGCCGAAACGCGAGCTGAAAACCTTCCGCTACGACGAAGCCGCCCGTGCGCCGATTCATCTGGAAAAAGGCGCGGAACTGGGCCGCTTCAAATTGGGTTCGACCGCTGTGGTGCTGTTCGGGCCGGATCAAGTGCAGTGGGCTGAAGAACTGGCGGCGGGTTCGCCGGTGCAGATGGGCCAGGGAATGGGCCTGCCAAAAGCATAACCCGTGTGCTGGAACGCGGTGCGCCTGGCTCACCGCGCTCGCAAACCTGTAGGAGCCGAC
Source organism: Pseudomonas sp. MYb327 (assembly GCF_040438925.1). NCBI lineage: Bacteria > Pseudomonadati > Pseudomonadota > Gammaproteobacteria > Pseudomonadales > Pseudomonadaceae > Pseudomonas > Pseudomonas sp. MYb327. Next base: position 4,661,677 of record NZ_CP159258.1, read on the forward strand.
TTGCTGGCGATGGCGTCATCAAGAACCCCATCGCCAGCAAGCCGGCTCCTACAATTTACAGCTGCCCGTCGCGATCGCGGAAGCCCAACAGGTACAGCACGCCATCCAACCCAAGGGTGGAAATCGCCTGCTTCGCCGACTGCTTGACCAACGGCTTGGCACGGAACGCCACGCCCAACCCGGCAATCGCCAGCATCGGCAAGTCATTCGCACCGTCGCCGACCGCAATGGTCTGCTCCAGACGCAAACCTTCCTTGTGTGCCAGCTCTTTCAGCAGATCAGCCTTGCGCTGCGCATCGACAATCGGCTCGACCGCCACACCAGTGACCTTGCCGTCGACAACTTCCAGCTCGTTGGCAAACACATAGTCAATACCCAGCTTGGCTTGCAATTGCTTGGCGAAGTAGGTGAAGCCGCCCGACAGGATGGCGGTCTTGTAGCCCAGGCGCTTGAGTTCGGCGAACAGGGTTTCGGCGCCTTCGGTCAAGCGCAGAGAAGCGCCAATCGAGTCCAGCACGCCGACATCCAGCCCTTTGAGCAACGCCAGGCGTTCTTTGAAGCTGGCGCGGAAATCCAGTTCTCCAGCCATCGCGCGCTCGGTTATTTCCGACACTTTGTCGCCCACGCCGGCAGCCTTGGCCAGTTCATCGATCACTTCGGCTTCGATCAAGGTCGAGTCCATGTCGAACACCGCCAGACGACGGTTACGGCGGAACAGCGAATCTTCCTGGAAGGCGATGTCGACGTTCAGTTCCTGGGCCACGCTGAGGAATTCGGCACGCAGCGCCTGCGGATCGGCCGCTTCGCCACGCACGGAAAATTCAATGCATCCCTTGCCCTTATCGGCTGGAGTATCCAAAGGCATGCGCCCGGACAGGCGATCAATATGGTCGATGTTCAGGCCATATTTGGCGGTGATCGAGCTCACGGCCTGTAATTGCCCGGCGGTCACCTTGCGGGTCAGCAAGGTCACGATGTGGCGTTTTTTGCCCTGGTTACCGACCCATTGCTGGTAATCCTCTTCGGATACCGGCGTGAAACGCACTTGTTGATCGAGCTCGTAACCCTTGAACAGGATGTCCTTGAGCACCGACTTGCCTTGCTCGGTGTCGGGAATTTCAACCAGAATGCCGAACGACAAGGTGTCGTGGATCACCGCCTGACCGATGTCGAGAATGTTCACACCACCTTGGGCCAGAACGCCGGTAATGGCTGCAGTCAGACCCGGACGGTCGACTCCCGTGATGTTTATCAGGACGATTTCGCGCAAGGCGCACCCCCGCAGGTGGAAAAAAAACGCATTCTACCCACTTTCAGTGACCATCGGGCACCGTGAGCGCTTTGACGGCCTAGGGCCTGTCGCTATACTGCGCGTCAACTTCACGGACAAAGAGCCGAGCTCAAGTGAACCGGCCCACGCCAGTAAAAACCGATAACTTCTTCCTGCTGATCTTCCGGGCACTGCGTCACCGCCGTGTACCGATTGCATTGCGCATCGCCAGCCATAACGTGATCCTGGTCGCTCTGGCCCTGGTCATCTACGCCTGCGTGATGGGTTTGCAGTTCAAGCAGGCCATGCACGAGCAGGCGGATGCGCTGGGCGAAAGCCTGACCACGCAGACGGCTACTTCGGCCACCGAGCTGTTGGTGTCCAACGACATCCTCAGCCTCAACGTGCTGCTCAATAACCTGACCAAGAACAAGTTGGTGGCTCACGCCGCCATCTATAGCGTGGATAACCGCATCCTCGCCGAAGCCGGTCAGCGTCCCAAGCACGGCCTGCTGGGGGAAGCCGAGGGCATGTACCAGAGCAAGATCACGTTTCAGGACGTGACGGCCGGCCAACTGCGCATCAGCCTCGACATGGATCAGTTCCAGCAGCCGATGACCATCAGCCTGCAGAGCATGGGCATCCTGAGTGCAATTCTGCTCGCCTTGTCCCTGGCCTTGAGCCTGCGTCTGGGTCGGCATATTTCCACGCCGCTGCTGCAATTGCGCGTGTGGCTGCGCAATATCGACGAATACACCCCGGCCACCGAACGGCAGGACGAGATCGGTGACCTGGCGCGTCAGCTGCACGCCAATTTCGCACCGGAACCGGCCGAGCCGGAACCCGTGCCGGAGCCGGAATTCGCCGACGACGATGACGAAGACGCCGAACCAGGCTTCGAAGTGCGTAACCTGCGCGATCCGAGTTTCGACGAAAGCCGTCCAATGGCCGCGATGAAAGCTGCGCCACGGCGCGTTGTCAGCACCGTCGAAGACGATGACGACGATGCGTTCGCCGATTTGCTCGATGACCCGGCAGACAGCGCACCGAAGCCAGCCATTAAACCCGTGGCCTCGAACATGCCGCAGCACAGCGCCGTACTCGCCGTGCAGCTGGGCTCCCAGGAGCAACTGCGTCGCCTGCCGCGCGCCCGCCTGGAAGAACTGCTGAAACGCTACCGCGATTGCCTCGACCAGGCCGCCTCGCTCTATGAGAGTGAAATGCACACCCTGAACGATGGCAGCACGCTGATGCTGTTCCACACCGAAGACAGCGGCGACGATTACCTGACCAATGCCATTTGCTGCGGCGAGTTGCTGCGCGCACTGGGCCATCAGTTGCAGATCGAAGTCGCCGACAGCGGCATCACCCTGCAATTGCAGCTTGGCTTGACCCTGGGTGACGAGTTGTTCGGCCTGAGCCAGATCGACCTGCTGCTGACCGACACTGCGCAGGACGCCCTGGCCTTGTCGCAACACAGCCGCAACCTGCTGCTGGTGGAACGCAAGATCAGCGACGACGCACTAATCCGCCAGCGCGCGCGGATCCGCCCGATCGCCAGCCCTGAAGGCGCGTGCTGCGTAGAGCGGTTGATGGAGCCTTATCCATCGATGCTGGAGCGGCAATTGGCCCGGATGCACGAACGCCGGGCGTAAAGACCCGCTATGAAAAAGCCCGCAGACGAGTGATCGTCTGCGGGCTTTTTGTTGCCTGTCCTGGCGCTATCGCTGGCAAGCCAGCTCCCACAGTGGTTGATGTCGCACACAAAATCAGCGCTCAACAGATAACCTGTGGGAGCTGGCTTGCCAGAAATGAGGCCATCAGCTATCGCTGGCAAGCCAGCTCCTACATAGTTATTGCAATCCACACGGACCTTGTAGGAGCTGGCTTGCCAGCGAGGAGGCCAGCAGCCCCGAAAGCCTCCAACCGACAGAAACAACAAGGCCCGCATCAATGCGGGCCTTGTTTTGAATCCTTCCAGACTTAGAAGCGAAACACTTCCATATCTGTACGAATCGGTGCAGCCATTGGGATCTTCGGCTGTTTTTCCTGTTCAGCTGCCGGCGCTACAGGCTTGGCCGCCGCTTTTTTAGGCGCTTCGGCAATCGGCGGCTGGTTAGCCAGTGGCTTGAGCGCGACCGACAGCTGTTCGGCAAGTTTCTGCAACAGCACTCCTTGAGCCTGAACCTGAGCCGCCGTGTTGCCGGCATGCTGCTCCTGCAAGTGGATGATGCGGTTATCACGCACCTGCCCGCGACGGTCGATCAGGCGCCATTGCGCATCAAGGATCGCCGGTTGCGACTCACCCGAATCCAAACGCGTGATGGTCAGCAACACCTGCACATCCGGCGTGAACCCTACCGTCGCAGGTGCCAGCACCACACGCTGGCTGTCCAGATGACCGGCCACCTGACGCAGCAACAGCTGATCGATGTCGGAAGACAGGCTGCCAGCCCAACGACCGTCGGTCGACGCTTGCAAGCTGCCATCCGGTTGGCGTTGCAACAGGGTTTCACGTTGCAGGTAGTCGGCAACGACAACCGGGCCCAGCAATACTGCCATGCCCGCGCTTTGCGCAGGCGCAACCGGACTTCCGCTGTCCAGTTGATACAGCGACACCGGCTGGTGAACGCTGCAACCCGCCAGGCCAAGTACGCCGGCGAGCATCAAAATAAAAGGAAGGCGCAGAGCAGTCATCGTCCCATCCAGGTGGCCGCCACAAGGCTGACCACAGTGAAAATACTCAATAAATATGAAGAACGCTCGGCCACGCCGGCGCTTGAAAGGCCATATCATCCGTGAATATGCGTTCCGACTCCAGCGCCAATGCGTCGATCTACGCGTTAAATCGTAGATCGAGCGCTCTAGGACGCTTAATTGAGGTTTTCGACGAGCAGCGCATCCACCCTCTGGAAGCCACGTGGCAACTTGTTACCACGACGCCCACGCTCACCCTTGTAATGTTCGAGGTCGTCCGCTTTCAGTGACAAGGTACGTTTTCCGGCCTGCAGCACCAATGTAGCGCCATCCGGCACAACGGCGATGTCCGTAACATACTCTTCGCGACTGGCCACACGCTCACCGGGGATCCCGATGATCTTGTTGCCTTTGCCCTTACCTAATTGTGGCAGATCGCTGATCTTGAAGATCAGCAGCCGACCTTCGGTGGTCACCGATGCCAGCCAGTTCTGTTCACGATCGGCCACCGGACGCGGGAGCATCACCTTGGCGTTGTTCGGCAGGCTCAACAACGCCTTGCCCGCCTTGTTCTTGGCTTGCAGGTCTTCACCCTTGACCACGAAACCGTAACCGGCGTCCGAGGCAATGACGTACAGCGCATCGTCGTCCGGCATCAGTACGCATTCGAAGCTTGCCCCTGGCGGCGGCGTCAGACGACCGGTCAGCGGTTCGCCCTGGCCTCGGGCCGATGGCAACGTGTGCGCGGCCACCGAGTAGCTGCGGCCGGTGGAGTCGATAAACACCGCAAACTGGTTGGAACGCCCAGGCGCCAAGGCCTTGAAGCCGTCCCCGGCCTTGTAGGAAAGCCCGGTGGCGTCGATGTCGTGGCCCTTGGCGGAGCGCACCCAGCCTTTTTCCGACAGCACAACGGTGACTTTCTCGTTCGGCAGCAGATCGTGCTCGGTCAGCGCTTTGGCTTCGGCGCGCTCGACGATTGGCGAGCGGCGATCGTCGCCATAGGTCTCGGCATCCTTGATCAGCTCGGTGCGGACCAGTTTTTTCAGCTTGGCTTCGCTGCTCAGCAGGGCTTGCAGCTTGGCTTGTTCCTTGAGCAGTTCATCCTGCTCGGAACGCAGCTTCATTTCTTCCAGTCGCGCCAATTGACGCAAGCGGGTGTCGAGAATGTAGTCGGCCTGGATTTCGCTCAAGGCGAAACGCTCGATCAGCGCGGCTTTCGGATGTTCCTCGGTGCGGATGATGTGGATCACTTCATCCAGGTTGAGGTAGGCGATCAACAAACCGTCCAACAGGTGCAGGCGACGCTCAACTTTGTCCAAGCGGAATTGCAGGCGACGACGCACGGTCTGCACCCGGAATTCCAGCCACTCGACCAGCAACGCACGCAGGTTTTTCAGCTGCGGCTTGCCGTCCAGGCCGATGATGTTGATGTTGACCCGATAGCTCGATTCCAGCTCGGTGCTGGCGAACAGATGCTGCATCAACGCATCGTGGTCGAAGTTTTTGCGTGCACCGGGAATGATCACAATACGGCACGGGTTTTCGTGGTCAGACTCGTCGCGCAAATCCGCAATTTGCGGGGCTTTCGAGGGTTTGGCCTGCATCATCGCGGCGATCTGTTCCAGCACCTTGGCGCCGGAAACCTGATGCGGCAGCGCGGTGACAATGATGTCGCCGTCTTCGATGTGGTACACGGCGCGCATGCGCACCGAGCCCTTGCCGGTTTCATAGATTTTCAGCAGGTCGGCGCGCGGGGTGATGATTTCCGCTTCGGTCGGGTAATCCGGGCCCTGGATGTGTTCGCAAAGCTGTTCGATCGTTGCTTTGGGCTCATCGAGCAAACGCACGCAGGCACTGGCGACTTCGCGCAGGTTGTGGGGCGGAACGTCGGTGGCCATGCCCACGGCGATACCGGTGGTGCCGTTGAGCAGGATGTTCGGCAAACGTGCCGGCAACACCAGCGGTTCGTCGAGGGTGCCGTCGAAGTTCGGGCCCCAGTCCGCGGTGCCCTGGCCCAATTCACTGAGCAAAACTTCGGAATAACGCGACAGCCGCGCTTCGGTGTAACGCATGGCGGCAAAGGACTTGGGATCGTCCGGCGCACCCCAGTTACCCTGGCCATCCACCAGCGTGTAGCGGTAGCTGAACGGCTGGGCCATCAGGACCATGGCTTCGTAGCAGGCCGAGTCGCCGTGGGGGTGGAACTTGCCGAGCACGTCACCGACGGTACGCGCCGATTTCTTGTGCTTGGAATCGGCGTCCAGCCCCAACTCGCTCATGGCGTAGATGATGCGCCGCTGTACCGGTTTCAGGCCGTCGCCGATATGCGGCAAGGCACGGTCCATGATCACGTACATGGAATAGTTGAGGTAGGCATTTTCGGTGAAGTCAGCCAGCGATCGGCGTTCTACGCCATCTAAGCTGTCTGCAAGGATGTCGCTCATGCGGGCCTCATCGGTTCGTTGTCTGGCGCAGCAGCATGGTGCCACCGCGCTGGGTAAATTCAAGTTTGTTCAGTGCGCTCATACCGAGCAGCACTTGCTTGCCATCCAGGCCTGGCACGACGATGGCGCGCACATCACGCAGCACAATGTCGCCCAGTTGCAGCCGGTCGATGCGGGTTCGATAACCCTCGGTACGACCGTTGGCGGTGCTCAGGGTTACCCCGAAGCCTTGTTCCAGTTTCAGCCGTTCGGCCATTTGCGCCGGGATCGCCACATCGGTTGCCCCGGTATCGAGCATGAAATCCACCGGCTGACCGTTGATATGGCCGCTGGCGACGAAATGCCCCTGGCCGTTGCTGACCAGCTTAACTTCGATAAAACCTTCGCCCTGTTCCGAGCTGACGACCACGTTGGGATTCTGCTGACGCGCTTCCCACTGACCAAAAAACCGTGTCGCCAGAAAAAGCGCGGCGCACCAGGCCAGCACCATCAGCACTCTACCGGCGCGCTTGCCCGGCGTTTGCTGGCTCATGGTCTGGCGCTCCAGCCACCGTCAGGCGCGGCAAAGCGCCAGACAATTGGCCGTTGCTCGCCATCGGCGCGGGCACCGTCATTGTTGTCGATACCAATCCAGGCGCCCTCGGCATCCACCACCAGCGCTTCCGCCAGCCCATAGGGTTGTGGATAACGCCGGTTTTCCTGCAACGCCTCATCAGCAAACGACCAGCAGCGCTCGACCTTGGCCGTCATTGCATCGCGACGGCAAATCTCGAACGCGTTGCGCTCAAGGGTAAATAGCTTGCCGTTGAACAATGACAGATCGGCAAAGTCACGGGAAACCGCTTTGGCCTTGGGAAACTGGGGTGGCTGCATTTCTACTCCGGCTTCGCTCAGCAGCACGCAACCGCCATCGCAGTCCCAGACGGTTTGCTTGCGCTTGATCGAGATCAACCCACGGCGTTCGCGCTCGGCAGCCAACCACAGTTGATCACCCGCCGGGTTGATCGCCAGCCCTTCGAATAACGCATTGAAATGCAACAGCATGCCGCTCGCCCGCGCTTCACGGACCATGATCGGCGAGATCTTCAGCCAGGTGGCCGGCCCCGTCGACGGAATTTGCAGCACCGCCGCATGGGATTCACTGACCACGTAGCGATTGCCGGCGCTGTCGCAGGTGATGCCCTCGAAATCGAGGTCGCCACCCCGCACAAACGCCGCCAGCCAAGCCCGCGAACGCAGCCCCCAGGGCAGACCGCTGGCGGGTACCGGAGGCGCGCCGATCCCCACGGCCTCCGCGCGCCAGATGCCGCCCCGGGTATCGAGACGATAGATCTGATCGTCGTCGCGGTCGGACACCGTCCACAGCTCCTTGCCGCACTGGGCCAACCCGGACAGGTTGCCGCCGCGCATGCCATCGACGGCATGCTCGGACAACAGACGCAACTGTGGTGTCGGCTCGGCAGACACCGTCATCGAGGTCAGCAGCAACGCACACGCCAGGGCAAAGCCCAGACGCATCAGCCCAGAACCTCGGCCAGGTTGCCCTTGGACTCCAGCCAGGTCTTGCGGTCACCGGCGCGTTTTTTCGCCAGCAGCATGTCCATCATTTCCGAGGTCGCCTCGAAATTATCGCCCAGCGTCAGTTGCACCAGGCGCCGGGTGTTTGGGTCCATGGTGGTTTCGCGCAACTGCGGCGGGTTCATTTCGCCCAGGCCTTTGAATCGGGTGACCTGTGGCTTACCGCGTTTCTTCTCGGCGACCAGGCGATCGAGAATGCCGTCGCGCTCGGCTTCGTCCAGGGCGTAGTAGATCTCTTTACCCAGGTCGATGCGGTACAGCGGCGGCATGGCGACGTAGACGTGCCCGGCATCGACCAACGCGCGGAAATGCTGGACGAACAGTGCGCAAAGCAGCGTTGCGATGTGCAGACCGTCGGAGTCGGCGTCGGCGAGGATGCAGATTTTGCCGTAGCGCAGCTGGCTCATGTCCGCCGCGCCCGGATCGACGCCGATGGCCACGGCAATGTTGTGCACTTCCTGGCTGGCCAGCACTTCGCTGCCGTCGACTTCCCACGTGTTGAGGATCTTGCCGCGCAACGGCAGGATCGCCTGGAATTCTTTGTCCCGCGCCTGCTTGGCCGAACCGCCGGCGGAATCACCTTCCACCAGGAACAGTTCGGAACGCATCGGGTCCTGCCCGGCGCAGTCGGCGAGTTTGCCCGGCAACGCCGGCCCCTGAGTGATGCGCTTGCGCTCGACCTTCTTGCTGGCCTTCAGGCGACGACCGGCGTTGTTGATCGCCAGTTCCGCCAGCGCCAGGCCGGTTTCCGGATTGGCGTTGAGCCACAGGCTGAACGCATCCTTGACCACACCGGAAACGAATGCCGCCGCTTCGCGGGACGATAGACGTTCCTTGGTCTGGCCGGAGAATTGCGGCTCCTGCATCTTCATCGACAGCACGAAAGCGATGCGTTCCCAGACGTCTTCCGGCGCCAGTTTCACACCGCGCGGCAACAGGCTGCGGAATTCGCAGAACTCGCGCATCGCATCGAGCAAGCCTTGGCGCAAACCGTTGACGTGGGTGCCGCCCTGGGCCGTCGGGATCAGGTTGACGTAGCTTTCCTGCACCGCGTCGCCACCTTCCGGCAGCCACAGCAGGGCCCAGTCAACCGCTTCCTTGTTCCCGGCAAAAGCACCGCAGAACGGCTCGTCCGGCAGACGCTCGAATTCGCTGACCGCGTCGACGAGGTAGGAACGCAGGCCATCTTCGTAATGCCACTCGACTTTCTCGCCGGTGGCCTTGTCTTCAAAACTGACCAGCAGCCCCGGGCACAGAACGGCCTTGGCCTTGAGCACGTGCTTGAGGCGGCTGATAGAGAATTTCGGTGAATCGAAGTATTTCGGGTCCGGGGCGAAGAACACACTGGTCCCGGTGTTGCGCTTGCCCACCGTACCGACGATTTCCAGCTCGGTTTTCTTGTAACCGTCGGCGAAAGTCATCTGGTATTCGTTGCCGTCACGCTTTACGCGCACCCGGACTTCAGTCGACAAGGCGTTGACCACCGAGATACCCACCCCGTGCAGACCGCCGGAGAACTGGTAGTTCTTATTGGAAAACTTGCCGCCCGCATGCAGCTTGGTGAGGATCAGCTCGACCCCGGAAACGCCTTCTTCGGGGTGGATGTCCACCGGCATGCCACGGCCGTCATCGCTGACTTCCAGCGAATGGTCGGCGTGCAGGATGACCTGCACCGATTTGGCGTGCCCCGCCAAGGCTTCGTCGACGCTGTTGTCGATGACTTCCTGGGCAAGGTGGTTCGGCCGACTGGTGTCGGTGTACATGCCGGGGCGTTTGCGCACCGGGTCGAGGCCCGAGAGGACTTCGATGGCGTCGGCGTTATAAGAGCTAGCGCTGGGAGTGGCCATGGGGTCTCGTCGTCAGTGTGTCAGTGAAAAGGGGCGAGATATCACAGTGCAGTGAAATCAATCGCCTGATACAAATCGGCGCCAATGCCGGCAAAACTCAGCATGGCGGGAAGCTGTGTGGCAAAACCCTGGAAACTATGGTCGCCGCCGGCCTGGATCCGCAAGGCACAGGCCCGGTAATACTGTTGGGCGAGGCGATAATCCAGCGTTTCGTCACCGGTCTGCAACCACACCTGATAGCGCTGCGGGTCCTGCGGCGCCGGCACTTCCAGTTCGGCCAGGGCCGTCACATGGTCGTGGGTCAGTTCCCAGGCCTCATCGGTATACAGGTTTTTCTGCGTCCCCAGAAACCCGTCGAACATCCGGTGTGGATTGACGGCAGGGTTGATCAACAGGGCCTTCAGGCCATGGCGTTCGGCCAAGTGAGTCGCATAGTAGCCGCCGAGTGAGCTGCCGACCAGCAGTGGCCGCCCGAGCGCTTCAATCGCCTGTTCGAGCTGACCGATGGCTTCGCGGGGATGGTGATGCAGGGCCGGCACCCGCAGTTGATCGCTCAAGCCCAGACGCTCCATCACTGCGATCAACTGTGTGGCCTTCTTTGACGCAGGCGCACTGTTGAAACCGTGGATATAAAGGATCGAGCCGGACATTTGAACTCCCTGTGCGTCGGGTAAAGAGGCGGAGTTTACAGGGACTCGGAAGGAGTTTGGTGCAATCATCTGTTGAATTGAATTCCCCCTGTAGGAGCCCGGCTTGCTGGCGATGGCGTCCTTGAAATCGCTATCGCCAGCAAGCCGGGCTCTCACAGAGGGAGTGGGCTTGTCAGTAACCGTTGGAACCGTAATCCACCGTAAAATCGAAGCCGATGACTCTCTCCACACCGGTTTCCAGACGACCGTCCGGCAACAAGCGCAACCAGCGATACCCTGGCGCCTGCTCGCCGACCTTGAAATCCTCGCTGCCCGGTTCGAACTGAATGCAGGTCGACGGCGAGGCGATCAGACGTACGCCGTTACGCAATTGATCGATTTCCTGATGCACGTGCCCCCAGAGCACTGCGCGTACCTGCGGAAAACGATCGAGCACTTCAAAAAAGGCTTCCGGATTGCGCAAGCCTATCGGCTCCATCCACGCACAACCGATCGACACCGGATGATGGTGCAAGCACACCAAATGATGGCGCTCGGGCGCTTCGCTCAGCGCCTGGGCCAGCAACTGCAATTGTTCGTCCTGCAGAAACCCTGGCACCGAGCCCGGCACCGCCGAATCCAGCAACGTGACCCGCCAATTACCGATATCCACCACCGGTTCCAGCAAGGCACTTTGCACCGCTGCCTCGGCCATGATCCGTGGCTCGTCGTGGTTGCCGGGAATCCAGCGTGCCGGCGCATCGAGTTGCCGGGTCTGTTCGCGAAACTGCTGGTAAGACTCCAGCGTGCCGTCCTGAGACAGATCGCCGGTGGCCAGGATCAGATCGATCCGAGGCTGCTGCGCGCGCACCAGTTCGATGACTTTTTGCAGGCTGTCACGGGTATTCATGCCCAGCAGCGCACCGTCCGCCTCGGCAAACAGGTGACTGTCAGAGAGTTGCACCAGCAACGCCGACTCGGCGGTGGTCAGGGTGGATACGCTCGGCAAGGTGTTCTCCCAGGGCGTGATCGCGGGGTTGGATAATGGCGCAATTATGCTGGGGGATGATTGAAAGGGGAAACCTGTGAACCTGACGCAGTTCACAAGAACGTCAACGGACCACTTCGTACTCGTGCCCCAACGCCAGGCAATGGCTCAACCATTCGCCCAGGAACATATTCAGTTGGGCCTTTTCGTCGGGCTGATGCATCGAAGCGTTCGGATAAGGATAGATGCCACGAAAGCGTCGCGCATGTTCGGCGCTGACCACTTCGGCCATGCAGGCGTCGTGATAGACCTGTACTTCCAGTTGCGGCACTGGCAGCCACGGCAGGCTGTGCTCCTGACGCACTTGCAGCGTCGTGGTGTACGGACAGACTTGCAGCACTTCCAGGGCCAGCACGCCGAGCATCTGCTCGCCATGGGTCACGGCGATGCGCCGCGCTGCCGGCTCGCTGCGCATGTCCGGCAGCAGTCGCATCAGGCGCGCGTAGTTCGCCTCACAGGACGCTTGCAGCCCCACGAGGTCCACCCGATAGCGATCGCGCAGCTTGTTTACGACCATAACCCCCTCACTTCAACGCGGTTCAGTGCCAGCCATTGCAAGGCAATGATGCTGGCCGCGTTGGCAATACGACCGTCGCGCACGGCTTGCAGGGCGTCTTCGAAGGCCCACACCGTCACGCGGATATCTTCTGCTTCTTCCTCCAGCCCATGCAGGCCGCCGACCCCGGTTGTCTCGCAACGCCCCAGGTACAAATGCACGAATTCATTGCTGCCGCCCGGCGATGGAAAATATTTGGTCATCGGCCACAGCGCCCCGAATACCAGCCCAGCTTCCTCCTGCCCTTCGCGGTGAGCAACTTCTTCCGGTACTTCTTCCGTATCGATCAGACCAGCGACCAGTTCGATCAGCCACGGATTGTTCATCTTGCCCATGGCGCCGACGCGAAACTGCTCGATCAGCACGACTTCGTCGCGCTGCGGATCGTAAGGCAGTACACAAACCGCATCGTGGCGCACGAAGACTTCCCGATTGATCTCGCGGCTCATGCCGCCGGCGAACAATTCGTGGCGCAAGTGCACGCGATCGAGCTTGTAGAAGCCCTCGTAGCACTTTTCGCGCCGAACGATATCAACGGCGGTCGGAATGGCGCTGGCAAAATCAGTCATGACTATCCTCTTTACTACAATCCTGTTCGAGGTTCCTTTTCCTGGAGCCTCGACTTCGCGCCATCCTAACGCGCCCGTGACGTTTGATGCAGCCCCTTTACCGTCAGCGGGATAGACGGTTAGGACGAAACCCACTCTAATTAGCTTAGTGGCGAACTGACTGCTCCGTTGACAGTCGAAGCGGGTAACTTTTCGCCTTTCCCTGTTTTATGAAGGACAACCATGTCGCTTTTTAAAATCGCCTCCGTGGCCGCTATCGCCCTGACCCTGGGCGCTTGCCAGAGCCTTTTCCAGCCCAACTATCGGGCGCCGCTGGAAACCACCCGCGACGCCTCCGAACAGCTCAAGCCAGGTTGCACGGACCAGGATTGCCCGCTGGTGAACATCGACACGCTGCACTTCCCAGCCGAGCCTGCACTGGACGGCATCATCGAAAAACGCCTGCTGCAAATGACCCGCACCTCGCCCGACGCTCCGGTGGCACCGACGCTGGCGGCCTATCGCGAACAGTTTTTGCGCACCGCCGGCCCGCGCAACAGCATTTACTTGCAGGCCAAGGTACGGGAGCAGCATGACGGCTTGGTGATCATCGAGTTGTCCAGCTACCTGGACACCGGCGGCGCCCATGGCACGCCGGGTCGGGGCTTCATCAACTATTCGCGCCAACAGCATAAAGTGCTGACGCTGTCGGACATGCTGGTGCCGGGGCAGGAAGAGGCGTTCTGGAAAGCCGCGCAGGTGGCGCACAACAGTTGGTTGATCAGCACCAAGCTCGATCAGGAACCGGAGTTCGTGAAGAGCTGGCCGTTCCAGAAAACCCAAAACGTGGCGCTGACCTATGGCGGGGTGATCCTCAAGTACGAAACCAGCAGCATCGCGCCGTACGCGCTGGGTCATGTCGAACTGAAGATCCCCTACCCTCGCCTGAACGGCATCATCAAGCCCGAGCTGTTTCCCGGCCGTAACTGAAGGCCCGACCCAGTACTAGCTGAAGCAGCCCTGCCAGGATCAACGCCGGCAGGGTTGCGCCGACATCAGGGTACAAGTTGGCCAGCAGATGATAGGTGCTGATCCCGCCCAGCCAGGCGAGCAGCGCCGGCCAGCGCAATGTAGCCGAGGCCACCTGGCCACTGCGTTTGCGCAGGATGAAGTGATCCACCAGCACCACACCGAACAACGGCGCAAACACCGAGCCGATCAACAGCAGGAAGTTCTGGTACTGGGCCAATGGCGCCAGCAAGGCGATCAAGGTGCAGACTACGCCGATGGCCAACGCCAGGTGTTCGACTTTCAAGCGCAGCAGAATCCCGCTCGACACCGCCGCCGAGTGAATATCGGCAAAGGCATTTTCCGACTCATCCAGCAAAATCAGCAGCAGCGGAATCCCCAGGCCGGCACCGGCCAGCGCCAACAGCAAGGCATTGACTTCACCGCTCGGCGCGAACGCCAGGGTGTAGGCCACGCCCAGGCTCATCAGCCAGAAGTTACCGATAAAGAAACCGATCGCCGTGCCACCGAAGACATTCTTCGCTCGCTTGCCGAAACGCGAGTAGTCGGCAATCAGCGGCAGCCACGACAACGGCATGGCAATGGCGATGTCGAAGCCCACGGCAAACGGCATCGAACCGTCACCGGCCTGTGCCCACAATGCCGCCAGATCAGCTTTGGCGAACAGGTTCCAGGTCAGCCAAATGCACGCGGCCAGCAGCAGCCAGATGCCCCACTTGCGCAGGATTTGCCGCACAAAAGTCAACGGACCGCTGACGGCGAGCAAGGTCGCCAGTGCGCCGAAGAACAGCGTCCACAGCATGGGACTCGACAACAGGCTGCCTTCGCTGAAGGCCTTCGCGCCCAACAGGCTGGCCGCATCGCGCATGACGATGATTTCGAACGAACCCCAACCGATCAGTTGCAGCAGGTTCAGCACCGCTGGCAGGCTTGCGCCCCGTGTGCCGAGGCTGAGCTTGAGCGCGGCCATGGACGACAGGCCGGTGTCGCTGCCGATCACGCCGACGGCAGCCAGCAGCAGGACGCCGACCAGCGTGCCGAGGAAGATCGCCAGCAACGAGCCGGACAGGCCCAGGCCTGGCGCCAGAAGTGCGCCAGTCTGCAGCACCATTAGGCCGATGCCGAGGGAGAACCACAGGGAAAACAGATCGCGGCCGCCGAAGACACGTTTGTCGTTCGGTACAGCAATGTCGGGTGAGTAAGTGCTGGGTTGAATGCTCAAGGGTGTTATCTCAGAGGGACATTTGTTGTTGTGGTCTTTACGGTCCCGTAGGAGCTGGCTTGCCAGCGATCAAAGGCGACGCAGTGCATCAGGTGCACCGCCATCGCCAGCAAGCCGGCTCCTACGGTTGGAATACCGGCATCAAACTTTCTGGTACAGCTGACTGCCTTCCTGCTTGAAGCGCTCGGCCTGTTCAGCCATGCCTTGGGCGACGTCCACGTCCACCGCTTCGATCCGCTGGTTGGCCGCATACTCGCGGACTTCCTGGGTAATCTTCATCGAGCAGAATTTCGGCCCGCACATCGAGCAGAAATGCGCGACCTTGGCCGAATCCTTCGGCAAGGTTTCATCGTGATACGAACGCGCGGTATCCGGATCAAGGCCGAGGTTGAACTGGTCTTCCCAACGGAATTCGAAACGCGCCTTGCTCAAGGCATTGTCGCGGATCTGCGCGCCCGGATGCCCTTTGGCCAGATCGGCGGCATGCGCGGCGATCTTGTAGGTAATGATCCCGGTCTTGACGTCATCCTTGTTCGGCAAACCGAGGTGTTCCTTCGGCGTCACGTAGCAAAGCATGGCGCAACCGAACCAGCCGATCATCGCCGCACCGATACCGGAGGTGATGTGGTCGTAGCCCGGAGCGATGTCGGTGGTCAGCGGGCCGAGGGTGTAGAACGGCGCCTCATCGCAGCATTCAAGCTGCTTGTCCATGTTCTCTTTAATCAACTGCATCGGCACGTGGCCCGGACCTTCGATCATGCACTGCACATCGTGCTTCCAGGCGATCTTGGTCAACTCGCCGAGGGTTTCCAGTTCGCCGAACTGCGCTTCGTCGTTGGCATCGGCAATCGAGCCCGGACGCAGGCCATCGCCCAGCGAGAAGCTGACGTCGTAGGCCTTCATGATTTCGCAGATGTCTTCGAAATGGGTGTAGAGGAAGTTTTCCTTATGATGCGCCAGGCACCACTTGGCCATAATCGAACCGCCACGGGAGACGATGCCGGTCACGCGCTTGGCAGTCATCGGCACGTAGCGCAACAGCACGCCGGCATGGATGGTGAAGTAATCGACGCCCTGCTCGGCTTGCTCGATCAGCGTGTCGCGGAACAGTTCCCAGGTCAGGTCTTCGGCCACGCCGCCGACTTTTTCCAGGGCCTGGTAGATCGGCACCGTGCCGATCGGCACCGGCGAGTTGCGGATGATCCACTCGCGGGTTTCGTGGATGTGCTTGCCGGTGGACAGGTCCATGACCGTGTCCGAACCCCAGCGAATGCCCCAGGTCAGTTTCGCCACTTCTTCTTCGATGGACGAACCCAGTGCGCTGTTGCCGATGTTGCCGTTGATCTTCACCAGGAAGTTACGGCCGATGATCATCGGTTCCAGTTCGGTGTGGTTGATGTTGGCCGGAATGATCGCGCGGCCACGGGCGATTTCGTCACGGACGAATTCGGGTGTGATGATTTTCGGCACGCTGGCGCCGAAACTGTGACCGGCATGTTGCTGGTCCAGCAGGCCGGCGGCACGGGCCACTTCCAGCTTCATGTTTTCGCGGATGGCGACGTATTCCATCTCGGCGGTGATGATGCCTTTGCGCGCGTAGTGCATCTGGCTGACGTTGGCCCCGGCCTTGGCGCGACGCGGGTTGTTGACGTGGGCAAAACGCAACTTGGTCAGCTCTGGATCGGCCAGGCGTTCCTGGCCGAAGTTCGAGCTCAGGCCGCTCAATCGCTCGGTGTCGCCACGGGATTCGATCCACGGCGAACGTACGTCCGCAAGACCTTTGCGCACGTCGATGATGACGTTGGGGTCGGTATACGGGCCGGATGTGTCATAGACCACGACCGGCGCGTTGACCTCGCCACCGAAGTCGGTCGGCGTCACGTCGAGGCTGATTTCGCGCATCGGCACGAGGATGTCCGGGCGAGTGCCCTGAACGTAAATTTTTTGCGAGCGGGTAAACGGCTGTACCGACTGCTGATCGACCTTGGCCGAGTCACTCAGGTTGGTGGCGATTTTTGCTTTTGTGGTCATCACGGGCTCTCCAGACAGCATCCAGGCAGTGGAATTTTGTCGGAGCGAACCTGTAAACGAATGGACGCACGGGCGCTGGAAAACCAGCTGTGCTGTGCTCAGTGCTCGAGGGGTGTTCGATTGTCGAACAACATCCCGGACGAAGCACAAGAGGACTCGCCGGGTGACGAGAAATCTTGTTCCCTACGCAGGCGCTAACCTGATCAGGTTCAACGGGATCCGAAATTATTCGATCTCAGCCTCATAGCAAGGCACCCCGACAAGAACCCGGCCAGTCTAGACACAACTGGCAAGGAACGCCAACACCGCGATAAACACCATGATGAATGGCGCAATTACCGAGAACGGCAGGATTGTTGCCGCTCGCCTGCGCAACTACACTCGCTACGGCCAAGCTGCGCATTGACGCTGCATGTGCCGCGCCGTAGCCTTGGCGCTCAAATTATCAGCATAATTTTTTAGGGATCGCCTCATGCTGCGCAAACTTTCACTGGCCCTCGCCGTGTCTTGTGCGTCCAACGGAATGGCCTGGGCAGCAGAAGCGCCCTTATCGACTAAAACCGACCTGGTCAGCGTCTATCAGGAAGCGGTGAACAACAACGCCGACCTCGCCGCCGCCGTCGCCCAATATGGCGCCCAGAAAGAAGTCGTGCCCCAGGCCCGCGCCGGGTTGCTGCCCAATCTTTCGGGCGGCGCTGATCTGACCAATGTGCGCACCTCGATCGATCAGCCGTCGGCCACGGCCAACCGCAATGCCCATTCGTATCAGGCCACCCTGGCGCAGCCACTGTTCCGTGCCGATCGCTGGTTCCAGTTCCAGGCTGCCAAGGACGTCAACGAGCAGGCCGCCCTGCAACTCTCGGCGACCGAACAAAACCTGATTCTGCAAACCGCCGACAGCTACTTCAATGTACTGCGCAGCCAGGACAACCTGGCCTCGACCAAAGCCGAAGAAGCCGCGTTCAAGCGCCAACTCGATCAATCCAACGAGCGCTTCGATGTCGGCCTCTCGGACAAGACCGACGTACTGAACTCACAAGCCAGCTACGACACCGCACGCGCCAACCGCATCGTTGCGCAACGTCAGGTGGATGATGCCTTCGAAGCCCTGATCACCCTGACCAACCGCCAGTACAACTCGATCCAGGGCATCAGCCACAATTTGCCGATCCTGCCGCCCGCGCCGAACGACGCCAAGGCCTGGGTCGAAACCGCGGCCAGGCAGAACCTCAATCTGTTGGCCAGCAACTACGCCGTCAGCGCCGCCGAGCAAACCCTCAAGCAGCGCAAGGCCGGCCATGCACCGACTGTCGACGCGATTGCGAGATACGAGAAAGGCGACAACGACGCACTGGGCTTCAGCAACCCAAACGCCTTCGGTGCGCCGTACAAAGGCGATGTCGAACAAACGCAGATCGGACTGCAATTGAACATCCCGATCTACAGCGGCGGCCTGATCAATTCCCAGGTGCGCCAATCGTATGCACAACTGGACCAGACGGAGCAGCAACGCGAATCCCTGCGTCGGCAAATCGTCGAAAACACCCGCGACCTGCACCGTGCGGTGAACACCGACGTCGAGCAGGTTCAGGCGCGCAAGCAGTCGATTATCTCCAACCAGAGCGCGGTGGAAGCGACCGAAATCGGTTACCAGGTGGGAACACGCAACATCGTCGACGTGCTGGATGCGCAGCGCTCGCTCTACACGTCGGTACGTGATTACAACAACACCCGCTACGACTACATCCTCGACAACCTGCGCCTGAAGCAACAGGCCGGCACGTTGAATCCGGGGGATTTGCAAGACCTGGCGCGTTGGTTAAACCCCAACTACAACCCGGACAAGGACTTCCTGCCGCCGGATCTGGCGAAGGCTGCGGCTGAACAACTCAAGGCCCGTCCTGAACAATAAAATCTTGTAGGAGCCCGGCTTGCCGGCGATGGCGTCCGCAAGATCGCCATCGCGAGCAAGCTTGGTCCTACGGGGCTCGGTACGCCGCTTGATTCGGGTATGACGCAAAACCTGTAGGAGCCCGGCTTGCCGGCGATGACGTCCGCAAGATCGCCATCGCGAGCAAGCTTGGTCCTACAGGGCTCGGTACGCCGCTTGATTCGGGTATGACGCAAAACCTGTAGGAGCCCGGCTTGCCGGCGATGGCGTCCGCAAGATCGCCATCGCGAGCAAGCTTGGTCCTACAGGGCTCGGTACGCCGCTTGATCCGGGCTCCTACAAGTCAGCGATTAATTAACCGGCCAAGCCCATCCAGCAATCGCTGCAACGCGCCCTGATTGGTGCGCATCACTTTCAATCCTGCATCCGCCATGCGCTGCGCATCCCTCGGCAATTCGACCAGGCGTTGCACCGCCAATGCCAATCCTTCGGCATCTTCCACTTCCAGTAACGCCCCGGCGTTGCGCAACTGTGAAGCGATTTCGAGGAAGTTGAACAGGTGCGGGCCACTCAGAACCGGTTTGGCCAGGGCCGCCGGTTCCAGCAAGTTATGCCCGCCGTTGGGTACCAGGCTGCCGCCAACGAACGCGATGTCCGCCAAGGCATACAGAAACAGCAACTCGCCCATGGTGTCGCCCAACAGCACCGAGGTCGTGGCCGTGACCGGTTCGCCGCTGGAGCGACGGACCGTGGCAAAGCCCTGCTGCCGACACAAATCGAACATCGGATTGAAACGCTCCGGATGGCGCGGCACCAGAATCAACAGCGTGTCGGGATGGCTTGCCAGCAACTGACGATGGGCCGCCAGCACCACTTCGTCTTCGCCCTCATGGGTACTGGCGGCAATCCACACCGGGCGCTCCTGGGCCTGCCATTGGCCGCGCAACTCGACCGCACGCCGCAACAGTTGCGGGTCGATGGTCAGGTCGAACTTGATCGAGCCGGTGACTTCGACGGTTTCCGCCCGCGCGCCCAACTGCCGAAAACGCTGGGCTTCAGCTTCGGTTTGCACCGCGAACAGGCTCATCTCGGCGAGCATCGGCCCGGTCAGTTTGCTGAAGCGGCCATAGCCCCTGGCAGAACGTTCGGACAATCGCGCATTGGCCAACGCCACGGGAATCCCGCGCTTGGCGCATTGATGGATATGGTTGGGCCAGAGCTCGGTTTCCATGATCACCGCCAGTTTTGGATGAACCCGATCAAGGAAGCGTTTGGCGGCACATGGCAAGTCATACGGCAGATAGCAGTGCTGGATGCGCGGTTCGTTGGCAAACAACGCCTGGATGCGTTCCGAACCGGTCGGCGTCATGCAGGTCACGGTGATCGGCAGTTGTGGGTAACGTTGCAGCAAGGCGCGAATCATTGGCGCCGCGGCAATGCTTTCGCCTACCGAAACCGCATGCACCCAGATTCCACCGGGCTTCATCGCCGGCATCCCAAAGGAGAAACGCTCGCCGACACGTTTTGCATAGGCCGGCGCCTTGCGCGCCCGCAGCCACAACCGAATCGCTACCAATGGCAGCCCCAGGTAAAACAGCGCGGTGTAGAGAGTTCTATTCATGGCGGCGGAGTTTATCGGTTTTTTCGCCGATCGCCTGTAGGTGTATGGCAAAACGTTCCGCCAGCCAGCGAGCCGCCGGACCGAGCGGTTCGTCGCGACGCCAGACCAATTCCACCACCAGCGCCGGCGGAGTCCATTCGCTGGCCAGTTCGACCATCAAATCCTGATACGCCGGGTACTGCACCACGTGACGTGGCAACCAGGCCCAGCCGAGGCCGCGTACCAGCCATTCGGCCATTACGTAGAAACTGTCGGCCCGCCAGACCTGCGGGCTGGCCGCTTCGCTGCCGGGGTAGATGCTGGACTGCGTGGACATTAGCAACTGGCGATGCCGCGCCAGTTCCTGGCAGTTCACTTCAGCCTTCGCCGCCAACGAGTGCCCGACGCCGCAAACCGTAACCATCTCGACGCTGCCCAGCACCCGCCGTTCAAGGGCTTCAGGAATTTGATCGTGATAGAACAGCAAACCCAGATCGGCCCGACGTTCCACCAGTTTGCGCGCCACATCGCCCTGGGCAGCGCTGGTTAGTTGCACTTCAAGGCTGGGGAATTTTTCCGCCAACGCCTCAAAGCTTTCAATCACCGGTTGGTAAGGCATCGCCTCGTCCTGGGCCAGACGTAGGCGCGCTTCCTGGCCACGCATCATCGCCAGCGCCCGGCCATTGAGACGCTCGCACTGGCGCAGCACTTCACGCGCTTCTTCGAGCAAGGCATTGCCGGCCTCGGTGAGTTTCGGCTGGCGACCGCTGCTGCGATCGAACAGGCTTACACCCAGGTCTTCCTCCAACAGCGCAATCGCACTGCTGACCGCCGACTGGGCTTTGCGCTGGTCGCGCGCCACGGCAGAAAACGAACGCTGCTCCGCCACCCCGACAAACAAGCGCAGTTGTTCAAGATTCCATTGCATGGCAAACCCATCTATAGAACAGATAGGTAATGACTTTACCGCATCTGGAGAATCTCTAGAATGCCGAACTCAGCAAGCAACACTTCATATGAGGATTGATCCATGACCGCTTACTACTACCTGGCCATCGCCATCTGCGCCGAAGTGATTGCCACTGTTTCGATGAAAGCAGTCAAAGGCTTCAGCACGCCGTTGCCGTTGCTGTTGGTGATCGTCGGTTATGGCATTGCCTTCTGGATGCTGACCCTGGTGGTGCGCAGCGTGCCGGTGGGCGTGGCGTATGCGGTGTGGGCCGGGATGGGGATCGTGATGGTCAGCGTCGCCGCGCTGTTTATCTACGGGCAGAAGCTGGATGTGCCGGCGATGCTGGGGATGGCGTTGATTGTGCTGGGGGTTGTGGTAATCCAGCTGTTCTCGAAAACCGCCGGTCACTGACACTCTGTCGGAGCCGGCTTGCTGGCGATAGCGGTGCATCCGGCACACCGCGTTGGCCGGATCGCCAGCAAGCCGGCTCCTACAGGGCCACCTGCATCCTGAAGATGCCTTGTATACTGCGCCCTCGTCTTGAACACTGAGGTCGCCGAATGCCATCCGTAATTTCCACCGACGTTCTGATTGTCGGCGCTGGTGTCGCCGGCCTCTGGCTGAATGCACGCCTGCGTCGCCAGGGTTTTTCGACCGTGCTGGTGGAAAGCGCCAGCCTCGGTGGCGGGCAGAGTGTAAAGTCCCAGGGCATCATCCATGGCGGCGCCAAGTACGCGTTGCATGGCGCCCTGACTGGTGCCTCTGAAGCCATCGCCGACATGCCACGCCGCTGGCGCGAAGCCCTGACGGGCGACGGCGAGCTGGATTTGTCCGGCGTACGCCTGTTGTCCGAAGCCCATTACCTTTGGTCGCCCGGCACAATCGCCGGCAACCTCACCAGCTTCTTTGCCAGCAAAGCCGTGCGCGGTCGCGTCGATCAGGTTAAAGGCGATCAACTGCCGCCCGCCCTGCAAGACAAGCGCTTCAAGGGCAAAGTCTATCGCTTGGCGGAACTGGTGATCGATGTGCCGAGCCTGGTCCAGCGCCTGGCGGATCTGGCGGGTGACGGGTTGCTCGCCGGGCAGAAAATCGAACCGCTGCTTGAAGGTGGCGTGTTGGTCGGCCTGAAGGTGGACGAGCGGGAAATCCGCGCGCAACGCATCGTCTTGAGCTCCGGCGCCGGGACTGCGGCGCTGCTCGAAGCACTGGGCCTGAGTCAGCCAGCCATGCAGCGCCGGCCGCTGCACATGATCATCGCCAAGGGGCCGGGCCTCAAACCGCTGTACGCCCACTGCCTGGGTGGTGGCACCAAACCGCGCATCACCGTGACCACCCACCCGGCCGCCGACGGCCAATGGGTCTGGTACCTGGGTGGCGACATCGCTGAAGCCGAAGGCGTAGCCCGTGAACCTGCCGAGCAAATCGCCACAGCGCAAAAAGAACTCGGCCAGTTGTTGCCATGGATCGACCTGAGCACGGCGCAATGGGCAACCTTGCGCGTGGACCGCGCCGAGCCACTGCAATCGGGCCTGACCCGTCCTGACAATGCGTTTGTTGCCGAGGAAGGCCGACTGCTGGTGGGTTGGCCAACCAAACTGGCGCTGGCGCCGGACTTCGCCGACCGGGTGATCGCCAGCCTTGCCCGCGATGGCATTCAACCGGGCCCGGTCACACCACTACCCGAATTGCCAAAACCGCCCATGGGCATCCCGGCCTGGGAGCAACTGCTGCCATGAGCCAACCAACCCTGCATGACTTGCATCGCCCCTTGGGCAGCACCGGCCTGCTGGTGTCTCCACTGGGCCTGGGCACGGTAAAACTCGGCCGGGATCAAGGGGTGAAATACCCCAACGGTTTCCAGATTCCCGATGATGACGAAGCGCGCATGCTGCTCAAACTCGCCCGTGACATGGGCATCAACCTGATCGACACCGCGCCGGCTTATGGTCGCAGTGAAGAACGCCTCGGCCCACTGCTGCGTGGTCAGCGTCAGGATTGGGTGATTGTCAGCAAGGTCGGCGAAGAGTTTGCCAACGGCCAATCGCGCCACGATTTCAGCGCCTCGCATACCCGGCTCTCGGTAGAACGGAGCTTGCAACGCCTAGAAACGGATTTCATCGACCTGGTGCTGGTGCATTCCGACGGCAACGATCTGGCGATTCTCAATGACTGCGAAGTCTACGCGACCCTCGCCGAACTCAAGGCCGCAGGCAAGATTCGCGGCTTCGGCTTCTCCGGCAAGACCGTCGAAGGCGGTTTGAAAGCTCTGGAGCAAGGCGATTGTGCGATGGTCACCTACAATCTGAACGAGCAAACCGAAAAGGCCGTCATTGACTATGCTGCTGCTCACGGCAAAGCCATTCTGGTCAAAAAAGCCCTCGCCAGCGGTCACGTGTGCCTGAACCCAGGCGTGGACCCGGTGCGCGCCAGTTTCGAGTTGTTGTTCGAACATCCGGGTGTCGCCAGTGCTATTGTCGGGACCATTAATCCGCTGCACCTCGCCCACAACGTCGCGACCGTTGCCCAGGTCCTACGTAGCAACTGACGCCGCCCACGCGGCCTTAAGCAGGAGCCGACATGCCGCGTACGCTCATAAGAAAGAACCCGAGCAACTTCAAGACCCTGCCGTTATTCGTCGAAGCGACTCCCGAAGGCCTGACTTATCAGAGCGTAGGGAGACCGCTGAATTTCTCTCAGATCCTGCAACGTCGGCGCCCGGTAATCGTCGCCGACACGGAACGGTTTTCCCTTGAACTGGCCAACCTCGGGGTTTCGGTACGCCTGACGCTGCATTGGCAAAATCGCGATTACTGGGTGCTGGTGCGCCAACGTCGGCAAGACCGCGGCGATGTGGTGCTCAAGCTGATTTCCGGCTACGTGCCGGCCCATGAGTTGAACCTGCCGCTGCACACGGCGATTCAGGAGATTGCCGAGGAATGTCTGCTGGAAACCCCGGAAGGCTGGCTCGGCGGGCGCTTCAACGATACGTGGCTGCCGGCGCCCTACTCGGCCGCCCTGCATTACCGCGAGGCTTTGCCGTTTCGACTGTCCCCGTTGTCCGGCTCGGCGCGGCCAGTGCGTTGTGCCAACCTGCAGTTGATCGAACGGCCACGCGCCTATGTGCATTTGCCGACCGCCTCACTGCAATTGATCTACGACTTGCGTCTGGAAGTGCCCAAGGAAGCCAAATCCTTGAGCCTTTTCCATGTTGATGAGCGGCTGGAAGGCGATCAACTCGTCGCTCGCCTTGATCGCAAGCGCCCTGATTTGTATCTGATGCCTTTGCAGGACGGCCATCCCATGGCTGAGCTCTACACCTTGAAAAAGGATCAGCTGTACCCGGCGAGCACGCGCGGTTTGTACCTGGCCGAAAGCTTTGCCCGGCAAGAAGGCTGGCTGGTAAGGGATGAGCGGATTCGCTGGAAGGATTGGGTGAGGCAGCAGGGGTTGAGCGCGCCGGGGAAGGATTCGGGATTGGCGCGGTTGCGCGGGAAGGCCAAATTGCTGCTGAAGAAAATCGTGCCGCGCAAGAAAGTAAGCTCCTGACCCTGTAGGAGCTGGTTTACCAGCGATGGACTCAAAGGCGCCGCATCTCTTCAATTGAAATGCGCCATCGTTAACGACCATCGCTGGCAAGCCAGCGCCTATTAGGGCTGCATCACTCGGACTTGCGGATCTTCTCGACGATTGCGGTCGTGGAGCTGTTTTCCACCAGTCCCAGCACTTTCACGGTGCCGCCGTAAGCGGTCACGATGTCAGCTCCGACCACCTGGTCGATTCCGTAGTCTCCACCCTTGACCAACACATCCGGCTTGACCTCGCGCAGCAGGTTTTCCGGCGTGCCTTCAGGGAAGCTGATCACCCAATCCACCGCGCCCAGTCCGGCCAGAACAGCCATGCGCCGGTCGACACTGTTGATCGGTCGGCCCGGTCCTTTCAGGCGGCTGACCGAGGCGTCGTCATTGACCGCAACGATCAGGCGATCGCCCTGCGCCCGAGCCTGCTCCAGGTAAGTCACGTGACCGGCATGCAGGATGTCGAAGCAACCGTTGGTGAATACGATCTTCTCGTTGTGCGCACGGGCATCGTCGACCGCCAGCAGCAGCTGTTCGAGACCCAGCACACCACGCTCGGAACCTTCTTCACGCTGGATGGCACGACGCAGTTCCGGCGCACTGATGGCCGCCGTACCGAGTTTGCCAACCACGATACCCGCCGCCAGGTTGGCCAGGCCGACCGCGTGTGGCAGTTCTTCGCCAGCAGCAATCGCCGCTGCCAGGGTGGAAATCACCGTGTCGCCGGCACCGGTCACGTCAAACACTTCACGGGCGCGGGCCGGCAGGTGCAGCGCCGGATGATCCGGGCGCAACAGTGTCATACCGTGTTCGCCACGGGTCACCAGCAAGGCACCGAGTTCGAGGTCGTGCATCAACTGCGCGCCCTTGCTTACCAATTCGTGCTCATCGGCGCAACCGCCGACGATGGTTTCGAATTCGCTGAGGTTAGGCGTGATCAGGCTCGCTCCGCGGTAGATCGAAAAATCCTTGCCCTTGGGGTCCGCCAGCACCGGAATGCCACGTGCACGAGCAGCCTGGATCAACACCTGATGATTTTTCAGCGCGCCTTTGCCGTAGTCGGACAGCACCAGCACCTTGATGCCTTCGAGCAGTTCGTCGACCTGCGCGGACAACGCCAGCGCGTCGGTGGCGAACGGTTCTTCGAAGTCGATACGCAGCAGTTGCTGGTGACGGCTCATCACCCGCAGCTTGACGATGGTCGGCTGATGCGCGATGCGCTGGAACAACGCTCGCACACCTGCGCCCTTGAGGCTATTGACCAGGCTGTCGGCGGCTTCATCGTCGCCGGTCACCCCGACAAGCGAGGCCGGCGCACCGAGCGCGGCAATGTTCAACGCAACGTTGGCGGCACCGCCCGGGCGGTCCTCGATGTTCTCGACCTTGACTACCGGTACTGGCGCCTCAGGGGAAATCCGTGAGGTACCACCATGCCAGTAACGGTCGAGCATGACATCGCCGACCACCAAGACAGGGGCTTGATCGAATCGCGGCATGGACAACTTCATGGAGCAACCCACATACAAAATGAACAGGGGCGCGATATTAACACAGGGCGGGCACGGGCTTGTGCGACGGTTGCAACGGATAAATTCGCGAAGAATGCTGTAGGCGCTATTGAGAGCAACGAGGCTGCGATCTTTTGATTTATTAAAGCAAGATCAAAAGATCGCAGCCTGCGGCAGCTCCTGCAAAGTCGGGTTTCAGGCGATGTCTTCGGCCGGAGCATCCAGGCCCATCGCATGCAGGCGCGAGTAGTAACCGTTTTGCGCCAACAGTTGCGAGTGGGTGCCACGCTCGACGATTTGCCCCTGGTCCATGACCAGGATCAGATCAGCCTTCTCGATGGTCGACAAGCGGTGAGCGATCACCAGAGTGGTACGTCCTTTCATGACGTGATCCAGCGCTGCCTGAATGTGGCGTTCGGACTCGGTATCGAGTGCCGAAGTCGCCTCGTCGAGAATCAGCAGCGGCGCGTTCTTCAACAGCGCCCGGGCAATCGCCAGACGTTGGCGCTGACCGCCGGACAGCAGCACGCCGTTCTCCCCGACTTGGGTATCCAGGCCTTTCGGCATCTGCGCGATGAAGTCCATTGCATAGGCGTCCGTAGCAGCCTTCTCAATGTCGGCGCGAGGTGCGCCAGCCAGATCACCGTAGGCGATATTGTTGGCGATGGTGTCGTTGAACAGCGTTACGTGCTGCGTGACCTGAGCTACGTGTCGACGCAGATTGCGCAGGCGATAGTCTTCGATTTCGACGTCATCGAGCAGGATTTCACCAATGTCGTGGTGATAGAAGCGCGGAATCAGGCTCGCCAGGGTCGACTTGCCGCTGCCGGAACGACCGACCAGTGCAACCATTTGCCCCGGTGCCGCGCTGAAGCTGATGTTCTTCAACACCTCGCGCTCGGTTCCCGGGTAAGTGAAGCTGAGGTTGCGAACTTCCAGATGACCGTTGACCCGATCACGCTCTACAGTGCCGTTGTCGACTTCAGGCTCAACGTCCAGTTGCTCGAAAATGCTTTCGGCACCGGCGACACCCTTCTGGATGGTCGAGCTGACTTCAGACAATTGCCGGATCGGCTTGGGCAGCAAGCCTGCGGCAGTGATGTAAGCCACCAGGTCACCGGCCGTGGCGTCGCCCCGCAGGAACAACACGAGGAACATCAACACCGCCATGGCGGTATAAATCACCAATTGCAGCATGGGGGTGTAGACCGCACCGGTCTTGGTCATGCGCAATTGCTTGTCTGTATTACCTTGGCTCGCGGCGGCAAAGCGCTGCTCTTCGTAACTCTCGCCACCGAAGCTGCGCACCACGCGATAGCCCTGGATGGTCTCGGAAGCCACGTGAGTGACATCGCCCATGGCCACCTGGATTTTCTTGCTCTGCTTGCGGAATTTCTTGCTGGTATTACCCACCATGAAGGCAATCAGCGGCAGGATTGCCAGCATCACCAGGGTCAACTTCCAGTTCATCCACAGCAAATAGGCGAACAGGAACACCACGGTCAGGCCTTCACGGATCACCACTTTGATGGCATCCGTGGCGGCACCGGTGACCATGGTCACGTTGAAGGTAATACGGGAGATCAAATGCCCGGAGTTGTGGGTGTCGAAATAGCGGTTGGGCAGTACCAGCAGTTTGTTGAACAGCTCGATACGCAGATCATGCACCAGCCCCAACGAAACCTTCGCCAGATAATAGTTACCCAGGAACGAACCCAGCCCCTGCCACGCAGCGATCAGGATGATCAGCAACGGCACGGCCATCAGCAACTGCAGGTCTTTCAAATACGGAACGTTGGGGAAGAGCACCGCTTCAGGGTTACTCAGGCCATCGACGAAATACTTGAGAATTCCCGCCAACATCGGCTGAGTAGAGGCAAAGATCACGAAGCCCACGATACTCACCAGGAAAAGGCCGATGTAGGGTTTTACATACCCCAACAGCCGAAAATAGATTTTCAGGCTGGAATCCTGTCCCGCTTTGGGCGGTGCATCACTCATCGTAGAGCTCACTGGTTAGGAAGAACGCGAAATTTTATCACAAGCGCCGGGATTGGCCCGCGCCCATACCAAAACACTGGCCAGCCCTACGGGCAACCAGCTGATGAACCACTCGGCCCGAGGTGTTCCGGTCAGGCTGGCCGCATCGAATTGCATGGCCAGGGTCGAGAACATCCAGATCCCGATGATCCCCCGGGCATAAAGTGTTTCCCGGACTTTCCAGGCCTCGCGCAATACCGCAAGCCAGATCGCACACCACAACAGCAACCCTGGCACCCCCAGCACGATGGTGACATGGGTGAACAGATTGTGGGCGTGATCAAAATACAGCCCTTCGGTGAATACTTTGTAGTCAGCACCAAGACCCAAACCGCGCCACGGATGCTCAGCGATCATTTGCAGACTGGCCATCAGGATCTGCGGACGGTACGACACTCCGCGCGCAACCACCAACGCCTCGAAAAACCAGAAAGCCAGCATGGCCACGATCAAAGCGGCTGCCGCGACAATGCGACTGCGTCGATCACGACACCAGATCGGCATGGCAAGTATGGTGAGAAACATGGCCAAGGCAGCGCCGCGACTCTGGCTGAGGAGGACAAATCCGCATAGAAAAACCAGCGCAATCCCACAGGCCACCTGCATCAAGCCAGCGCGCGGAGCCCAGAGAAGCAGCCACACCGCTGCCAGGCCGATCACATAGCCACCCAATATCGGATGGGCCAACTCGCCCAGGCCTTCAGCGCGCGCGCTCAACGCGTTGCCATCAACCCCATAAAATTTGGCGATGGCCACCGCGGCGGTTAACGCCAATCCAATCCCGCCCCACTGCATGATGCGAATCACACGCTCAGGCTGGCCATTGGCAAAAACCGGAAAGAACAGCAGAAATATCAGGATGTATGTCAAGCGCTTGGCTTCGCGCCCGGCGTCTGGCGCATTCGTCCATGAAAGACTCATCACTGACCAGACCAGGAGCCCGAGCAGCGGCAGGTAGATCCAGCGTTGCTCATCAAACATTTCCCGGAGCCGGGCACGGGCAGTCCAGGAGAACACCAGAGCCGGCAACCAAAGCAATGCCACCATTCCTTGTTGATAAACCTTGTTGGAAGGTGCAATGGCAATTGCCAGCAAAAACCACAAAAAACCTGTCGCCATCCAGACTTGCGCCCAACGTGTTTCTTGCATCAAATTGCTCCTGAGAGAGATCACCCACCCGACCCGGCATGGTTAAAGCTGAAACTTTTCGGCATCATTGCCCGCTATAGCGCCCCGTTCTTCCAACAAGGCTTTCTACAATGCAATGTTCCCGGCTTCCGCAAGCCGCTCTAAATCAGATGATTGACGGCGCCAAAATACTGGAGGCCGACAGCTACGGGCCGAAAGTCTACCTGTTGCAGGATGGAAATATTCTTAAACTGTTTCGTCGCAAGCGTATTTTTTCGTCGGCGCTGTTTCGTCCGTACTCGAAACGCTTCATCGACAATGTCGCCGGGCTGCAAAAGCTCGGAGTACCGACCTTGCAGGTTCTGCAGTATTACCGACTGCAAGCGCCAGGCATGACGGCCGTGCTGTACCAGCCGCTGCCCGGAGAAACCCTGCGCCAGATTTCCAACAAGGAAGGTTTCAACTGGCCGCAAGCCCTGCCAGAACTGGCCGGGTTGATACGCAGTCTTCATCAGTCGGGGATTTATTTCCGGTCGCTGCATCTGGGCAACATCGTGGTCACGCCGGACAACCGCATGGGCCTGATTGATGTCGCGGACATGCGCTTCCTGCGCGGGCCGCTGCCGCGGCATTTGATCAAGCGCAATCTTCAGCACTTCGCCCGCTACATTGCCCGCGAGAATCTGAACGACACCTTTCCGATGCAAGCACTCGAGCGGGCCGTGCTGGCTTCATGAAAGTAGTGTGCGGGCGGTCTGGCTGAAATCCAGCCAGGCTTGATCCGGTGCAAGTGCCTGGTATTGCTCCGCGGCGACCGTTTCGGGAGAAGTGCCGAATGCGCGCACGATTGCATCCTTCCAGGCACTGACGTCATTGGCCTCGGCATACCTGCCGGTGTCTGCCAACTGCTCGCGAAATACGGGAAGCTCACTGGACAGCACTGGAACGCCCGACATCACCGCTTCCTGCATGATCAATCCCAGGCCCTCTTCGAGCGACGGGATCGCGATCCAGTCAAATGCACGGTAGAGCCGCGCTGCGTCATTCAAATGACCCGGCAACAAGACTTTTCCGCACAACCCCAGTTCCTCAACACGCGCTTCCAGGGTGGCGCGGGCCGTGCCTTCACCAATAATCACCAACTGCAGATCGGGCCGCTCATGCGTTGCCGCGGCAAACGCGTCGAGCAGACAAGCAAAACCTTTTTCGGAGACCAGCCGGCCTACTGCACCGAGCACCAGTCCCTCGTCCGGGGCCAGTCCTAATCGGATCCGTGCGTCTTTCCGCGGGAGCAGGGCAGATCGGAAGGACGCAGGTTCGAATGCGCTACGCAACGTCATGACCGGGACTTGCAGACCTCGGCTAAGCGAGTCCGCCAACGTGTTCGATACCGCGATCAATGTCAGCCGGGAAGCCGGGATCTGTTGGAACAGCGATCGATCGCCAGAGTGCAGTCGTGTCGAACCATGAAATATCACCACCGCACGAATCTGCGGCAATGACTTGAGTATTGGCAATAGCGTGCGTGCTACACCGAATCCGTCCAGCAGCACCAGATGCGCTTCACTCTCTATGAGCGCGCGCCGAAATCGGGCTTGCATCAAGGGTTTGGCCAGGCGCCAGAAATGTCGTCCTTTCAATCGGGCGGAAGTCAGTCCCCACTCACGCACCTCACCCACGTTTACCCCACACTCGGATGCCCCTCCCTGAAGCAACCAGGTTTTGACCGGCGCAGAGGGCGCGGCCTGGGACAATATCTGCTGGTGCACCTTGTGAATAGAGGCAAACGGAGCACCGCCGGCCCACATGACGTTAAGAATATTCATAGGGCGAACAGCCAATGCATGGGTTGAAGATAAGCTGCTGTGTCGTTAGTTGATGAACCAGCCAATGCAGACTCCCAACAACAAAACCAAGGCGAACTTAATCTGTTCGCGCCGACTGCGGCGCGCCTTGCGCTGACGCTCGATAGGTGTTTGCACGTGCAAGCCAAACCCGGTGTGCATGACAGCGTCCGCTTCGAGCGTCAGGGCCGTCAAATCCAACTCTGCGTATCGCAACGACAGAGCCTTCTCCCCACTGTAGCTGGAAAATGGCGCACACAATTGATAATCCTTGATCCGTCGCAAACCTGGATTCAAAGAGAAACCCTGCCATTCCGGTTTGTCGGAAATCAACGGGTAACAGGCCACTCCACCGACGATTTCACGCGCCCCCAGACGAATGTAAGGACTGTGAACACGCAGATCGTGATTATAGCTACGCAGCCACACCTGCAGGATTTCCGGGCGCGATTCGAGAATGGTCAAGGAGTCTTCGACAAACCCTGGGCGGTAGAACTCCCAGTCATCCTCGCAGTGAAAAATGTGCGTCGTCTTGACGTGTGAGTACGCCAGATCGATGGATGCCAGTTGGCCCAGCTTCGGCCGGTTGACGAATACCGTGCAGTGATCCTTCCAATGCTCAGGAATGATCGCGCGCACACCTTCGTCACCCGCATCTTCAGTAATGAAAACTTCGCGAATGGCAGCGGTATTGAATTGATCAAAGCTCTCGAGGGTCATCTTGAGCAGATCGAGCCTGCCACAGCTGGTGACCACCAATGTGATGTCACTTTCTTTTGAAAATCGCACTGGAATCCCAATCAGGTAAAAGTCGCCAGCAATATCAATGGCCGGTCAACGCTTGTCAAATGCCCAGTTTCAGGCGGATTTTTTCTAATAGTTTCAGAGGCGCACGAGCCCGTAATGGTGGCTCGAGCTCTTCGACAATACGCTGGCCAATGCGTGAAAAACTGAACTGGCTGACGGCCAGCTCGCGGCCATTGCGAGCGATACGCTGCGCCAGATTCGGGTCGCCACGCAATAACGCCAGTTTTTCCTGAAGTTGCGCAATGCTCTGATAGAACACCACGTTGTGCATGTCCTGCAGACCCAACGCCTGGCTTTCCGCCGCGCCCTGGTCATAGGCCAGCAATACACAACCGCAGGCCATGGCCTCGAAATTCTTGATCATGAACTCGCCCATGCCGACATCGGCACTGACGAAAAAGCGGATACGGTTGAGCGTATCGCGATACTCCTCACCGGACTTGGTTCGCGTCACCACCAGGTTTTCGACTCGTCCCAACTCATCAAGCAAAGCCTTTCGACCGCTGTACGCGACACTGTTGGTACTGCCGACAAACGCCAGTTCGATATCCCGCTCGCGGCCCTGATCCTCAAGCTGCGTCTGGTCATAACCCTTGGGCACGAACACCGCATCGAAACCTTCCCCGCGCAAACGCTCGGTAACGACGAAGCCGGAACTGATCACCCGCGCCCACGGCAAGCGGCGGTAATGCGCGCTGAACTTGCCGGTGTACTTGCAGGGAATGTAGTTCTGGTAAGCGTCGTGCTCGAGTATCACCAGGTTGGGAACCGTCCGGATAAATCCGACCTGCCGGATCTCCTGCTTGAAACGCAGGAAAAACACGATCCGGTCATAGCGCGACACATCGATTTCACGCCGGAAATAGCGACGCAGGTTGCGCTGGTCATCGCTGCTCAGCCAGCGTAAGTCGCACTCACAATGCGCTGCCACTCCGTCGTACAAACGGTCAAGAATGGCTCGCTGATCTTTCTGCACCAGAAATAAAACTTTCATCGTCTTCCTTGCCGCAACGGCAAACCGAGCAATACCAGAAACCATCTACGCTCAGAGGCAGACGTATTCAGGCCACTGAAACCTTACAAACGCCAGAACAATTCCTGGCGGCGCACAGCCTTGCGAAAAAATTCGTTCTCGCCGTAGGGCGACCCTGAACGCCCTGCCAACAGGCGCTGTAAGCAGCGGCGCAAGCGACGCTTGAACGGGGCCTGGGGCTGCAAGTCATGCATCATTCCCAACGCCATGGCCTTGTCACACTGCTGCGCTCGATCAAGCAAGAGGCAGTAGGGATGGAGTGACCGGGCCGGATCGAACACCGGTGGAAGTGCCGTACCGTCTCCCGTATCACCCATCGGCCAGCGATCGTTGTCGTGCAGGTGGTTGGCGTAACCCAACAGCGTCGGTTGCCACTCCAGTCCTTTCAATGCTTCGAGAACGGCTTCTTGAGCACAAATATGATCGGGATGAGGATCGAGGGACGGGTGAGGTAGCACGATCACCTCAGGCTGCGCACGCAACAACAGGGCTCGCAGGTCCGCGAGCAGGTTGTTCCAGGTCGGCGCGCCGTCGACATCGCCCGGCAAGGCAAAGGGATTCAATTGGCGAAACAGTCGGGTATCACTCACATCCGCTTCCCGCGAGCCCACCGACTGAGTCGGCGTAGCCTGCATCGCCGCCAGCTGCAAACAGAAATAGCCCAGTTGCACGCAATGGGCTTCGGGCACCGCGGCCCAACGCGGTACGGCAATACTGTCCCAGGCCCGCAAACGACCCTTCAAACGTGCCGCATCGACCTTGCTCAGGCCCATCCGCTGATAGTGTTCGGCTTCGATCTCACCGGCAGTGAGCGTGACGATCCAGGCTTCATCGGCCTGGCTGTACAAACCATAGGCAGCCAGTTCGGCGTCGTCAGCGTGCGGTGCAATCACCATCACCCGCTGACGGCGAAAATCCGGATGCTCAAACGCCCACAATACGGGCTCGCCGAGCAGTTGGCAGAAGCGCCCACGCAAACGCAGTTCGCCGCGCGACAAAACTTGCGCCTGACCACTCAGATTGAGATACCGCAGCCCGTTCACTCCCCGCTCGAAGGTCTGCCGGTCTGGGTTCTCGCCACCCAACAACTCGACCACAGGATCGATGAAGCGCCCCAGCCAAGTGCTCTTCACTCGCAGCGCCAACACCAGTGTGGCGTCCTCCACCAACATGACGCCCTCGTCAAGCCGCAAGTGCTCACCGTTCAGATGAACCTTGGGCTGCGGCGTGTACGGCGGGAAGCTGTACTGGTAATCGTCTTTGGGGGAATAGAACAAATGGTCGGCAAACCAGGCTTCGTGGGCAATCCAGCCGAGGACCGCGATTACCAGCGGCAACCACCAGGCCACCAGCACACCGACGGCAATCAACAGCGCCAGCGCGATCAACAGACCGATACGTTTATTGCGGCGATGGCGCTTGAGCAGTTGTTGTTTGCGGCTCATGGGCTGACTCATACGGTGAAGACCGGCACAGGGTTGCACCAGCGATCCTTGTATTCCCGGTCGGCGCGACCGAAGGAAAAGCGCAAGGGTTTGTCCAGCGCCCGGGCATGTTCCCAGGCGCTCTGGGTATTGAGAAAACTCAGCACGCTACCGGGACTGAATTCACGGGTTTGCGGGTCGACACCGCCATTGATGTATTCGACGCTGATCCACTGCGGCGTCTCGACGCGGTACACCAGCTGGATCGCAATAGGCGCATCGTTGAGGAAGATTACCGAGCCGATCAGCAGCTCGCGCAACAACTCGATGACCTCGGCCATGCGATCGGCACCCGTGGCCGGGAAACCCCAGCGGCGCTGAAACAGGTCGCAGTAGATCGCCGCCAGCTCGGCACTGGAAAACTCGGTAACCGGTCGCACCACCCCGCCGGCTTCTTCCAGCAGACGCAGTTCGCGGCGTTGGTTGTAACGAAACTTTTTCGACAGTTCTTCGGGCGTGCGAGCCATGGCCAGTTGCTCGGCCTGTAGCTTGATGCCGGTAAAACGGCTTTCGTTCAGCGCCGACAAGTAGCGGCCACGATGCCGAAGGGGAGCCTGCGCATCGTCGGCGGCCGGCAAGATGATCTCGGCGTTGCCGAGGTCGAACAGGCCTTTTTTGCCGCTGCGCTTGAGCACGTCTTTGGATAACGCAAGATCGCGACCCCAGGTCGGGATCGCCGCTTTGACTGCGCCGTTCTGCTCCCAGGCCAGGTAGCGCACCGGAATGTCGGCCAACTGCGCCAGTCGCTCGACCACCATCGGATGAGTCGCGACGCTGCCGCCAAAACGTTGCCAGGTCTCGGCATAAGTCGAGGCGTCGGTTACCGACCAGCCACGTTCGCGCCAGCCTTGAAATCGGTTGAGCATCAGCCCCTCGGCGCCAGTTCGATAACGTGTGGCAAATGCCAGAAGGCATCGCGTACCGCGCGGTCGGAGAAGCGTTCATGCAGGCGTTCGAGCATCAGCTCGGCGCATTGCTGACGCTGCTGCTCGTCCATCGCGGCCAGATGCTGCAGTCCTTGAGCCAAATGCTCGGCATCGCCCAGCGGGAACAGAATACCCACGCCTTCGACCACTTCCTTCGCCCCGCCACACGCCGTGGCGAGCAACGGCACGCCCGCCGCCATGGCTTCGAGCAAGACCATGCCGAACGGTTCGTGATCGGAACTCAGGGCAAACACGTCGAAGGCGCGGAAATATCGTCGGGCTTCGGGAACCTGGCCGAGGAACAGCACACGGTCGCCAATCCCCAGTTCGCGGGCCTGAGCCTTGAGATCCTGTTCCAGACGACCGCTACCGAGAATCACCAGTTGGCTGTTGGCCGGCAAACCCGGCAGCGCGGCGGCAAAACCCTCCAGCAACGTCGCCTGGTCCTTGTCCGGGTGTAGCCGTCCGACGTTGCCGACGATCCAGGCATCCGCCGAGAGGCCGAGGATTTCCCGGGCCTCGCGCGCCGACACCTGGCTGTCCTGCAAGGCTTGCACGTCGATGCGGTTGTACAGCGTTCGAATCCGCCCCGCCGGCCACTTGGGCAGGCATTGGCGCATGTCATCGCGTACCGCATCGGAAACCCCGAGCAGACTGAGACGCTTGCGAAAGATTTGCGCGAAGAGTTTACGGCTGCCGCGCTTGTAATCGTCAAACGCGTGATGCACGCCAATCACCGGCAACGAAGTGCCAAGCAAGGCGATATAAATAGGTTTGAAACGGTGGGCGATACAGAAACTGAAGTTGCGCGAAGCGGCGATCTTGCGCAGATCGCCGATGGCGCCCAGCTTCAGGCCGCGGATGGCCCTGGAGCTGTATTCCATGAACAACACTTCATCGGAAGCGCATGCCGCGGCGACTTCAGCATCGGCGACCCCGGTCAGAAACACCGTGGTCACGCGATAGCCGGTTCCCGCGAACAGGCTGGCGTACTGCCGCGCGCAGTCCAGAAACGGCCCGTCATAGCCGTGGCAGAACTGCAGCACATGGCGTTCAGCCGAGCGTGTCATATGCGTTCGCGCCCTCTTTGACCACCAGAATGTCTTCCATGATCAGGTACTGTAGATCCGAACCGAAGAACATGTTCAGGGCGTCCGTCGGCGAGCAGATCATCGGCTCGCCACGACGGTTGAGCGAAGTGTTCAGCGACACGCCGTTGCCGGTCAGCACTTCCAGCGCTTTCATCATGTCGTAATAGCGCGGGTTGTATTCGCGCTTGAGCACCTGGGCCCGGGAGGTGCCGTCCTCGTGGACGACTTCCGGCACGCGGGTTTTCCATTCTTCCGCCACTTCGAAAGTGAAGGTCATGAACGGAGCCGGGTGATCGATCTTGATCATCTGCGGCGCCACGGTGTCGAGCATCGACGGGCAGAAAGGCCTCCAGCGCTCGCGGAACTTGATTTGGTGGTTGATGCGGTCAGCCACGCCCGCAATGCTCGGGCAACCGATGATCGAGCGACCACCCAAGGCGCGCGGACCAAACTCCATGCGCCCCTGGAACCAGGCCACCGGGTTGCCATCGACCATGATCTTGGCGATCTGCTCGGGCATGTTGTCGAGCTTGCGCCACGTTGGCTTGTTTTCGTGACGGGCGCAGGCCGCGATCACGTCTTCGTTGCTGTACGACGGGCCGAGGTAGACGTGTTCCATCTTCTCGACCGGTACGCCGCGGGCGTGAGACACATAGGCCGCGGCGCCGACTGCGGTGCCGGCGTCGCCGGACGCAGGCTGCACGAACAGCTCTTTGACGTCGTCGCGGGCGATGATTTTCTGGTTCAGCTTGACGTTCAAGGCACAGCCACCGGCGTAGGCCAGTTTGCCGGTTTCCTTGAGCACGTCGCCCAGGTAGTAGTCGATCATCTGCAGCGAAATTTTTTCGAACAGCGCCTGGATGCTGGCGGCGTAGTGGATGTACGGCTCGTCAGCGATGTCGCCTTCGCGCTTCGGACCCAGCCACTCGATCAGCTTCGGCGAGAAGTAGTAACCCTTGCCCTTCTCTTTGTAGCGACGCAGGCCAATGACGTTGGCGTAATCGGTGTTGATGACCAGCTCGCCGTTTTCGAACGAGGCCAGGCGGGAGAAATCGTATTTGCTGGCGTCGCCGTACGGTGCCATGCCCATGACCTTGAACTCACCGTCGAGCATATCGAAACCGAGGAATTCGGTAATCGCGCCATAGAGGCCGCCGAGGGAGTCCGGATCGAAGAATTCCTTGATCTTGTGGATCTTGCCGTTTTCACCGTAACCAAAGAAGGTCGTGGCGTACTCACCCTTGCCATCGATCCCGAGGATCGCGGTTTTCTCTTTGAAACCGGAGCAGTGGTAGGCGCTGGAGGCGTGAGCCAAGTGGTGTTCGACCGGCTCGATCTTGATCTTTTTCGGATCAAAACCCAGTTGCTCCAGGCACCAGACGATCTTGTTGCGATAGCGCTTGTAGCGTCGATTGCCCATCAGGATCGCGTCGAGTGCGCGGTCCGGTGCGTACCAGTAACGCTTGGCGTACTGCCAGCGGGCCTTGCCGAACAGGCTGATCGGCGCGAATGGAATCGCTACCACATCGACGTCGGAAGGCTTGATGCCGGCCTGCTCGAGGCAGAACTTCGCTGATTCGTAGGGCATGCGGTTCTTTGCATGTTTATCGCGTACGAAGCGCTCTTCTTCCGCCGCCGCGACCAGCTTGCCGTCGATATACAGGGCTGCGGAAGGATCATGGCTAAGGGCGCCGGACAGGCCAAGAATCGTCAATGCCACAGGGGTCTAGCCTCTTTAGTCTGCGTGCAGGCGCAACGCGCCTCAAAAATTAATGTGCCCTCGCAACGGGCGAGAGACAGCTAAAGGGCGGGATTATAGCTTAAAAGCAGCTTCAATCCTCTAGCTGCAAGCGGCAAGAGAAAGCAGTGGTGACCCTGGCATTGTTCATCCACGCGTGGGCCGCCAGTAAATCTGAATATTGCCATCCACACCCTGCCGGTAAATCGTATAGGGCAAGACGGCGGTGTCCAGCGCGCCAGACAAGGCCAGATCCAGCAAAACCAGCGAAACGAGGATGCCCGTGGGATCGGGCGGCGCATTCAATACACAAAAATCGTAGGCCAGGCCGCTGTAGACCCGAGGGATGGACTGACAATAGGTTTTTTGCCGACGAAGACTCTGGGCCGCGCCGGCATCGTCCTGCAAGACCGTTACGGCGGTCCCGCACCCCGTCAAAGCCAGTGAGATAACACCTGATGCGACTGCCGTCTTGATCGTCAAAGCTTGCCCTCCGAGTACGTCAGGCAAACTAGCATCGCGGTCATTCAGGCCACAGTTCATGACTTCCCAAGATCGTGTAGGACGGCTCTTAAGCGAATGCCCCTAATCTTCGCTGGCAGTTCGGGGCCTCATCGCGAGCAGGCCCGCTTCAGGTCGCGCTGGAGATGTCTTTGGGCAAACGCAGATCAATCATTTGATACAAGGCACTGCCTTCAGGCCAGTTGCGCATAAACCGCGCCCGATCCCGCGCATACGCAGGGGCAAAGCTGCCGAGCGAACCGTGCTGGCACATCGAATCCAGATCGATCAGCGCCCAGCGGTCTTCCTGCCAGAACAGGTTGTGGCCCTTGAAATCGCCGTGGCTGATGCGCTCTCGAATCAGTTCGGTGAACAGGTGATCCAGCGCCAACAGTTCGGCTTCCGGAGCGTCTCCGCTTTCAATATATGGCGCAAAGCGTTCGATGATGTCCGGTCCGGGCAGATGCTCGGTGACCAGATAGGCCCGGCTGCGCAACCAGAGAAAACGCTTCTCAAGCAACGCCAGCGGTTTGGGCGTGGCGATGCCGAGGAACGCCAGCCGATTGCCTTCGCGCCAGGAATGCCAGGCACGGCTCGGGCGCCAGAAGCGCTTGAGCCAGTGGGCGAATCCTTTGATGTTGTAGCGCTTGATGACCAGCGTACGGCCGTCCACCTCGACTTTGCCTACGCTCGCCGCGCCGCCGGTCTTGTACAAGTGACCCTGGTCGAGCAAGGCATCGGCCTGAGCCAACACCGGCAGCATCGCCGCTTCTTCCTCGCGACGAATCGCGCGCAAACCGAACGCACCGCGCTGGACGCTGAACAGCGTGCATTCGCGACCTACCTTGATCAGATAGTCCTTGAGCCGCCAGGCGCGGACCTTGTCGATATGTTTCTGCAAGGCTTCCATGGGCAAGGCGTGCTCGCCGTTGCTGAGCAGGTAATACACCAGCAATTCTTCAATGAAGGGCTCAATCGACTTGGGCAACTGGGCAAAAAACACCCCGAGGTTTTCCAGAACTTTTTGCCGCGAGAGTGGCTGACCAGGGGTTTCGGAGCAAATCCCGGCGCCGTCGATCAAATACAGTCGATTGCCCTGACGCAAAAGGTTGTCCAGATGCAGGTCTTCCTGCCACAGGCCTCTGCGGTGCATTTGACCGATGGCGCCTAACGCCTCAGCCAACACCGCTCCCTGCCCGTCGGACAACACCGGTAAATTCTCGACCTGCTTCCAGGTATCACCCAGACTTTCGGCGCCCTCCAGAAATTCGAATAGCAGCCAGCCGCCCTCGCCCTCCTTCAAGCCATCAGCCAACAGCTGCGGCGTGGTCAATCCTTGAGCGGCAAGCAAGCGCACGCCGTCCAGCTCCCGCTGAAAATGCCGAGCTGCCTTGCTGCCGACCAGCAATTTGGCCAACACCGGCCGGCCGCGCCAGACACCGGCACCGACATAGCGCTGCCCCGGCAACACCCGCAACAGGGTCAACAACTGTAATTCGGCGGGGCCGGCGGCATCGGCCAGCGAAAGACTCAACGGCAGGCTCGGTGTACGGCCAGCGTTTTTCAGTTCAGACAAACGCATCAGCGCTTCTCCTTATGGCCGCGGCGCGCGGTCAGGCGCTGTAGCCAGCTGTCGATCAGCGAACTGTCCTGCGCCTGATCCAGATAGGCAGCCAGCAAAATGCGCAACTGCGCTTCGCTCCACTCCGGCGCCCGACGCAGCAATGGTTCCAGGTCCTTGACCCGGTCGCGCTGGCCAAGCAGCAAAGGCCGGGTCTTTTCCAGGTCAATCAACTGGGCCTGGTAGCCGTCGCCGCTGGCCTGGAGAAAAATGTGCTTGGGATAAAAACAGCCGTGAACCTGGCGCTTACCGTGCAGGCGCTGCGCCAGTTGCCCGCAGGCCTGCAGAATTTTCGTCTGCTGCGCCTCGCTCAGGTCCGACCAGCATTGCAACAACGAGTCGAGGTCATCCCAGCCGTCCAGGGCGCGAGTCAGCAGAATCGCGCGGACTTCGCCATCCACTTTGCGTTCACCGAAGAACGCTGCTTTCAGCGCCGGAATGCCGAGCTTTTCATAGCGGCTGATATTGCGAAACTCACGGGCGAAACTCGGCTCGCCGAAAGGCGCATGCAACGTGTACATCTGGTAGTTGCTCTGACGCTTGAGGTAGAAGCCATGACCTTCCAGATCCAGCCGAAACACGCTGCTCCAGCCACCGCGGACGGAGTTGGGCTCGTCCACGGCTTCAAGCTGCCGGGCCCAGAGCGCGTCGAAAGTGCCGAGGCCGTGGCGCTCAAGCAGCGCACGGTCTTCAGCGGCCAGAAAATCAGTCATTCGCGTCCCTCGAAAAATCTCACCACGTGCCGGATCCGTTTTTTATCGGCCGCATTCAGCCGGTTCCGTTGGCGGTATTGCAGGTAAAAGCGCAGGCGCTGGGTGGCCGACAAGTGATACTTGGCCACTTTGTCGAGGCACGCCAGGTCTTTGGTGATGCGATATTTGAGCCAGAAACCGCGCCAGAAATCACCGTTGGGGCAATCGATCAGGAAAAGCCTGGCCTGATCGTCGATCAGCAGATTGCGCCACTTCAAATCGTTGTGGGTAAAACGATGGTCATGCATGGTCCGGGTGTAACCCGCCAATTGACGGCTGACGGTGTCGACCCAGGCGCGGTCCGCGAGCTTGGGATCATGCCGATCGGCCAGTGCGGACAAGTCTTCGGTGTTCGGCAGTTCGCGGGTGATCATCGCTCCGCGATCATACGCAGCGCCACGTCGTT
Source organism: Pseudomonas sp. MYb327 (assembly GCF_040438925.1). Lineage (NCBI taxonomy): Bacteria > Pseudomonadati > Pseudomonadota > Gammaproteobacteria > Pseudomonadales > Pseudomonadaceae > Pseudomonas > Pseudomonas sp. MYb327. Next base: position 4,703,473 of record NZ_CP159258.1, read on the forward strand.
CCAGGCCCCAGGCGATGACTTCGGCGGTGGGAATGCCCCATTTGGCGAAACGCTTGAGGTTTTGCCATTCCATTTTCACCCGCGGCTTGCCCAGGTAACGACGCAAGCCCTTGCCCGCGCCCACGTAGCGCTTCACGTAATAATTGACGCCATTGCGCTTCACGCGAATGACCTCGGACAGCGGATCGCGGGTCAGGCGCTCGCCCTGAAGTGCAAACACCGCCTCAAGACTGCCGAAGTCTTCGGCCAGGTCGTTGTAGCCAGGCTCCAGATTCCAACCCGCCATCAGAGCGCGTCCCCGTATCGCTGTTTACGGTCGTAGAGTTTGTTGGCCTTGCCTTCGAGCCAGCTCAGCAGCGCCGCTTCTTCGGCCAGGATCTGGCGCAGCGGCTGCTGGAAGTAGCCTTTGAGGAAGCGCAGTTTGTCACGCTGGGTCAAGCCAATGTCCAGGGCCGAAAAGTACAGCGCCGCCAGATCCTTGTTACGCCAGCGCTGGGTAATGGCCGGACGGGTCTGGGCGCGGTGCAGGTCGATCACCGAGAGTTTGAAGTCTTCAGCGGTCACCGGTTTATCGGTGTGCAGCAGGAAGTGGCAGATGTAGCAGTCGCGATGGTTGACCCCGGCGCGATGCATCATGCCGGTCATGCGCGCCACTTCGGCAATCAGCGCGCGCTTGAGTGTTGGCTCGGGCGGCTGCTTGACCCAGTTGATGCTGAAATCTTCGAGACTGATGGTCGGCGCCAACTCTTCGGTGACGATAAACGAGTGCTGGTCTGCCGGGTTGCTGCCCTTTTCGCCGTAAGCGACCGCGGTCATGGTCGGCACGCCGACTTCCTGCAAGCGCTGGATGGCTTTCCACTCCTGGCCCGCGCCAAGTACCGGCAGCTTGGCGGTGAGCAGGTTCTTGAAGATCTCGCCCCAGCCGATGCCACGGTGGATCTTCACGAAAAACCCGTTGCCGTCCACTTCAGTGCGCAGGGTGCGGCGAGCTTCAAGTTCGCGGTACACCTCGCCCTGCAAGCCCTCGACTTCGGCGAACGGGTCGCGCCCGGCCCAGAGGCTTTTGAACGGTTCAGCCAGCATCAACTTCATTAAGCGTGCTCCGCCAGAATCACATCGGCCGCGTGCTGCGGCATGCTATAGAGGTCGGCCGTCTCGGCGAAGGCCACACCGTTGCGGCTCCAGGCCGCCCGCGCTTGAGCGTCGTTCAACATATTGGTCAGGAACTGCGTCAGTTGCGCCTGATCGAACGGTTCGTCCAGCACCAGGCCGGCATCGGCCTCGGCAATGTAATGGGCGTAACCGCACACCGCACTCACCAGCACCGGCAACCCGGCCACCAGCGCTTCGAGCAACACGGTGCCGGTGTTTTCGTTGTACGCCGGGTGGATCAACAGATCGGCGCCAAGCAGGAAGCGCGGGATATCGCTGCGCCCCTTGAGGAACGTCACGTTGTCGCCGAGCCCCAGCGTGGCGCCCTGCATCTGGAATAACTTGGGGTCGTCCTGGCCAATTACAAACAGCCGGGTGCGCTTCTTCAGATCAGCGGGCAACGCGGCCAACGCCTTGAGGCTGCGATCAACGCCCTTGGTCTTGAACCCGGAGCCGATCTGCACCAGCAGCAAGTCGTCGTCCTCGAGATTGAATTCGGCGCGGAACCCGGCGCGAATTTCGTCGGCATCCGCCGGCCGACGACGATCCTGGGCTATGCCCGGTGGCAGCAGGTGGAAGCGTTCCAGCGGCGTGTCGTAATGCTTGATGAACAGCGGTTGCTGGACTTCGGAAATCATCAACACTTCGGTCTTGGCGTCCTTGGCGAACACCGCGCGCTCGTACTCAGCGAAGTGGCGATAGCGGCCCCAGCGGCGGTACAACGAGTTGCGCAGATTCTGCGCCTTGTCTTCGAAGCAACCGTCGGCGGCGTAGTAGACGTCCAGGCCCGGCATTTTGTTGAAGCCGATCAGGCGATCGACCGGACGCTTGGCCAGGTCCGCTTCCATCCATGCGCTGAGCTTTTCATTGCGACGATGGTTGAAGAACGCCTTGACCGGCGCCACCAGCACTTCGAAACCCGGTGGTACGTCGCCTTCCCAAATCAGCGTGTAGACGCGAATCTGATGCCCGCGCTTTTGGCACTCCAGGGCAATGCGCATGAAATCGCGCTGCAAGCCGCCAAACGGAAAATACTTGTACAGGACGAATGCCAATTGCATCAGCGCAGCTCCTCAGCCAGTAACAACGTGCTCAGTCGGCTCGCGACACGCTCGGGATTCAGACGCGTGAAGCACAGGGGCCACTCGCGTTTCAGGTCGAACCGGCGGGCGTCATCGGCCGTCGGTTGATAAGTGCATTTCTTTTGCAGACACGGTGCGCAGGGGAAATCGCTGGCCAGGTGAATCTGCGACTTGCCGTACGCGCCGGTCAGGCCCGGATTGGTCGGACCGAACAGCGACAAGGTCGGCACGTCCAGCGCGGCGGCCAAGTGCCCGAGGCCGGTGTCCACCGCCACACAAGCCTGTGCACCGGCCAGCACTTTACCGACGCCGGCCAGATTCAGCTTGGGCAGCACTTCGACGTGCTTCATGTCCTTGGCGATGCGCTCGGCGCGGGCCTTCTCGATCGGGTTGCCCCACGGCAGTTTCACCCCGACACCGAGGTAACCGACACGCTCGGCCAGCTCACGCCAATAGGCTTCCGGCCAGTGCTTGGTGTCCCAAGTGGTGCCATGCAGGAAGAGCACGTACGGATTCTTGCGCGGCAATTCCACCAGTCGCTCGACGTTCAGGCCGTAATCGCCCAGGCCTTTGGGCAAGTCATAACCCAGGGCCACGGCAAACAGCTGACGCACTCGCTCTACCGCGTGCTGTCCTCGGGCCACGGCCAAACGGCGGGAATAGAAACGTGCGGCAATCGGCTCGCGAGCGGAGTCCTTGTCGAGCCCGGCGACCGGGGCTTTGACATAGCGTGTGAGCAAGGCGCTTTTCAGCAAGCCCTGGGCATCGATGACCAGGTCGTATTTTGTCGCGCGAATGCTTTGCTTGAAGCGCTTCCACTCGCCGCTCTTGATGGTCTGCCAGATGTTTTTGCGCCAGCGGCGGATCGCCACCGGAATCACCTTGCCCACGGCCGGGTGCCAGGTCGGGATTTCGGCGAAACCCTCTTCCACCACCCAGTCGAATTGGATGCCGGGAATCGCCCGCGCCGCATCGGTCAGCGCCGGCAAGGCATGAATCACGTCTCCCAGCGATGAAGTCTTGATCAGCAGTACCCGCAAACTATTTGACCTCAACCACAGTGCCCTGCAACCGCTGCAAGGCTTCGTTCACCGCTTGCGGCATGAGCTGGCGCAAGCAGTTGTAATGGCCGAACCGGCAGGTGCGGTCGAAGCATGGGCTGCATTCGATGCCCAGGCGTACGATCTCGACGTGCTCGGCCAGCGGCGGCGTGAAACCCGGCGACGTCGAACCGTAGACCGCCACCAGCGGGCGATTCAGCGCGGCGGCGACGTGCATCAGGCCGGAGTCGTTGGAGACCACCGAATCGGCGCAGGACAGCAGGTCGATCGCCTCGGCGAGCGACGTGCCACCACTGAGGTTCACCGATTCTTCACGCAAACCGGGAATCAGCCGAGAACGGATGTTTTCGCCCACGGCGTGATCGTTTTTCGAACCGAAGAGCCAGACTTGCCAGCCCTCGCGAATCTTCGCTTCGGCAACTTTCGCGTAATGCTCGGACGGCCAGCGCTTGGATTCGCCAAACTCGGCGCCGGGGCACAGCGCAAGCACGGGACGATCGAGGGTCAGGCCAAACTTGGCCAGCGCCGCCTCGCGGGTCACCGGGTCGATTTGCAGGCTCGGGCGCGGGTAAGGCTTCGGCAGTTCAAAACCGGGCTCGTAGGCCAGGGCCATGAAGCGCTCGATCATCAGCGGGTAACGTTCTTTATCCAGCGTGCGCACGTCATTGAGCAGGCCGTAACGGAACTCGCCGCGCCAACCGGTGCGTTTGGGAATGCCGGCAAAGAACGGAACCAGCGCCGACTTCAGGGAATTGGGCAGCAGAATCGCCTGGCTGTATTGGCCCGCCAGGGATTTGCCGATGCGCCGACGCGTCGCCAGCTCCAGCGCGCCGTGACCGAGCGGAAAGCTCAAGGCCTGGCGAACTTCGGGCATGCGCTCAAGAATCGGCCGGCTCCACTCGGGGGCCAGCACGTCGATTTCGCATTGCGGGTGGCGTTGTTTGAGACACTGAAACAGTGTCTGCGCCATCACCATGTCACCGACCCAACTGGGCCCAACGATCAGAATTTTCATGTGGTTTCCAAAAACGAACCGGGGAGGCTTATGCCTCCCCGCCTCGTGAATTCTACAAAACACTGTGAATCTACTGTGGGAGCGAGCCTGTTCGCGATGGCGGCGTAACAGTCAGCATAGATGCTGGATGTGACGGCCTCATCGCGAGCAGGCTCGCTCCCACATTTGAATCTCATCGCTTCAACCAGCGAGAATCAGCTTAGCCCCAGCTCACGCCAGATCCGCATGACCTGCCGCCGTTCGTCCGCGAACTGATCGCCCGGTATCACCCCGGGGTCCTTCTGCAAGGCCTGCCGGTGGGCGGCGGAGCGGTAAGCCTTATAGGCTTCACGCAGCAGACTGGCATCTTCGACGGGCATCAACCCTTCGTGTTCCAGCTCTTCCAGAATACGGATGTTATCGGTCCAGCGCAGCAATGGCGGGTGCGTTTGCGACCACGCCAGGGCCGCGTATTGCACCATAAATTCAATATCGACGATACCTCCGGCGTCCTGCTTGAGATCGAACGGCGCCGTGGCCTCGAAGGCATTTGCCCCGGTGCCGGCCGCCGTACTCTTGCTGCCGAGGTTATCGCGCATCTTGGCGCGCATCTCGCTGACCTCCTGGCGCAACGTCGGCAAATCACGCGCCTTGCCCAGGATCGCCGCGCGAACCTGCTCGAAGGCCTGGCCGACATCCGTGCTGCCGACCAGCACCCGCGCACGCACCAATGCCTGATGTTCCCAGGTCCAGGCTTCATTTTCCTGATAGCGGGCAAATGCGCCCAGCGAACTCACCAGCAACCCCGACGCGCCTGACGGTCGCAGGCGCATGTCCACTTCATAGAGCTGCCCGGAGTTGGTCTGCGCCGTGAGCAAGTGAATGATCCGCTGCCCGAGCCGGGTGAAAAATTGCGCGCCATCGATGGGCTTCGGCCCGTCGGTTTCCGCCTGTGGATCGCCATCGTGGATGAACACCAGATCGAGGTCCGAACCATGTCCCAGTTCCAGGCCACCGACTTTCCCGTAACCGACAATAATAAAGCCGGGATCGCACAAGGTGCCGTCGGTGCGCAATGGCGTGCCGTATTTGGCCACCGTTTGACGCCAGGCCAGGGCTAGCACCTGCTCCAGGATCGCTTCGGCGAGCCAGGTCAGGTAGTCGCTGACTTTCATCAACGGCAGGTTGCCGGCGATTTCCGAGGCCGCGACGCGCAAGCGATGCGCCAGTTTGAAATGGCGCAGGGCTTCCATTTGTTGTTCGAGATCGTCCTCGGGAATCCGCGTCAAACGCTCGCGCAACTCGGCGGCGAGTTCCGGGGCCAGGGGCGGCTTGAACAGTCGACCCTCGTTGAGCAGTTCGTCGAGCAGCAACGGGAAACGGGTGATCTGCTCGGCGATCCACGGGCTCGCCGCGCACAAGGTCAGCAAGCGACGCAGCGCGCCGGGGTTTTCAGTCAGCAACACCAGATAGGCAGAACGGCGGGCCACGGCCTCAACCAAAGGCAGTACTCGTTCCAGCACCAGATCCGGATTGGCGTGCTCCACGGCTTGAGCCAGCAAGCGCGGAATAAAAGCATCGAGTCGTTCGCGCCCCAGACGCTGCATCGCACGCAATTGCGGACTGCCGCGCAGGCTGGCCAAGGCTTTCAGAGCCTTGGTGGCGTCGGTGAATCCGCCTTCCTGCAACTGACGGCAAGCCGCCTCTTCATCCTGAGCCTCTTCCCACAGCGGCAGCCATTCACCGCCGACCACCACTTCACTCTCGCCCCCCTGCTCCTCGTCGGGGTCGGCGATCACCTGAGCGAAGTGCCAGGCCACGCGGCCACGCCAGTACATCAGCCGCTCATGGAAAGCAGCCCAATCGTCGAAGCCCAGCATAAAGGCAATGCGCGCCTGGTCCTGGGCGCCGTCCGGCAGCATCTGGGTCTGACGGTCGGCAATCGCCTGGATCGCATGTTCGGTATAGCGCAAGAATTCGTAGCCTTCGCGCAGTTCACTGATCACTGCTGGCGGCAGGTAACCCTGACCTTCCAGCGTGCTCAGTACTTTTAATAGCGGGCGTTGCTGCAGGCTCAGGTCACGACCACCGTGAATAAGCTGGAAAGCCTGGGCGATAAACTCCACTTCGCGGATGCCGCCGGAACCGAGCTTTATGTTGTCGGCCATGCCCTTGCGCCGGACTTCCTGCTGAATCAGCTGCTTCATGGTGCGCAGCGCTTCGATGGCTGAAAAATCCAGGTAACGCCGGTAAACGAACGGCCGCAACATCTCTTGCAGTTGCGCGCCGGCCACCTGATCACCGGCCACCACCCGCGACTTGATCATCGCGTAGCGTTCCCAGTCGCGACCCTGATCCTGGTAATACTGCTCCAGCGCATTGAAACTCAGGACCAGCGCGCCCGACGAACCATAGGGCCGCAGGCGCATGTCGACGCGGAATACAAAACCGTCGACGGTCATCGGGTCCAGCGCCTTGATCAAGCGCTGGCCGAGACGAATGAAGAATTCCTGGTTATCCAGCGAGCGCTTCACGCCGACGGTTTCACCACCCTCGGGGTAGGCGAAAATCAGGTCGATGTCAGACGACAGGTTCAGCTCAACGGCACCTAGCTTGCCCATGCCGAGCACGACCATTTGCTGTGGCTCGCCACTGCGGCGACCGGTCGGCACGCCGAATTGCTGGCAGTGCCGCGCGTACAACCATTGATAGGCCTGATCGATGCTGGCATCGGCCATGTCCGAAAGGTCGCGGCAGGTCTGGATCAGATCGGCCTGGCGGGTCAGGTCGCGCCAGATGATCCGCACCTGGTGGCGGGCGCGTTGGCGGCGCAATGCTCGCGCGAGCTGATCATCGGTCTCGGCCTCGTTCACGGCTGCCGCGATCTGCGCGCACAACTCGCCGGGCGCAAAGCTACGGTCCAGCTCGCCCGACTGCACCAGCTCAAGCAGCATCAGCGGATCACGCACACTTTGTTCGATGACGAAGTCGCTGGCGGCGGTGACGCGGGCAAATTGCGCCCAGCGTTCAGGGGGCCATGCGGCCAGGCCATGGTCGTCATCCAGTGCCTCGACGGCGGTTCGGAACGACTGCTCGGCGCGGGTGACAAACGGCAGGAGAATGGCGGGCAGTTCAACAAGCGAAGGGAGGCTCATGGTCTATCCTTGATCGGCGTATAGAAGGCGGCATGTAGTGATTTTTCAAAACTCACTACCTGATCGACTGTCGAACAAAGGTTAGAAATAGCTGAAATTGCTTTTTTATTGGCAGGCCACATCAAGCTTTCACCTTTCCCGGTTGGAAAAATTCCAACCTTAACGATTATTCTCACAACGTAGTCGGAGGCCACAAGCCGCTCATCTGTAGTTTTACTACTCGTATATACATTCGGATAGCTGAAATGCCCGTTGATTTGTAGTAAAACTACACGCCGCCGGAACAACCTATCGGCAATCCAAGAATTCATAACGTCTGCCCACAAGGCCAGTCGCTAACTCAGGCAACCGATTCTGGTAGCCTTTCCGCCCTGGAGCAAGCCATGCAAGACCTCGATCCCGTCGAAACCCAGGAATGGCTGGACGCCCTGGAATCGGTTCTCGACAAAGAAGGCGAAGACCGTGCTCACTATCTGATGACCCGTATGGGTGAACTCGCAACCCGCAGCGGTTCGCAGTTGCCTTACGCCATCACCACGCCTTACCGCAACACGATCCCCGTTACCCACGAAGCACGCATGCCTGGCGACCTGTTCATGGAACGCCGCATTCGCTCGTTGGTGCGCTGGAACGCGATGGCCATGGTGATGCGTACGAACCTGAAAGATTCTGACCTGGGTGGTCACATCTCCAGCTTCGCTTCCAGTGCGACCCTGTATGACATCGGCTTCAACTACTTCTTCCAGGCCCCGACCGACGAACACGGCGGCGACCTGATCTACTTCCAGGGCCACACCTCGCCAGGCGTATACGCCCGTGCGTTCATGGAAGGCCGCATCTCCGAAGACCAAATGAACAACTTCCGCCAGGAAGTCGACGGCCAGGGCTTGTCGTCCTATCCGCACCCTTGGCTGATGCCTGACTTCTGGCAGTTCCCGACTGTATCCATGGGTCTGGGCCCGATCCAGGCGATCTACCAGGCGCGTTTCATGAAGTACCTGGAAGCACGTGGGTTCATTCCTGCCGGCAAGCAGAAAGTCTGGTGCTTCCTGGGCGACGGCGAGTGCGACGAGCCGGAATCCCTGGGCGCGATCTCCCTGGCTGGCCGCGAGAAGCTGGACAACCTGATCTTCGTCATCAACTGCAACCTGCAGCGCCTCGACGGCCCGGTTCGCGGCAACGGCAAGATCATCCAGGAACTCGAAGGCGTGTTCCGCGGTGCTCAGTGGAACGTGACCAAAGTCATCTGGGGCCGTTTCTGGGACCCACTGCTGGCCAAGGACGTCGACGGCATCCTGCAACGCCGCATGGACGAAGTCATTGACGGCGAGTACCAGAACTACAAAGCCAAAGACGGCGCGTTCGTCCGTGAACACTTCTTCAACTCGCCGGAACTCAAGGCGATGGTTGCAGACCTGTCCGACGACGAAATCTGGAAACTCAACCGTGGCGGCCACGACCCGTACAAGGTCTACGCGGCGTACCACGAAGCGGTCAATCACAAAGAACAACCTACCGTCATCCTGGCCAAGACCATCAAGGGTTATGGCACCGGTGCCGGCGAAGCGAAGAACACCGCGCACAACACCAAGAAGGTTGATGTTGAAAGCCTGAAGCTGTTCCGCGATCGTTTCGACATTCCGGTCAAGGACGAAGAGCTGGAGAACCTGCCGTTCTTCAAGCCAGAGCCAAACAGCGCCGAAGCCCGCTACCTGAGCGAGCGCCGCACTGCACTGGGCGGTTTCGTGCCACAGCGTCGCGCGCAGAGCTTCAGCGTACCGACTCCGGATCTGGATACCCTCAAGGCGATCCTCGACGGTTCCGGCGACCGTGAAATTTCCACCACCATGGCTTTCGTGCGCATCCTGGCGCAACTGGTCAAGGACAAGGAAATCGGCCCGCGCATCGTGCCGATCATTCCGGACGAAGCCCGTACCTTCGGTATGGAAGGCATGTTCCGTCAGTTGGGCATCTACTCGTCCGTCGGCCAGCTCTACGAGCCAGTCGATAAAGACCAGGTGATGTTCTACAAGGAAGACAAGAAGGGCCAGATCCTCGAAGAAGGCATCAACGAAGCAGGCGCCATGAGCTCCTTCATCGCTGCCGGTACTTCGTACTCCAGCCACAACCAGCCAATGCTGCCGTTCTACATCTTCTACTCGATGTTCGGCTTCCAGCGTATCGGCGACCTCGCATGGGCCGCTGGCGACAGCCGTACCCGTGGCTTCCTGATCGGCGGCACCGCCGGCCGGACCACCCTGAACGGTGAAGGCCTGCAACACGAAGACGGTCACAGCCACCTGCTGGCCGCGACCATCCCGAACTGCCGCACCTACGATCCAACCTACGGCTACGAGCTGGCGGTGATCATCCAGGATGGCATGAAGAAGATGACCGAAGAGCAACAGGACGTCTTCTACTACATCACCGTGATGAACGAGTCGTACCAGCAGCCAGCCATGCCGGCCGGTGCCGAAGAAGGCATCAAGAAAGGCATGTACTTGCTCGAAGAAGACACCCGCGAAGCGGCGCACCACGTTCAGCTGATGGGCTCCGGCACCATCCTGCGTGAAGTCCGTGAAGCAGCGAAGATCCTGCGTGAAGAGTTCAACGTCGGTGCTGACGTATGGAGCGTTACCAGCTTCAACGAACTGCGTCGCGACGGCCTGGCCGTTGAGCGCACCAACCGTCTGCACCCTGGCCAGAAGCCTAAGCTGAGCTATGTGGAAGAGTGCCTGAACGGCCGTAAAGGTCCGGTCATCGCCTCTACCGACTACATGAAACTGTTCGCCGAACAGATCCGTCAGTGGGTACCGTCCAAGGAATTCAAAGTCCTGGGCACCGACGGTTTCGGCCGCAGCGACAGCCGCAAGAAACTGCGTCATTTCTTCGAAGTCGACCGTCATTTCGTGGTGTTGGCAGCCCTGGAAGCACTGGCTGACCGTGGTGACATCGAACCTAAGGTTGTGGCTGAAGCCATCGCCAAGTTCGGTATCAACCCGGAAAAACTCAACCCACTGGACTGCTGAGGAGAGATTCTGTGAGCGAACTCATTCGCGTACCTGACATCGGCAGCGGTGAAGGTGAAGTAATTGAACTGTTTGTGAAGGTCGGCGACCGTATCGAAGCCGAACAGAGCATCCTGACACTGGAATCGGACAAGGCGAGCATGGAAGTGCCTGCGCCGAAGGCCGGTATCGTCAAGAGCCTGAAAGTGAAGCTGGGCGATCGCCTGAAAGAAGGCGACGAACTGCTGGAGCTGGAAGTCGAAGGTGCCGCTGCTGCGGCTCCAGCGGCCGCCGCTGCGCCAGCCGCCAAAGCCGAAGAGAAACCGGCCGCTGCTCCAGCGCCAGCAGCTCCTGCTGCTGCGCCGGCTGCCGCTTCGGTTCAGCAAGTGCACGTGCCGGACATCGGTTCGTCGGGCAAGGCCCAGATCATCGAGATCCAGGTCAAGGTCGGCGACACTGTCGAGGCTGATCAGTCGCTGATCACCCTGGAATCCGACAAGGCCAGCATGGAAATCCCTTCGCCTGCCGCTGGCGTGGTCAAGGCCATCAGCGTCAAGCTCAACGACGAAGTCGGCACCGGCGACCTGATTCTGGATCTGGAAGTGGCGGGGGCTGCGGCTCCGGCTGCCGCTGCTCCAGCCCAGGCTGCTGCTCCTGCTGCCGCGGCTCCGGCTCCGGCCGCTGCGCCTGCCGCACCGGTTGCCGACAGCGTCCAGGACATCCACGTTCCGGACATCGGTTCGGCGGGCAAGGCCAAGATCATCGAAGTTTTGATCAAGGCCGGCGACACCGTTGAAGCCGACCAGTCGCTGATCACCCTGGAATCCGACAAGGCGAGCATGGAAATTCCATCGCCTGCCGCGGGCGTGGTGGAAAGCGTTTCCGTCAAGCTGGATGACGAAGTCGGTACTGGCGACCTGATCCTCAAGCTTAAAGTCAAAGGCGCGGCGCCTGCTGCTGCCCCGGCACCAGCTGCCGCCGCTGCGAGCGCTCCTGCGCCAGCCGCCGCTGCTCCGGCTACCGCCGCACCTGCTGCTGCCGCTCCGGTTGCTGCTCCAGCCAAGCCTGGCGCCAAGGTTCACGCCGGCCCGGCAGTGCGCCAACTGGCGCGTGAATTCGGCGTCGAGCTGAGCGCTGTTGGCGCCAGCGGTCCGCACGGTCGCATCCTCAAGGAAGACGTGCAGGTTTACGTCAAAGCCATGATGCAGAAGGCCAAGGAAGCACCGGCCGCAGCCGCTGGCGCAACCGGTGGCGCGGGCATCCCGCCGATTCCGGTCGTGGACTTCAGCCGCTTCGGTGAAACCGAAGAAGTGCCGATGACTCGCCTGATGCAAATCGGCGCGTCGAGCCTGCATCGCAGCTGGCTGAACATTCCGCACGTGACTCAGTTCGATTCGGCTGATATCACTGAGCTGGAAGCGTTCCGTGTCGCTCAAAAAGCCGTTGCAGAGAAGGCTGGCGTCAAGCTGACCATCCTGCCGCTGCTGCTCAAGTCCTGCGCGCACTTGCTCAAGGAACTGCCGGACTTCAACAGTTCGCTGGCGCCAAGCGGCAAGGCGATCATCCGCAAGAAGTACGTGAACATCGGCTTCGCGGTCGACACGCCAGAAGGCCTGCTGGTACCGGTCATCAAGAACGTCGACCAGAAGAGCCTGCTGCAGCTGGCCGCCGAAGCCGCTGCGCTGGCTGCCAAGGCCCGCGACAAAAAGCTTACCGCTGACGACATGCAAGGCGCCTGCTTCACCATTTCCAGCCTCGGCCACATTGGCGGCACCGGCTTCACGCCGATCGTCAACGCGCCGGAAGTGGCGATCCTCGGTGTTTCCAAGGCAACCATCCAGCCAGTCTGGGACGGCAAAGCCTTCCAGCCGAAACTGATGCTGCCACTGTCGCTGTCCTATGATCACCGTGTGATCAACGGCGCCGCTGCTGCACGCTTCACCAAGCGTCTGAGCGACCTGCTGGCGGACATCCGCACCATCCTGCTGTAATACCGGCCGGCCCTCCTTGACCGGAGGGCCTGTCGCGTTTCGTTTTCCGAGCGCCACGCTCGTACCTCAACCCCGTCAATTTGGCGGGGCTTTTTTTGCCTGCAAAAAAACCAAATCCTACGATCACGGCTGATATCGCCCACACCTTGAGTCCACTTCAGCCCGGTATTTTGTTGGATCAAAACACTAGGCTTAGTTAAAGGTTTTAATTAATAGCCTTTACAAAAAAAACTTAATCAAAAATTTTTCGAATGGACTCGAAATGTATAAGCCTACGGTCGGCCCTATTATTGGCCACACGACATGTAACTTCGCCCGAATCTTTCTACGTGGAGAATCAAAAAAAAATACGTTGGTATTTGCCGGAATTCGTCATCGACAGCAAGGTGATGAGCGCTGGAGTAAAGGTATATTTACCCGACTGACCGACACCCGCGACATGTCCGATGTCATCGTCCTGCATAATCTTCTCGCCGATACAGAATACGAATATCAGGCTGGCTGGTTCAGTCCGATGAACCCAGTGCATACCGTAGAGACGGTACAGGAACTGCCACTGCAGTGGCCCCGAGAGATTTATCGCTTTCGGACACTACCGGACAAGAATGCAACGCCCCGGGCCTATATCGTCGGCTCCTGCCGTTACCTGCGCATGACCGCCGGCATTCCATCCGCCCCTCATCTGGGTGACCGGATTTTCGCCTCGATCTCACGTTTGTCGCAGGCTGCTTATCCGTCAATCAGCGCCATGCTGATGACCGGTGATCAAGTGTATGTCGATGACTTGAACTTCCTTGCTCCCGACCGGGAATACAACGAAATACTCGCAAAGTATCGATCGGCTTTTTCCCAGCCTCATATTGCAAAGTTAATGTCCAGCATTCCGACTTACATGATCCTCGACGACCATGAAATCGAAGATAACTGGCCAGCCAATAAAAAGAACGGCGACGAGCACTTATATAAAAATGCCATGGCAGCCTATGAGTTATATCAAGCCAGTCACAGCCCGGCCCATGAACTGAATGCCCTTGGGCAAATAAGTCATCCGTTGAAACGTTATTGGTATCAGTTCGCCGACGGCGATATTGAATGGTTTGTCACCGACAGTCGAACCCGACGCATTTTCTCGACCACGGACCGCCGGATCCTTGATATCGAACAAGAACAGGCCTTGTGTAACTGGCTGATCCACAGCCAGGCGCGGGTCAAATTCGTGGTCACCAGCGTCATGTTCTACCCTGACCGCAAACGCCTGGGCGATGACGCGTGGAAAGCCTTTCCCGAGCAACGCCTGCGATTACTGGAAACCATCCGGACTCACTGCATCAAGAACGTTTTCTTCGTGTCCGGCGATGTGCATGGCTCCCTTACCAGTCGGCTGACCCACAGCGAGGATCCCGACTTCGAGGTTCACACCATCGTCTCGTCACCGCTGTGCAACAGCAGACTGCTGCCTTATGCCAAAGCGTCCACCTTCGTTCTCGACCAACCGCTGGCCCGGACTGTTGCTGGCGACTATCGACATGAATTGACCGGCAATGTGATCAGCCAGGACAACTTTGCGCACCTCATAGTCGAGGCAGACCGGATTGATGTGCGCTACCACAACCGAGAGGGTCACCTCTTGGAGTCAACCAGCATTTCGCTGCATTAAAACCAAAAGATCGCAGCCTTCGGTAGCTCCTACATTGGGACGGCATACACCCTGTTGGAGCTGCCCAGGCTGCGATCTTTTCGCTCGATAGCATTACTTTTGACTTCAATTGAAGAAATCTTAGCTCCTGCCGACATATTCTTATAGCACTTGGCCTTCATGTCTCTTGTCAGTCGGTGTCGCAATGATGCAACCTTGCCGCTGCCTACAGTAAAGAGGGCGAGAGCCCGGCGCGTTCAGCATATTCGAAGCGAGTTTCCCTCCATATGAAAAGCCAACCCGATGCCGCCAGCCGTATGGTGGCCGAGGTAGTAACGCAGTTGCCTGTGCCCTCGCGGCTCGGCATGCTGCGTTTCGAACGGCTTAATGAACCCAGCTGGGCCCTGCTGTTTCTCGACCCCAATTGCGAACGCCAATTCGGCCTGCCGGCCATGGAGCTGTGCGCTCTGGTCGGCTCGCCCTACGCCAGCCTGATGGAGCCGGAAGCACGCTATCAATTGCATGATGCGATCCAGCAGCAACTGAGCGAAGGCTCGCACTATCTGATCCGCTACACCCTGCACACCGCCTCAGGTTCGCTGACCCTGCTGGAAATGGGCGAACCCTTCAAACAACACAACCGACACCTGCTGCGCGGCTACCTGCTGGTGATCGACGGCCTGTTCGAAGATGACCCGCTGCTACCGGCCCTTGACCTGGAAACCCAGAACTCGCGCCTGCAAATCGCTCTCGAACTCAACCAACGTGCCCAGCAGGAGCAATTACTGCACCTGGACCGGGTGCGCGCCCAGCAGGACCTGATCCTGTTGCTGACCCGTCAACGCTACAGCAGCAACAATTCCCTGCAAGAAGCCGCCGAACTGATCACTCGCAGCGCCTGCGATATTTACCAGATTGACTGCGCCAGCCTGTGGAACCTCGAAGGCCCGATGCTGGTACCGATCTCGGCCTATCACCGCGCCAGCCAGGAATACCTGTTGCCGCAGCCGATCGACGTCAGTGGTTTCCCGGATTACCTCGACGCCTTGCACACTGGCCGCGCAATCGACGCCCACAATGCCATGCACGATCCGCGCACCCGGGAAATGGCCGAACACCTGCGCCCGCGCGATGTAAACGCCATGCTCGACGCCAGTATCCGGGTCGACGGCCAGGTGGTCGGGGTACTGTGCCTGGAACAAATCGGCGCTACCCGCGCCTGGCAGTCGGATGAAATAGCCTTTGCCGGTGAACTGGCCGATCAGTTCGCCCAGGTCATCAGCAACCACAACCGGCGCACCGCTACCAGCGCCCTGCACTTGTTCCAGCGTGCGGTCGAGCAAAGCGCCAACGCCTTTTTGCTGGTCAATTGCGACGGCGTGGTCGAGTACGTCAACCCGAGCTTCACCGCGATCACCCAATACAGCACCGAAGAAGTCCACGGCCAACGGCTGTCGGAGCTGCCGGCACTGGAAAATCTCAGCGAATTGTTGTTCGACGCCCCTTCCGCACTGGCCAAAAGCAACAGTTGGCAGGGCGAGTTCAAGAGCCGCCGCAAAAACCTTGAACCCTACTGGGGCCAGTTGTCGATTTCCAAGGTCTACGGCGACAACCGCGAACTGACCCATTACATCGGCATTTACGAAGACATCACCCAGAACAAGCTTGCGCAACAACGCATCGAGCGCCTGGCTTACACCGATAATCTGACCAACCTCGGCAACCGTCCGGCGTTTATCCGCAACCTCGACGAGCGTTTTGCCCGCGACAGCGATGCGCCGATCAGCCTGTTGCTGGTGGACATCGACAACTTCAAGCGGATCAACGACAGCCTCGGCCACCAGACCGGCGACAAACTGCTGATCAGCCTGGCCCGGCGCCTGCGTAACAGCCTGATCCCGAGCGGCAGCCTGGCACGGTTCGCCAGTAACGAATTCGCCGTGTTGCTGGACAACAGCGACCTCTCGGTGGGTCAGCAAGTGGCCAATCAATTACTGGCGACCCTCGACAAACCGATGTTCGTCGACAACCAGCTGATCAGCGTCACCGGCTCCGTGGGCCTGGCCTGCGCGCCGCTGCACGGGCGCGACCCGCAAACCTTGATGCGTAACGCCGGGTTGGCGCTGCACAAGGCCAAGGCCAATGGCAAACACCAGGTTCAAATCTTCACCGAGGCGCTAAATGCCGAGGCCAGTTACAAGCTGTTCGTCGAGAACAACCTGCGCCGCGCGCTGACCCAAAACGAACTGGATGTGTTCTACCAGCCCAAGCTCTGCCTGCGCAGCGGACGTCTTCTGGGGATGGAAGCGCTGTTGCGTTGGGATCATCCGGAAAAGGGCATGATCCGCCCGGACCAGTTCATCAGCGTCGCCGAAGAAACCGGCCTGATCATTCCGATCGGCAAATGGATCGCCCGCCAGGCCTGCCGCATGAGCAAAGAGCTGACGGCCGCGGGGCTGGGCAATCTCCAGGTGGCGATCAACCTGTCGCCCAAACAGTTCTCGGATCCGGACCTGGTGGCGTCCATCGCCAACATCCTCAAGGAAGAAGCGCTGCCGGCGAACCTGCTGGAACTGGAGCTGACCGAAGGCCTGCTGCTGGAAGCCACCGAAGACACCCACTTGCAACTCGACCAGCTCAAGCGCCTGGGCCTGACCCTGGCCATGGACGACTTCGGCACCGGTTATTCGTCGCTCAGTTACCTGAAAAAATTCCCCATCGACATCATCAAGATCGACCGAAGCTTCATTCACGAAATCCCCGACAACCAGGACGACATGGAAATCACCTCCGCGGTGATCGCCATGGCCCACAACCTGAAAATCAAGGTCGTGGCTGAAGGCATCGAAACTGCCGACCAATTAGCCTTCCTGCGCCGCCACCGCTGCGACGTCGGTCAGGGCTACCTGTTCGACCGGCCGATCCCGGGGTCCGAGCTGATCGAAAAGCTCAAACGCTACCCGCGCGGCCCAATCGCCTGACAGCGAATCAACAGTCAGGCAAACTGCACCTCTAATTATTTCAACCTGACTGAGAGGACTGATGATGGTTCTGCGCTCGGAAATCCTGGTGAACAAAAACGTGCTCCCTACCAAAGAACAAGCTCTGCCTGGCCGCGAAACCCCAATGACCGTGCCGGAAAAACACTTTGTCCACGACGCCCCGCTGCTGGGCCCGTTCGCCATGGATGTGGATTTCGCGATCTTCGGCCTTGGCTGCTTCTGGGGCGCGGAGCGCAGGTTCTGGCAGCGTGAAGGCGTGGTCAGTACGGCCGTGGGTTACGCTGGCGGCTTCACCCCGAACCCGACTTACGAAGAAGTCTGCTCTGGCCTGACCGGCCACAGCGAAGTCGTGCTCGTGGTCTATGAGCCGGCAAAGGTCAGTTACGAAGCGCTGCTGAAGATGTTCTGGGAATTGCACAACCCGACCCAGGGCATGCGCCAGGGCAATGACATCGGCACCCAGTACCGCTCGGTAATCTACGCCACCAACCCGGCACAGCTGGAAGCGGCGAAAAACAGTGCAAAAGTGTTCCAGGCCGAACTGACCAAGGCCGACAAAGGCA
The DNA here is from genome assembly GCF_040438925.1 of Pseudomonas sp. MYb327. NCBI lineage: Bacteria > Pseudomonadati > Pseudomonadota > Gammaproteobacteria > Pseudomonadales > Pseudomonadaceae > Pseudomonas > Pseudomonas sp. MYb327. The sequence continues at coordinate 4,721,117 of NZ_CP159258.1, forward strand.
TCATCACCACCGAAATCGACGAAGCCCCGACGTTCTTCTTCGCCGAGGCTTATCACCAGCAATACCTGGCCAAGAATCCTGAAGGTTATTGCGGGATTGGCGGTACTGGCGTGACCTGCCCTATTTAACGCAGAACACTTGTAGGAGCCGGCTTGCTGGCGATGGCGGCAGGTTGTACGGCGGTGATTTCCAGACCGCTATCGCTGGCAAACCAGCTCCTACAGGGCCGAGCATTACTCGGCAATCAACCAATCCATCCGCCACCCACCCTGGGTCTGCCCGAGCTTCTCGGACAACCACGGCAGCAACTCGCGCAATTCTTCCTCCAGACCCCACGGCGGGTTGGCAATCGCCAGACCGGACCCGTTCAGGCTGTTGGGCGTATCCAGCGGATGCACCAGTAACTCCACGCGGAGCAACTTCGGCGCGCCCGAACCGGCCAGGTCCTGGTAGAAACGACGCAACGCACGCTGGTCCTTAACCGGGTACCAGATCGCCGCCACGGTTTGACGCATCCGGCCAATCGCCTCTTTGAGTGAAGCCGCACAGCGCTGCATCTCGTCGAGTTTTTCGAACGGCGGATCGATCAACATCACCGCACGCTTCTCCTGCACCGGCAACATCGCACGCGGCACATGCCAGCCTTCGCCCAGATGCACTTTGACCCGACGATCACCGGCCATGTTGTCCTTAAGCAGCACGCCGTCTTCCGGGTGCTTCTCGTTGAGCATCACGCGGTCCTGCGGGCGCGTCAGGCGCCGCGCCAACTCCGGCGAACCCGGGTAATAGCGCAACTGGCCGTCCGGGTTCATCTCGTGCAACACCTGCATGTAATCAGCAGTCAGGATCGGCAGATCCGGCTGATCCCACAAACGCGCGATGCCTTCCAGGTACTCGCCGGTACGACTGGCCTGATCGCCTTGAAGGTCATACAGGCCAATGCCGGCGTGAGTGTCGAGATAGGCAAACGGCTGCTCCTTGCGCGACATCAGGGCGATGAGGCGGGTCAAGGTCAGGTGTTTGAACACATCGGCGTGATTGCCGGCATGGAAGGCGTGACGATAATTCATGGCTGCTCCTGCGAAGGCCGGGAAGTTTACCTTTTACCGGCCGGCAAGTCAGGGGTTCACGGCTGAGCGGCTGGGCACGCTTGCCCAGCCGGACACAAAACCTATGGCGAAGGCCGCGCCTTCAACCGCCGCCCCAATACATCCAGCACATCGCAGCCATCGCGCAACGGAATCGCGCAGAGTAAGGCGAAGTCGCTGAGGATGAACGACTCGCACTCGATCGTGCCGCGCATGGACAGGTTTTCCAGCACTTGGGTAACGGCTTGAATGCGGTAGCTGGCCGCGTCATACAGCACGTCGAGCGGCGCCTGGGTGTCGACGAACAGGGTCGGCATGTCGTCGCAGTTGTTGGTGAGGGCCATGAAGCGGTTTTCGGGATGAGGGACGGGTTTTACGTAAGGTGGATCGGGATGGAGTTTTGTCATTTTGCAACTTCCTAACGTATGGACTGGAACCGTCACCCTTCACTTCCACGCAATGGGTGGCGGCTGTACGCAGGTGTGGAAGACCGGGACGTTAGGCACCCGGCGCACTCGAAAGCGCCCCGCGCACAACCACCATAAAACACAGACAACGCCGAACTGGTGGCACTTGCGCGCCTAACGATAGAAGGGCTTCCACACCCTGTCACTGAATTTGCAGTGACAGCCAAAGACTATCCCTCCACCCCATCGCCCACCAGTTCATGCAAACCACTACAACTTGAAGGAAATCTCCGAGGACCTTGCCCGGAAATGTCCTAGGACCTACTGTATTTCCTCCAGCAAGTACGCCAGCACTTCATCCTTAGGCACGGATGGCAAATCAGGCTCTTTGAGAAAATTCGCAACCTTGCTGCGCAATACGCTTTCAGAAAACGCCTCGAACACATTAGGTTGCTCCTCACTCAACCACTGCAGCAGGTTACCGATGCGGGTCGAATCATCCTCAGCGCCAAGAAGTTGCAGCACCGATTCAGGCACCTCCCACCACGGAAAAACCTTCTCCGTTTTCTCTGCGCCACCGCCAATCTCGGCTGATTGCCCATTGATCAAACACCGCCCAATCACTGGCAACAGTTGCGCAGCGTCCACCTCGGCAGACCGCAGAATCGGCAACAAATAACGCCCATCCCAAAAACGAAAAAACACAGCCTTGCCATCCGGCAGCTTCACCTGAGTCAAGCTACGCAAATGCTCAACCACCACCTCCAGGCTCGCCGAAGACACCGCCAACCATCCCCAGTCCTTGGACTCGGTCGTGGACACCCACTGCAAAAACTCACTGTCCGCGTCGACGATTCCCACATAGGGCATCACCTCTTTCCACTCGGCATAGACAGTGCCCGCCCAAACCGGGCGCGGCGCCTGAACGCCTTTTGAACGCTGCCAAACCTTGAACGGCTCAGCGGCGCTGGCGCTGCTGAAAATGGCGAAGAGTTTTTCACCAGCAGAAGGAGGAGCACTCTGCAGCCAAACATATGGACTAATCATGGATACAACTCGAAGTAAAAAATAGAAGAGAACAGCCCTTTAGCATGAATTTTTTACTCTCCACTCGCCAAGCTTAGGCCAACGATTACCCTTCAGCTAACCAGCCGACTAATCAACATAATAATTCTACCCACCTTGTCGACCCCCCCCAAAATGACTAGTTTACCCACCCCACCCACTTCCCAAAACCAACAATTACAAACAACAGCAAACCAACCAGCAGGCCTGATAGATAAGTAAACTTAATCATGACCATCAAGCCAGCGGGAAAATTTTTATAGTCGTCGATATCAAGCTCACCGCTCTTGAGATAACGAGACGGGAACGCAAACACCACACCCACACTTAAAATAATAAAAAACCGAGAAAACGGATCACTCCCCATCATCGACTTACGCGACAGAAAGAACTTACTATTAGTTAAACCATTACTTATATCGTCGACTCTGAAATATGCAAAACAAAACAACACAATCGATATAACTGCAATCGCAACCATTGCCAGCAACAAACACAAAGCATACAAAAGCTCAAAATCACTTCGCATCATCTACCAAATAAACCTTAAATCAATTATTTTTGCCCATACAAACCAATGCCATTGCCGACCGCCCACGTAATTAAAAATAATGCGGACAATGTCCATACTGAATAGTTTACGAGTTTAATTAAAACCATTAATTTTGTTGGAAACCGCGAGTAGTCCTGCGCATTGAGCTCTCCTCTCTCCAAATGACGCCGAGGAAAAGTCAGCACTGCACTTACGCAGCCAATAAACAGCAATCGACCAAATGGGCCTGCCGCCATATAGTATCTGTTGGAGCTAACAAACGATGAATTACTTAAGTTATCAATCACTTCATTCACTCGAAAATAAGCAATGTAAATTGCAACAACGAGCAAAAGTAAACTACAAACAACCAAGCCCCCTCCAAAGAACAATAAAAACACCTCCAAACCAGACCTCACTTTGTCACCTCATATACAAGCTCTCCCACAAACTCACCGAAATCACTTCCTGCAGTTCCAAATGTCGTCGCCCCCAATCCAGAAACCAAAAGTACACACGCGACTGAGCCTAAACCATAAGTTGGAACTCCAATAGCCAGGCATACTGGACTAGCGAGTAATCCACCCAGTGCTCCGCCGCCAAGACTTCCAGCAAACTTCCCTGCCTCCGTATATTTCACCTTCCTGCAAGCCTCTTCCGTCCCTATCCTGCACGTCTCCTTAACCTTAAGCCCTGAAACACCTGCCCCCAATCCCACCCCAATCCACCCACCCGCCTTGATCACCTTACTCGCCTTGCTCACCCCATCAATATGCGTGGCATATCCCGGAATCCCGCCCGCTGTACCGGCCTTGCTCCAGTGCCGCACTAGGCTACGGTTGGAAATGCCCAGTGCGTTTTTAAGTTTCGTATGATTTGGAATGCCCACGCCTGTGCGCACCAGTGAGCCAAGGCTGTTATCAAGCTGTTTCATCAACTGCCTGCGTTTGGCAAAGAAATCGTCACCCTTGAGTTTTCCGTGTTTGTCGAACGTGCGTTGATGGAGGGTTTCAATGTCCACCAGCGTTTGCTTCAGGTTGTCCAAGTGACTACTGACCATCGCGGCACTAATTCCAAGAGTGGTTGAGCTCCGCGCAAGGAAAGAATCAATAAGCCCGTGATGCCGAACCATAAACTCAGCCTCTTCATCACTCATCGGCTCCAGCGCCGCATCGACTTTCTGCTCAGCCTCCATCAACAGAGCCTCTTCACGCGTGCATTGTGTGTTTTGCGGATCGCTAAGGACGATCAACTGCCCCGGTTTGGCGTAGTTGCCGAGTTGCGGGTTGAGGCTGCGGAATTTTTCCAGCACTACGGGGTTTGATTGAGGGAACAGCAGGGTTTCGAGTGCTTTGCGCGACAAGGGTTGCTCAACGATGTGGAAGCCCGGTTCGGCGCCTTCATTGGGTTTGGTTTTGGATGCGCCGAGCAAATTGTCGTGAGTGGCGCAGATGCCGTCCTTACAACGCTCACATTCTTCGCAGAACGGTGCGCTGCTCATGAAGCTTTGTTTCTGTGCTGCACTGAGCGGCGCAGCCTTGAGTTTTTCCGGCGCCCCCGGCAACTCCGGCGTGGCAGTCATGGCCACCATCGGCGCGCCGCCAACCTGGATCGGCGCACTGCTGAAGATCCCGCCAGGGCCGATGTTGATCCAGTGCCCGCCCGCCTGAATGGTCGCGTTGATGCCGCCGTCGATCACCACTTGTTGACCGGCACTGACATGAAACTGCTGATTGGCATTGAGCGCTTGGCTGGTCACGCGAATGAGGCGGTCGCCAGCCACCAACAAGTGATCGTCCTGTTTCACCTCGGTCTGACGCTGACCATGGGTGATGCGTTGCTCGTCGGCCTTCAATTCATGACGGGCAGTACCGGTGACGACAACGTTGCGTTGGTTGTCGACTTGCACCCGCTGATCATGCAGAACGTGCTGGGTCCAGTTTCGCTGGGCGCGCAGGTAAATTTCCTCGGCGCCTTTGCGGTCCTCGATACGCAATTCGTTGTAGCCGCCACCACCGGGACTACTCCGGCTGCGGAAAATGCTGCGGGTCTTGTCAGCCGGCAGGTCCAGGGGCACTGGCGTCGATGCGTTAGGCAGGCACCCTATGATCAATGGCTTGTCGGCGTCGGCATCGCCGAAACCCACGAGAACCTCCATGCCGACCCGGGGGATCAACACGCTGCCATAACGGTCATGGGCCCAACCGGTGGCGACCCGTAGCCAGCAACTGGCGTGGTCGTTCAACTGGCCGTCGCGGTCCCATTTCAGCTGAACCTTGACCCGACCGAACTCGTCGCAATGGATTTCACTGTCTTTCGGGCCGGTGACCACGGCAGATTGATAACCGGCGATCTGGGGCTTCTTGATCAGCGGCGGTCGAAAGAAAACATCCCACGGCGTTGCCAGAAAAGTATTGCGATAGCCCTGGAAACCATCCGTGCTGTCGCTGCCCGCCGACTCCTCCAGCACTTGCGGCTGGCGGCCATGGTGCTCGATTTCAGTGAGCAGCCACAGGTCATTCCACTCCTGACGAGGGTGCTCATCTATCTGTAGGAAATGCCCGCTGCTCAAGGCGGATTGATCACCGCTGCCTTGCGCCTGCTGGTAATCCGCACGATGGCGCTCAAGCGCAAGCTGAGCCAAGTGCCTGCCGACTTCGCGATCCATGAATTGCCCTGGGAATCCGTAATCCTCCAGCACCGGCAGTTGCCCGGTGTCGCAATCGCTTTCCAGTTCAAGTCGGGGCTTATGGAAGTCGTAGTCACGAAGGGTAACGGCAGTCGTCCGGGTTTCCAGGCGTACATTGAGGCCCTTGATGGCCGGTTCATTCCCCGCCATGCCGGCTTCTGTCCGGTAGGGCGTCGGTTCGCGCAGGCGCGGAAAAACCGTCTGGTCATCACCGAACACCAGCAGATGCCCATCGAGGCTGTGCTGGAAGTGGTAGTGAATGCCGATCTCGGCGCATAACCGCTGAATGAACGCCAGGTCGCTTTCCGCGTATTGCACGCAGTACTCGCGCTCGGGGTAGTCGCCGCCCAGCTGAAACTCGAAGGCATCACCGAGGATGCCGTGGTCCTTGAAGATTTGCGTGATGATGGCCGGCACGCTTCGGTGCTGAAAGACTCGCTGATTGATGCGCTGATCAAGGTAGGTCAGACGCGGCACGAGGCTGATCTGATAACGCGTCAGACGCTCTACGGAATCGCCTTGGCCTACGCGAAAAATCTGACCGTGAACACCGGAACCTTGCGCATCGAAACTCAGAAACGCCTGACGATGCAGCAGGCTTTCGAGCTCGATGTCCGGTCGCTCGCTGACCAGTTCCACTTCAAAGCGATAAGGCTGGCTGATGGCTTCCTTGCCCGTGAACTCAAGCACTTTGAGTTCACTCTGGACACCGTCGACGGTCAACGTGAAACGCGGTTGATTAGCAGAAGCGAACATCCGGTGTGTCTCTGCAGAATGGAGGCGAGCGATTCTGCATGAGCACCAAGAAGCCCTGATCAAGAGGCAGGAAATTCAGATTTGCCCTACTGCCTCTGAAGCATCGGCCGTCAGAAAACGGTTTATCCGACTACAGACAACCTCGTAAACACCACCACTCCCTGAAGAAACGCCGCCCGGAGCAGGCTCGCTCCTACAGGGAAAACGCAGGCAAAAAAAACGGCCCGCCTCCAAAGGAAGCGGGCCGTTTTCATTCAAGCCATCCGCTCAGAGCTTTCGCTCGTGCCGATTACTTGTTCAGACGGAAATCAGCCTCGGCAGCGGCGAAGCGCTGCAACATGCCGGCAGTCGGATTGCCCAGTTTGCTGACGATGTAGATCGCCAGGCTGGCGAAAATGAAACCAGGGATGATTTCGTACAAACCCAACAGCTCGAAGTGTTTCCAGACGATCACGGTGATCGCGCCGACCAGGATACCGGCCAGTGCGCCGTTGCGGGTCATGTCTTTCCAGATCACGGAGATCAGGACAACCGGACCGAACGCAGCACCGAAACCAGCCCAGGCGTAGCTCACCAGACCCAGCACGCGGTTTTCCGGGTTGGCTGCCATCGCGATTGCGATCAGGGCAACCAGCAGCACCATGGCGCGGCCGACCCAGACCAGCTCAACCTGGGAAGCGGATTTACGCAGGAAGGTTTTGTAGAAGTCTTCGGTCAGGGCGCTCGAGCACACCAGCAACTGGCAGCTCAGGGTGCTCATCACGGCAGCCAGAATGGCCGACAGCAGGACACCGGCGACCCATGGGTTGAACAGGATCTTGGCCAGTTCAATGAACACACGCTCGTGGTTTTCGGTCACAGCACCGGCTACTTCAGGGTGAGCCGAGAAGTAAGCGATACCGAAGAAACCTACCGCCACGGTGCCGCCCAGGCACAGGATCATCCAGGTCATGGAGATGCGGCGAGCGTTGGCAATCGATTTGACCGAATCCGCCGCCATGAAACGCGCGAGGATGTGCGGCTGACCGAAGTAACCCAGGCCCCAGCCCATGAGCGAGATGATGCCAATGAAGGTCGTGCCCTTGAGCATGTCGAAGTTGCTTGGATCTTGCGCTTCGATCGCCAGGAACGTGGTGTCGACGCCGCCGGTGGCCAGCAGCACGATGATCGGCGTCAGCAACAGGGCGAAAATCATCAGGGTCGCTTGTACGGTATCCGTCCAGCTTACGGCCAGGAAACCGCCCACAAAGGTGTAGGCAATCGTCGCCGCAGCACCGGCCCACAGCGCGGTCTCGTAGGACATGCCGAAGGTGCTTTCGAACAGACGAGCACCGGCGACGATGCCGGAAGCGCAGTAAATGGTGAAGAACACCAGGATTACGACGGCGGAGATGATCCGCAGCAGGCCGCTTTTGTCTTCGAAACGGCTGGAGAAGTAATCCGGCAGGGTCAGGGCATCACCGTTGTGCTCGGTCTGCACACGCAGACGGCCGGCGACGAACAGCCAGTTCAGGTACGCACCGACGATCAGGCCGATGGCGATCCAGCTTTCGGACAGACCGGACATGTAGATGGCGCCCGGCAGGCCCATCAACAACCAGCCACTCATGTCGGAAGCACCGGCAGACAGTGCGGTCACGACGCTGCCCAGGCTACGGCCGCCCAGGATGTAGTCAGAAAGGTTGTTGGTGGAGCGATAGGCCATGAAGCCGATCAGCACCATTGCTGCGATGTAGATCACGAACGTGATCAGGGTTGGATTGCTTACGCTCATTAAGTAACGCCCTGGCTTTGTTTTTATGTAGCGGCGGCTGATTGAACCGCTCTCAAACGGTGACGTTTGACAGACGATCCTGGAACCCGCGCATTTATGACTGATGTTTCCCCAGGAAAGCCATCAGCCGGTACACCTGCCTTTTAAGACTGGTTGCACCTTGGGGCGCGAATCCTATTCAACAAAGCAAATAAGGTGCAACCCATTTCTGGAGAATTAGTTGCACCCCCTAGCTTTTTCCGTCAAAGCGCCTGTTTTTGCTCCCAAATAACGCAGTCCCGGGGCTTTGCTAGAAGTAAAAGCACCAACAACGAGCAGGACGTCCGTACCAGAATATATTTCCTGACGAGCTGCGTAATATTCCGACAAAAAAAGGGTTGCACCCGGTTGCACCTCTTTCAGTGCACGGCTAATCTTGCCGCCAGCTGATGCCACGCAGTCGTGGCAAACATGAGGATAAAAACATGGCTACCACCACCCTTGGGGTCAAACTCGATGACCCAACCCGCGAACGCCTCAAGGCTGCCGCGACCTCGATTGATCGCACGCCGCACTGGCTGATCAAGCAGGCAATTTTCAATTACCTGGAAAAACTCGAGGGTGGTGCAACCCTGACCGAACTGAATGGTTTGACCGCCAAAGACGCCGACGACTCGGGCGAAGCCCATGTCGACCACGCGCATCAGTGCTTCCTGGAGTTCGCCGAAAGCATCCTGCCTCAGTCGGTACTGCGTGCTTCGATCACCGCCGCCTATCGTCGCCCGGAGCCAGAAGTCGTTCCGATGCTGATCGAGCAGGCGCGCCTGCCGGCACCGATGGCCGAAGCTACTAACAAACTTGCTGCTTCCATCGCAGAAAAACTGCGAAACCAGAAGAGTGCTGGCGGCCGTGCCGGCATTGTTCAAGGCCTGCTGCAGGAGTTCTCCCTGTCGTCCCAGGAAGGCGTGGCGCTGATGTGCCTGGCCGAAGCGCTGCTGCGCATCCCGGACAAAGGCACCCGTGACGCCCTGATCCGCGACAAGATCAGCACCGGCAACTGGCAGCCGCACTTGGGCAACAGCCCTTCCCTGTTCGTCAACGCTGCGACCTGGGGTCTGCTGCTGACCGGCAAACTGGTCTCGACCCACAACGAATCTGGCCTGACTTCCTCTTTGAGCCGCATCATCGGCAAGAGCGGCGAGCCGATGATCCGCAAGGGCGTCGACATGGCGATGCGCCTGATGGGCGAGCAGTTCGTGACCGGCGAAACCATCGCCGAAGCCCTGGCCAATGCGAGCAAATTCGAAGCCAAGGGCTTCCGCTATTCCTACGACATGCTTGGCGAAGCAGCGCTGACCGAGCACGACGCCCAGAAGTACCTGGCCTCGTACGAACAAGCCATCCACTCGATCGGCAAAGCCTCCCACGGCCGTGGGATTTATGAAGGTCCGGGCATTTCCATCAAGCTGTCGGCCTTGCACCCGCGTTACAGCCGTGCGCAATACGAGCGCGTTATGGACGAGCTGTACCCGCGCCTGCTGTCGCTGACCCTGCTGGCCAAGCAATACGACATCGGCCTGAACATCGATGCCGAAGAAGCCGACCGCCTCGAGCTGTCGCTGGATCTGCTGGAGCGCCTGTGCTTCGAGCCGCAGCTGACCGGCTGGAACGGCATCGGTTTCGTCATCCAGGCTTACCAGAAGCGTTGCCCGTACGTGATCGACTACGTGATCGACCTGGCTCGTCGCAGCCGTCATCGCCTGATGATCCGCCTGGTGAAAGGCGCGTACTGGGACAGCGAAATCAAGCGCGCCCAGGTCGAAGGCCTGGAAGGCTATCCGGTCTACACCCGCAAGGTGTACACCGACGTTTCCTACATCGCTTGCGCACGCAAACTGCTGTCGGTACCGGAAGTCATCTACCCGCAGTTCGCCACGCACAACGCCCACACCCTGTCGGCCATTTACCACATCGCCGGTCAGAACTATTACCCGGGCCAGTACGAGTTCCAGTGCCTGCACGGCATGGGCGAACCGCTGTACGAGCAAGTTGTAGGCAAAGTTTCCGAAGGCAAGCTGAACCGTCCGTGCCGCGTGTACGCACCGGTTGGCACCCACGAAACACTGCTGGCGTATCTGGTACGTCGCCTACTGGAAAACGGCGCGAACACTTCGTTCGTCAACCGTATCGCCGACCAGTCGATCTCCATTCAGGAACTGGTAGCCGATCCGGTAGCCAGCATCGAGCAGATGGCCACGCTGGAAGGCGGCTTCGGCCTGCCACACCCGCGCATTCCAATGCCGCGTGACCTGTACGGTTCGGAACGCGCCAACTCCAGCGGCATCGACATGGCCAACGAACATCGTCTGGCTTCCCTGTCCTGCGCCTTGCTGGCGACCGCTCACAACCACTGGAAAGCCGCGCCGATGCTCGGTTGCGCCTCCAGCACTGAAACGCCTGCGCCAGTACTGAACCCGTCCGATCTGCGTGACGTGGTCGGCCATGTGCAGGAAGCCACCGTCGAAGACGTCGACAACGCCATTCAGTGCGCCCTGAACGCCGCACCGATCTGGCAGGCCACCCCGCCTGCCGAACGCGCCGCGATCCTGGAACGTGCCGCAGATTTGATGGAAGGCGAGATCCAGCCGCTGATGGGCCTGTTGGCTCGCGAGGCCGGCAAGACCTTCGCCAACGCCATCGCCGAAGTGCGTGAAGCCGTGGACTTCCTGCGTTACTACGCGGTGCAGGCACGCAACGATTTCACCAATGACGCTCACCGTCCGCTGGGCCCTGTCGTGTGCATCAGCCCGTGGAACTTCCCGCTGGCGATCTTCAGCGGCCAAGTTGCCGCCGCACTGGCCGCCGGTAACCCGGTACTGGCTAAACCGGCGGAACAAACGCCTCTGGTGGCTGCTCAAGCCGTGCGCCTGCTACTTGAAGCAGGGATTCCGGAAGGCGTGCTGCAATTGCTGCCGGGCCGTGGCGAAACCGTCGGCGCCGGCCTGGTCGGCGACGATCGCGTCAAAGGCGTGATGTTCACCGGCTCCACTGAAGTCGCTCGCTTGCTGCAACGCAACATCGCCGGTCGCCTGGATGCCCAGGGCCGCCCGATCCCGCTGATCGCCGAAACCGGTGGCCAGAACGCGATGATCGTCGACTCCTCGGCTCTGACCGAACAGGTTGTGATCGACGTGGTTTCGTCGGCGTTCGACAGCGCCGGCCAGCGTTGCTCGGCGCTGCGCGTGCTGTGCTTGCAGGAAGATTCCGCCGACCGTGTCATCGAAATGCTCAAGGGCGCCATGGCGGAAAGCCGTCTCGGCAACCCGGAACGTCTGTCCGTGGACATCGGCCCGGTAATCGACGCTGAAGCCAAGGCCGGCATCGAGAAGCACATCCAGGCCATGCGCGACAAAGGTCGCAGCGTGTATCAGGTGGCTATCGCTGATGCTGAAGAAGTCAAACGCGGTACTTTCGTGATGCCAACGCTGATCGAACTGGAAAGCTTCGACGAACTGCAGCGCGAAATCTTCGGCCCAGTGCTGCACGTGGTTCGCTACAAGCGCAAAGACATCGATCAACTGATCGGCCAGATCAACGCTTCCGGCTACGGCCTGACGCTGGGCGTGCACACTCGCATCGACGAGACCATCGCCAAGGTGATCGACAACGTCAATGCCGGTAACGTCTACGTGAACCGCAACATCGTGGGTGCTGTAGTTGGTGTGCAACCGTTCGGTGGCGAGGGCTTGTCGGGTACTGGTCCGAAAGCCGGTGGTCCGCTGTACCTGTACCGCTTGCTGTCGACGCGTCCTACCGATGCAATCGAACAATCCTTCGCTCGCGGTGATGCTGCCGTGGCACCGGACGTTCGCCTGCGTGAAGCCATGAGCAAGCCGCTGACCGCCCTGAAAACCTGGGCCGACAGCAACAAGTTCGCCGACCTGAGCGCCCTGTGCGTGCAGTTCGCCGCGCAATCGCAAAGCGGGATCACCCGCGTTCTGGCTGGCCCGACCGGCGAGCGCAACAGCTATGCGATCCTGCCGCGTGAGCACGTGCTGTGCCTGGCGGAAGTCGAAGGCGACCTGCTGACGCAACTGACGGCGGTATTGGCTGTAGGTGGTTCAGCGGTATGGCCGGAAGCTGACTTGACCAAGGCCTTGTTCGCACGCTTGCCGAAGGAAGTTCAGGCGCGGATCAAGCTGGTTTCCGACTGGAACAAGGACGAAGTGGTGTTTGATGCGGTCCTGCATCACGGCCATTCCGATCAGTTGCGTGCGGTTTGCCAGCAAGTGGCCAAGCGCGCTGGCGCGATTGTCGGGGTTCACGGGCTGTCGCAAGGCGAAACCAACATTGCGCTGGAGCGTCTGGTGATCGAGCGGGCGCTGAGTGTTAACACGGCTGCGGCGGGTGGTAATGCCAGCCTGATGACTATCGGTTAATTTCACCGAACGTCAGTTGCTACAAAAATGGGCGCCCTCATCGGCGCCCATTTTTTTTGCCTTGTAGGAGCCGGCTTGCTGGCGATCGATACAGCACAGTGCGTCTGATGCACCGCCATCGCCAGCAAGCCAGCTCCTACAGGTTGGTGTTTTGCTCTTCCATCACCGAAATCAATCATCCTGTTCAGCCTTCATGCCCACGCCTAGACTCGGCCCATCCCAATAATAGGTAGGCCGCCATGTCCGAGACGCTGCTCAGTTCCCGCAATCTGGCTTTCGAGCTGTATGAAGTCCTCGATGCCGAGGGCCTGACCCAGCGTGAGCGTTTCGCCGAGCACAACCGCGAAACCTTCGATGCCGCCCTTGGCACCGCCCGCAGCATCGCCGAAAAGTTCTTCGCCCCGCACAACCGCAAGGGTGACGAGAACGAGCCGCGCTACGAGGACGGTCAGGCGATTCTGATTCCGGAAGTGAAACCGGCGGTGGATGCCTTCCTTGAAGCCGGTTTCCTCAACGCAGCGCGCAGTTTCGATGCCGGTGGCATGCAACTGCCTACGCTCTTGTCCCAAGCCTGCTTCGCGCATTTCCAGTCGGCCAACGCCGCGTCGACTTCGTACCCGTTCCTGACCATGGGCGCGGCGAACCTGATTGAAAGCTTCGGCACCGACGAGCAGAAACGCCGCTTCCTGCAACCAATGATCGACGGGCGATTCTTCGGCACCATGGCATTGACCGAGCCGCACGCCGGCTCGTCGCTGTCGGATATTCGTACCCGTGCCGAGCCAGCGTCCGACGGCACTTATCGACTCAAGGGCAACAAGATCTTCATTTCCGGCGGCGATCACCCGCTGTCGGAAAACATCGTGCACATGGTGCTGGCCAAGCTGCCGGACGCACCGGCTGGAGTGAAAGGCATTTCGCTGTTTATCGTGCCCAAGTTCCTGGTCAACGATGATGGCAGTCTCGGCAAGCGTAACGATGTGTTGCTGGCCGGGCTGTTCCACAAGATGGGCTGGCGCGGCACCACATCGACAGCGTTGAATTTCGGCGATAACGGCGAGTGTGTCGGTTATCTGGTAGGCAAGCCGCACCATGGCCTGAGCTACATGTTCCAGATGATGAACGAGGCGCGGATCGGCGTCGGCATGGGTGCGGTGATGCTCGGTTACGCCGGTTACCTGTACTCGCTGGAGTACGCCCGCGAGCGTCCGCAGGGTCGCGTGCCAGACAGCAAGGACCCGAACACCGCCCCGGTGGCGATCATTCAGCATGCCGACGTCAAACGCATGCTGCTGACTCAGAAGGCTTACGTCGAAGGCTCGTTCGACCTCGGCTTGTACGCCGCGCGGCTGTTCGATGACACCACCACGCTAGAGACCGAAGCCGAACGCAAGCAGGCCCACGAACTGCTGGACTTGCTGACGCCCATCGTCAAATCCTGGCCGTCGGAGTTTTGCCTGAAGGCCAACGAACTGGCGATCCAGATCCTCGGCGGTCACGGTTACACCCGCGAATACCCGGTGGAACAGTACTACCGCGACAACCGCCTGAACCCGATCCACGAAGGCACCCACGGCATTCAGTCGCTGGACTTGCTTGGGCGCAAACTGGCGCAGAACGGCGGTGCCGGGCTCAAGCAATTGATCCGCCTGATCGCCGTCACTGCCGAGCGTGCGCAAGCGTTTGACTCGCTGACTGCACTGCGTGAACCACTGGAGAAACTGGTGGCGCGCCTGCAAACCGTGACCATTGGCCTGCTGACCGATCTGGCCCAGGGCAAGGTCAACAGTAGCCTGGCGAATTCGGCACTGTACCTGAAGGTGTTCGGGCACACGGTGATTGGCTGGCGCTGGCTGGAACAGGCGATTCGCGCTGAGGAAGGGTTGGCCAAGGGCAATTCGGCGGATGTCAGTTTCTATAAGGGCAAGTTGCAGGCGGCGCGGTATTTCCTGACGTGGGAAGTGCCGGGTTGCCATCATGAACTGGCGATTCTTGAGGCTCGGGATGATGTGTGCCTGAGCATGCAGGATGAATGGTTCTGACGACTGGCAAGTTTTTGTGGCGAGGGAGCTTGCTCCCGCTGGAGTGCGAAGCGCTCCCAAATCCAGCAACCCAGATATGATGCACCGAGTTGCCTGTATTTGCGGCTGCTTCGCAGCCGAGCGGGAGCAAGCTCCCTCGCCACAGAGTGGTCTCTTAACTCAACTTGAACCCACCCATCTGCCGCGCCAGATCATCCGCCAACCGCTGCAACGTCTGGCAATCCTCGCGACAAGCCCTGACCTCCCCCGCCGTCGCCCGGGCCAGATCGGAAATCCCCTGCACGTTGCGGTTGATCTCTTCGGTGACCGCCGACTGCTCTTCCGTCGCCGTCGCCACTTGGTGGTTCATGTCGCTGATGCGCTCGACCTGCCCGGTAATCGCGGTCAAGGACGCTCCGGTGCGCTGACTCGACTCGACCCCCGTGCCGGTGGCCGCTTGCCCCGAATGCATCGATGAAACTGCATTCTCCGCCCCTGCCT
Organism: Pseudomonas sp. MYb327; assembly: GCF_040438925.1. Lineage (NCBI taxonomy): Bacteria > Pseudomonadati > Pseudomonadota > Gammaproteobacteria > Pseudomonadales > Pseudomonadaceae > Pseudomonas > Pseudomonas sp. MYb327. The sequence goes on from NZ_CP159258.1 coordinate 4,736,368, forward strand.
TGAGACTGCCGATCATCTGCTGAATCTCATCGGTCGACGATTGCGTGCGTCGCGCCAATGTCCGCACTTCATCGGCCACCACCGCGAACCCGCGCCCCATGTCCCCGGCGCGCGCCGCTTCAATGGCCGCGTTGAGCGCCAGCAAGTTGGTCTGTTCGGAAATTCCGCGAATCACCGCCAGTACCTGATCGATAGACGCGACCTGATTGGCCAACTCACCCACCGCGCCCGCTGCGAGGCCGATTTCATCGGACATGCTTTCTATATGGCGGATCGAACCACCGACCACTTCCCGCGCCTGCATTGCCTCGTCCCGCGCATTTTGCGAGGCGACCGCCGCGTTGCCGGCGTTTTGCGCGATTTCCTGCACGGTCAGGCCCATTTCGTGGACCGCGGTGGCGACCATGTCGGTCATTTCCTGCTGACGTCCGGATCGCTCAGCGGTGTTGTCCACCACCCGTGCGACCTGGCCGACGGCGGTGCGCAAGCGTTCGCTGGTGGTCAGCACTTCCCCGATCATGTCGCGCTGGCTGTCGAGGAACCGATTGAACCCGCGAGCCAGATCACCCAGCTCATCGGCACGACTGGCATCCAGCCGATGGGTCAAATCCCCACCACCGCTACCAATGGCCACCAGCGCCGCTGTTACTTGACGAATCGGGCGCACCAAGCCACGAGCAAGCAAAACCACCAGCAACAGGCACACCAGCGCCACGGCCAGGCCGATGCCGCTGCTCATCCACATGGCGCGTCGGGCTTCGGCATAGATTTGCGACTGCGGCACTTCGGCCACCAGTGTCCAGCCGAGATCTCGCAGAGGCAGGCTTAAGGCGAGAAAGTCTTCGCCATCGCGCACGAAGCTGCTGTTGGTGGCGGTTTTTTGACCCATGACCGATTGTGCCGCCGACGCACCAATCTGCTCGGCCAGGCTGCGTTTGCCGCTGAATTGCGCCTCGGGGTGAACCTGGACCAAACCGTCGGAACGCACGAGATAGACCTTGCCGCGCTCACCGAAACTGAAGTTGTGAATCAGCTCCGACAGCTCTTTCATGCTCAGGCCAAGGCCCGCAACGCCCACGACTTTGCCTGCCTTCTCGACTTTAAGGTCGATGAAAAGCGTCAATTCTCCGGTGGCTGTGTCGGTGTCGATATTGAGGGTGCGCGGCTGGTTGCTGTCGAGGAACGCATAGAACCAGGCGTCTTTCGGATTGGAACGGCTGAGAGTGCGGTCCAGGCCTTTTTCGGTGAAATAGTGGTTGGACGCGGTGCCGACAATCAGCGCGGTAAAAGCTTTGTGTTCGGCGCGGATGCCTTCGAGGTATGTGGTGAATGTTGCGGCCTGGGCACTGTTTTCACCCTCGGCCAGCCAGTCGCGCACCATGCTGTTGCTGGCGATGTCCTTGGCGGCGGTGAGCGGTTGAACGAGGATGCGCTCGATGTCGTTGCGCATCGCTTCGATGCTCGACGGCAGCGCTTGTTCAACCAGATAGCTCTGGGCGAGACGGTTGACCACGAGGGTATAAATGCCAACCACGATCAGGATACTGACCAACAGGGCGGTGCCCATGCTCAGGATCAACTGCCACTGAATACTGCGTCGCCAGAAATGCATGGAGCACCCCCAAAGAATAAGAGGCTGAAACACTGCAACAGCCGTGCCGATTGTATACAGCGCAAACGACAATTTATTCTTTGGTTGTGCGCAAAGCCGATCAGGCCTGATTGATCGTCTTGGAGATCACTTCAACCGTGGCGCTGACTTGCTCTTGGTAACGGTCGAGTTCGAGCTTGTGTTGCTTCTGCATTTCGATCTGCTGCGAACAAAGATTCATCGCGGCCAGTACCAGCAGGCGGTCACCGATCAGCGTCGGGTACTTCCGTTTGGTGTCGGCCAGGGCAGCTTTCAACATCATTGCAGCGTCCAGCAGGGTTTGCTCTTCCCCGGCCGGCGCCTTGATCGAATAGTCCTCCCCCAGGATCGAGACGACTTTTACCCCTGCGGCGTTGTAACTCATGCGCTGACAGGGCCAGCGCTGACGCGCTCAACCAGGGCCTGGATGCGTGCGGCGGTAGCGCCCTGTTTCTCTTCCTGCTCCATCAGGTTCAGTTGCAGGCTTTCGTTTTCATCCTTGGCCTGGGCCAGTTCGGCGCTCAGGGTCTGGTTGGTGCTGACCAACGTCTGGTTCTGTTGCACCAGGTCGCTGACCAGTTGTTCCAATTGGCTTAGGGATGTTTCCAACATTTTGATTTTCCAGGCATTTTCAAAGGGCGCGTACGATAAAGAAAAGTCACCACGGATGCCAGGGTTATCCAGGCGCAAGGCCTTGATTTTGCTGGCGAGTGACCTCCTTCGCGAACTTTAAAGACTGTGATTGACCCATCTGGTTCCTGCACTTCGTCGCCACAGCGTTTATGCGGCAAAAACGCGCAAGCGCTCAAGACTTTAGCCGCATGACCGATAAGCCACTCATACGTCAGCCTCGGCACTGCTCAAGTGCGCTCTTTTCGGTAACCACCATGTCCCTTCGTAATATGAATATCGCCCCGCGAGCGTTCCTCGGTTTTGCCCTGATCGGCGGCTTGATGATGGTGTTGGGGGTGTTTGCCCTGAACCAGATGAGCAAGATTCGCGGCGCTGCCGAAAACATCACCGTCACCAGCGTGCCGAGCATCACGAGCCTCGACGAGTTCACCCAACTGACCCTGCGTCTGCGCGTGTTGTCGTATCGTCTGCTGGTGAACCGCGAGCCAGACATTCAGCAAAAGACCATGGAGTTGCTGGATCTGCGCAATCAACAGATCCGCACCGCCCAGGCCACTTACGAAAAACTGATCAGCAGCCCGCAGGAGCGCGCCGCCTACGATCAATACGTGCAGTTGCTCGCGCAGTACCGCCAGATCGAAGACCGGATGAAGACCCTGTCGCGCAACAATCAGGTCGACGAACTGCGCAGCCTGCTCAACGCCGATTTGCTGAGCAACTCCGAAGCGGTCAACGCGGTGTTGAGCAAGCTGGTGGAGATCAACACCCAGCAGACCCTCGACACCAACCAGCAAGCGGCGGATCAGTACGACTCGGCGTTCAATCTGGTCATTACCCTGCTGGTCATTGCTACCGGCCTGACCGTGCTGTTCGCGTGGTTGCTGACCAACAGCATCACCAAACCGATCGCTAACGCCCTGAGCGCCGCCGAGCAAATCGCCGAAGGCAACCTGACTCGCCCGATCAAGGTCGACGGGGAGGACGAGGCTGGTCGCCTGCTGGCGGCGATGGCGAAGATGCAGGACAAACTGCGCGACACCCTGCAGCGGATTTCCGGTTCGGCAACGCAATTGGCGTCCGCTGCTGAAGAACTCAACAGCGTCACCGACGAAAGCGCCCGTGGCCTGACCCAGCAGAACAACGAAATCGAACAGGCCGCCACGGCGGTCAACGAGATGACCAGCGCCGTGGAAGAAGTCGCGCGCAACGCCGTCAGCACGTCCGAAGCGTCGAAAAACGCCACCACGTCCGCCGGCGACGGTCGTGATCTGGTGCAGGAAACCGTCAGCGCCATCGAACGCATGAGCGCCGATGTTCAGAGCACTGCGACCTTGATTGGCGACCTGGCCAATGAATCCCGTGACATCGGCAAGGTGCTGGATGTCATTCGCGGCCTGGCCGACCAGACCAACCTGCTGGCCTTGAACGCGGCCATTGAAGCCGCGCGGGCCGGTGAAGCGGGTCGCGGGTTTGCGGTGGTGGCGGACGAGGTTCGCGCCTTGGCCCACCGCACCCAGCAGTCCACCAGCGAAATCGAACGCATGATCGGCAGCATTCAGAGCGGCACCGAGCACGCCGTGGATTCGATGCGCAACAGCACCGAGCGCGCCGAGTCGACCCTGAACATCGCCCGTGGCGCCGGGATGTCGCTGGACACCATCAACAGCGCGATTGTCGAAATCAACGAGCGCAACCTGGTGATCGCCAGCGCTGCTGAAGAACAGGCGCAAGTGGCCCGGGAAGTGGATCGCAATCTGGTCAACATTCGGGACTTGTCGGTGCAATCGGCGACGGGTGCCAATCAGACGAGTGCGGCGAGCAGTGAGCTGTCGCGTTTGGCCGTAGACCTGAACACCATGGTTGGGCGGTTTAGCATCTAATCCATAGACGCCCCGATCTGTAGGAGCCGGCTTGCTGGCGATGGCGCCAGTGAAATCGCTATCGCCAGCCACCCGGCTCCTACAAGGATCGCGTAGGGCTGAAAGCGCGCCGGGCTTTTGATCTGCAAAAGCTTTTTGACAGCATCACATTTCAACAGGTTAGAATCGCTGGCACGCAGACTGCATGGTCAGTTTGTGCCCGCCTTTCAGCTTTCTGGAGTACTGCCTTTGAATGCGACGACCATCAACAGCCTGTTCTTGATCGGCGCGTTGCTGGTAGGTGCGAGCATTCTGGTGAGTTCCCTTTCTTCCCGCCTCGGCATCCCGATTCTGGTGATTATCCTGGCCGTGGGCATGGCCGCCGGCGTCGATGGCGGCGGCATTATTTTCGACAACTACCCCACGGCTTATCTGGTCGGCAACCTCGCACTGGCGGTGATCCTGCTCGACGGCGGCTTGCGCACCCGGGTATCGAGTTTCCGCGTGGCGTTATGGCCAGCGTTGTCGCTGGCGACTGTCGGGGTGTTGATTACCACCGGGCTGACCGGCATGGCCGCAGCCTGGTTGTTCGACCTGAATCTGATTCAAGGCTTGTTGATTGGCGCCATTGTCGGTTCCACCGACGCCGCCGCGGTGTTCTCGCTGCTGGGCGGCAAAGGCCTGAACGAACGGGTGACCGCCAGCCTGGAAATCGAATCCGGCAGCAACGACCCCATGGCGGTGTTCCTCACCGTGACCCTGATAGACATGCTTGCCAGCGGCCAGACCGGCCTGCACTGGAGCCTGCTGACTCACCTGCTGCGCGAGTTCGGCATCGGCGGCGTGATTGGCCTGGGCGGTGGCTGGTTGATGCTGCAACTGGTCAACCGCATCAACCTGGCCACCGGCCTCTATCCGATCCTGGTCATCGCCGGCGGCCTGGTGGTGTTCGCGCTGACCAACGCCTTGCATGGCAGCGGCTTCCTGGCGGTGTACTTGTGCGGCCTGGTGATCGGCAATCGCCCGGTGCGCAGCCGACACGGCATCCTGCACATGCTCGACGGCATGGCCTGGCTCGCACAGATCGGCATGTTTCTGGTGTTGGGCCTGCTGGTCACGCCTCACGACTTGCTGCCGATTGCCCTGCCGGCTCTCGCCCTGGCGCTGTGGATGATTCTGTTTGCCCGGCCACTGTCGGTGATCGTTGGCCTGTTGCCGTTCAAGGCGTTCCACGGCCGCGAGAAGGTCTTCATTTCCTGGGTCGGCTTGCGCGGCGCAGTCCCGATCATTCTGGCGGTGTTCCCGCTGATGGCTGGCCTGCCCAATGCCCAGCTCTACTTCAACCTTGCCTTCTTTATCGTGCTGGTTTCGCTGCTGGTGCAGGGCACGAGCCTGCCGTGGGTGGCAAAGCTTTTGAAAGTGACCGTTCCGCCAGAGCCTGCGCCGATCTCTCGCTCCGCCCTCGAAGTCCACGTCACCAGCGAGTGGGAGCTGTTCGTTTATCGCCTCGGCGCGGAAAAATGGTGCATCGGCTCGCCCCTTCGCGAACTGAAAATGCCCGAAGGCACACGCATCGCGGCACTGTTTCGTGGCCAGCAACTGCTCCATCCGTCGGGTAGTACGGTGCTCGAAGTGGACGATTTGCTCTGCGTAATCGGCCATGAACACAACCTTCCTGCACTTGGAAAACTGTTCAGCCAGGCACCGCAACGCGGCCTCGACTTGCGCTTCTTCGGCGACTTCGTACTCGAAGGAGACGCCCAACTGGCCGCGGTTGCTGCCCTGTACGGGTTGAAGGTCGAAGGCATCGATCCGGAGATGTCCCTGGGCAAGTTCATTGCCCAGAAAGTGGGGGGCGCACCGGTGGTTGGCGACCAGGTGGAATGGAACAACACCATCTGGACCGTCGCGGTCATGGACGGGAACAAGATCGGCAAAGTGGGCGTCAGATTCCCCGAAGGAAGTCGCCCGGGCCCCGGGCTCTTCCTCTAAACTCCATTCTTCGCCTCGTATCTGATCGGTCTCTATGTCAAGCCTGCGCACTTTTTTCGTCATGGTCCTTTTGGGCCTGAGCCTCTCTGCCGGTACCTTACAAGCCGCCGAACCGCCCACCCGCGAATCCGTGCAGGCGAGCCTGGACAAGATCGCCGACCGTAAACTGCCGGAAGCCGATCAAAAGGCCCTGCAATCGGTCCTGCAAAGCACGCTGACACAGCTAAACAACCAGAGCGATTACGAGCAGAAACTGGTCGACCTCAAGCAACAACTGGCGACCGCCCCCAAACAGACCATCGAAAACCAGCGTGAGCTGACCCGCCTCAAGGCCGGCAGCGTGCCGCCAGTGGCGCAACGCTTTGGCAAAGAGTCGATTCAGCAGCTTGAGCAAATGCTCACCGAGCGTTCGACCCAGCAAAGTGATTTGCAAAAGGCCCTGGGCGACGCCAACAGCCTGATCATTACCGCCCAGACTCGTCCCGAACGCGCCCAGGCGGAAATTTCCGCCAGCCAGACGCGCATCCAGCAGATCAACAACATCCTCAAGTCCGGTAAAGACGCCGGCAAGACCTTGAGTGCCGAGCAGCGCGATCAGCTGAATGCCGAGCTCATGGCGCTGAACGCCCTGATTCCGCTGCGCCGTCAGGAACTGGCCGGAAACAACCAACTGCAAGACCTCGGCAACAGCCAGCATGATCTGTTATCGGAAAAGTCCGACCGCCTGGATCAGGAAATTCAAGAGCTGCAAAACCTGATCAATGAGAAACGCCTCGCTCAATCTCAAGAAACGGTCACCCAGCAATCCATCGAAGCGCAGAAGGCTGGCGGCAGCAGCCTGTTGGCCACCGAGAGCACGGCCAACCTGAAGCTTTCCGACTACCTGCTCAAAAGTACCGACCGTCTCAACGTCGTCACCCAGAAAAACCTGCAAACCAAGCAACAACTGGACAGCCTGACCCAGAGCGATTCCGCCCTGGATGAACAGATCAACGTCCTCAAGGGCAGCCTGTTGCTCTCCAAAATTCTCTACAAACAGAAACAGGCCTTGCCGCGACTGCGGGTTGACCGCGACCTTGCCGACCAGATTGCCGACATTCGCCTGTATCAATTCGAAGTCAGCCAGCAACGCGAACTTCTAAGCAACCCGGCCACCTACGTCGACAACCTGCTGGCAGCCCAGCCGCCCGAGCAGGTCACACCGCAGCTGCGCAAAAGCCTGCTGGAGCTGGCTACAACCCGCGCCGATCTGCTGGAACGGCTGAACCGCGAACTGAGCGCGGTGCTCAACGAATCCATCACCCTGCAGTTGAACCAGAAGCAACTGCTTAGCACTGCACAAAGCCTGCGGGCGACGCTCGATGAGCAGATGTTCTGGATTCCCAGCAACAAGCCGCTGGACCTGGAGTGGCTGCGCGCGGTGCCAGAACGCCTGAAACGTCAGGTCGATACCCTGCCTTGGGCTTCGAGCCTGAGTGAATTGGTTGACGGCCTGACCCAGCGTCCGCTGCTGTTCCTGCCGTTGGCCTTGCTGATTGGCGCACTGCTGTGGCGCCGCAAGCAGTTGTATGCCCGTCTGAACAAGGTTCACCAGGACATCGGCCACTTCAAGCGTGACAGCCAGTGGCACACACCTCAGGCCATTTTGATCAACATCCTGCTGGCGATGCCGGTGGCGCTGGGTCTCGCGCTGTGTGGGCTGGCGTTGCAAATCGACGCTCGCGGGCAGAATGCGAGCATGGGCGCAGCGATACTGCAAATGGCCGGAGCGTGGCTGGTGTTCTACACCGCGTACCGGATTCTGGCGCCAGGTGGCGTGGCAGAACTGCATTTCCGCTGGGAAAAACCCCAGGTTGAATTCCTCCGTGGCTGGGTCCGTCGCCTTGGCATGGTGGTGATGGCGCTGGTCACCGTGGTGGCGGTCGCGGAACTGCAACCGGCGGCCCTGGCCGATGACGTGCTCGGTATGCCGGTGGTGCTCATCTGCTACGCCTTGATGACCTGGCTACTCAGCCGCTTGCTGATCAGCAGCCCAACCCACGAAAACGCCTCGCTGTTCCGCAAGGTCCTGGGCATCCTGTTTACCGCGCTGCCCATCGCGTTGTTCGTGGCCGTGTGCTTCGGCTATTACTACACCGCGCTCAAACTCAGCGACCGGTTGATCAACACCCTTTACTTGCTGATGTTCTGGCTGGTGATCGAAGCAACTTTCGTACGCGGCCTGAGCGTCGCGGCACGACGCCTGGCTTATCAGCGCGCCCTGGCCAAACGTCAGGCGGCGAAAGAGGCCGGCGACGGCGAAGCGGTCATCGAAGAGCCGACTTTGGACATCGAGAAGGTTAACGAACAGTCCCTGCGCCTGATCCGCCTGGCGTTGCTGGGCGGCTTCATCGCCGCGCTGTACTGGGTCTGGTCGGACTTGATTTCGGTGTTCTCGTACCTGGACAACATCACCCTCTACGAATACACCAGCGGCACCGGCGCCAACATGAGCATGGTGCCGATCAGCATTGGCGACATGCTCGGTGCGCTGATCATCATCGGCATCACCTTTGCGCTGGCGCGTAACTTGCCCGGCCTGCTGGAAGTGTTCGTGCTGTCAAAGCTGAATCTGGCTCAGGGCAGCGCCTATGCCACCACTACGTTGCTCTCCTACGTGATCGCCGGCATCGGTTTTGTCTCGACCTTATCGACGCTGGGCGTGAGTTGGGACAAGTTGCAATGGCTGGTCGCCGCGCTTTCGGTCGGCCTCGGCTTCGGCATGCAGGAGATCTTCGCCAACTTCATCTCCGGCATCATGATCCTGTTCGAACGTCCGGTGCGGATCGGCGACACCATCACCATCGGCAACCTGTCGGGCACGGTGAGCAAGATCCGCATCCGCGCCACGACCATCACCGACTTCGACCGCAAGGACATCATCGTCCCGAACAAGACGTTCATTACCGGACAATTGATCAACTGGTCCCTGACCGACACCATCACCCGGGTGACACTGAAGCTCGGGGTCGACTACGGCTCGGACCTGGATCTGGTGAAAGAATTGCTGTTGAAAGCCGCGCGGGAAAACCCACGGGTACTCAAGGAACCGGAGCCGCACGTGTATTTCCTGAATTTCGGCGAAAGTACCCTCGATCACGAGTTGCGCATGCATGTGCGCGACCTCGGCGACCGCAACCCGGTGCTCGACGAGGTCAACCGCTTCATCAACCGCGAGTTCAAGAAGCAGCACATCAACATCTCGTTCCGGCAGATGGAGGTTTACCTCAAGAACCTTCATGGCCAGGAGTACAAGATGGTGCCGATTGAGCCGGAAGCAAAAACCATCGTGCCGTTGGTCGACGGCAAACCGGTGCAAGAGCCACCTCCCGCCAAGCTCGACTAACCGGTCTTTCCCCAGCAGAATGCTCGGACATTCTGCTGGAGCCGGCCCTTGAAAGCCCTCGACGAACTGACCTTCGATAATCGCTTCGACCGTCTGGGCGATGCGTTTTCCGCCCATGTGCTGCCCGAGCCCATCGACAACCCGCGTCTCGTGGTCGCGAGCCCGGCCGCCATGGCGTTGCTGGACCTCGACCCGGCCGTGGCCGAAACCCCGGAATTCGCCGAATTGTTCAGCGGCCACAAACTCTGGGCCGACGCGATTCCCCGGGCGATGGTCTATTCCGGCCATCAGTTCGGCTCCTACAACCCGCAACTGGGCGACGGTCGCGGCCTGTTGCTGGGCGAGGTGTATAACGAGGCCGGCGAGCACTGGGACCTGCATCTGAAAGGCGCCGGGCAAACGCCTTTTTCGCGCATGGGCGACGGACGGGCGGTACTGCGCTCGTCGATCCGCGAATTCCTTGCCTCCGAAGCCCTGCATGCGCTGAATATCCCGAGCACCCGGGCGCTGTGCGTGATCGGCTCCGACACGCCGGTCTGGCGCGAGAAGCAGGAACGCGCGGCCATGGTGCTGCGTCTGGCGCCGAGCCACGTGCGCTTCGGACACTTCGAATATTTCTACTACACCAAACGCCCCGAGAAGCAGAAAGAACTGGGCGACCACGTGCTGGCCATGCACTTTCCCGAGTGCCTGGAGCAACCGGAACCCTATCTGGCGATGTTTCGTGAAATCGTCGAGCGCAACGCCGAACTGATCGCCAAGTGGCAGGCCTATGGCTTCTGCCACGGAGTAATGAACACCGACAACATGTCGATCCTTGGCATTACTTTCGACTTCGGCCCGTTCGCCTTCCTTGACGACTTCGACGCCAACTTCATCTGCAATCACTCCGACGATCAGGGCCGCTACTCCTTCAGCAACCAGGTGCCCATCGGTCAGTGGAACCTCAGCGCGCTGGCCCAGGCCCTGACACCGTTCATCAGCGTCGAAGCCCTACGCGAAACCCTTGGCTTGTACCTGCCGCTGTTCCAGGCCCATTACCTCGACCTGATGCGCCGCCGCCTCGGCCTCACCACCGCCGAAGACGACGACCAGAAACTGCTGGAAAACCTGCTGCAACTGATGCAAAACAGCGGCGTCGATTACAGCCTGTTCTTCCGCCGCCTGGGCGAGGAATCACCGGAAGCGGCCGTCGCCCGCTTGCGCGATGACTTCGTTGACCTCAAGGGCTTCGATGCCTGGGCCGAGCTGTACATCGCCCGGGTGGCTCGCGAAGGCGAGCTGGATCAAGCGCAACGCCGCCAACGCATGCACGCGGTCAACCCGCTGTACATCCTGCGTAATTACCTGGCGCAAAAGGCTATCGATGCGGCGGAAAGTGGTGATTATTCGGAAGTTCGTCGACTGCATGCAGTGTTGAGCAAGCCGTTCGAGGAGCAACCGGGGATGGAAAACTATGCCGAACGGCCGCCGGAGTGGGGCAAGCATTTGGAGATCAGTTGTTCTTCCTGAACACTGTCAGATGAAGGTTTCCACCGATACACGAAAGCGTTCGGACAACCAGCGGATCTGCCGCAGGTTGAGCTGACGCTTGCCGCTCAGGATCTCGGATACCACCGACTGAGTGCCGACACCGGGCAGGTCGCTCTGGGTCAGGCCATGTTCCCGCATCAAGTACCCGAGGACGTCGGCACCGCTAGGCTTCGGCATTGGGTGATGCTTGTTATCCCATTCCTCAATCCAGTCACCAATGATCTCTACCAGGCTCATCAGAGGATGGTTCTCATCGAGGCCAGTCATCTCGAGCAACTCGTCTAGCGCTTGCACCAACTTGTCATAGTCGTCTTCATTTTTTGGCTTGCGTAGCAAAGGGGAAACGAACTCCCAATGCTCGGCAGCCCTTTTGATCAGAACACTCATGTTCTTTCCTCCTTCCATTTTCCGCGATCATATTCGCGGTGATCCAGCACGTGCTTGATATAAAGCTTTTGCGACCGATACCCATATTGTCTTGGCTTCACGTATTCGTTTTTGGCTGATGACATGCATGCAACATCCTTATCGCACTCTGCTATGGGGAGTTAATCACAGCTCAAAATATCGCAAGTTGCGATAATCATAAAATGACCAATGGTCTCGCTCAGTACGACTCAGCCTAGTTTTATCGACTGACACTGCACGATTGAAAATATGAGCAAACGTCTCCAAATAGAAGCGATCGGCTTCTTAACAGGACTTCCTCATGACCACCCCACTTCTCATCCCCTGCCCCCACTGCAACGGCCTTAACCGCATCCCCGCCGAGCGCCTGGGCGACCATCCCAAATGCGGTCGCTGCAAGGCTGAAGTCCTGCTGAACAAACCCTTCGAACTCAAGCAAGGCGACTACGCCAGTCAAATCAAAGGTGATCTGCCGCTGCTGGTGGACGTTTGGGCGGACTGGTGCGGGCCGTGCAAATCCTTTGCACCGGTGTTCGAGCAGGCGGCGGGGCAATTGGCGGGCAAGTGTCGACTGGCCAAGCTGGATAGCGAGGCGAACCAGCAGTTGTCGGCGCAGTTGGGGATTCGCTCGATTCCGAGTTTGATTCTGTTCAAGAACGGTCGGGAAGTTGCTCGCCAAAGTGGAGCATTCCCGCTGCCGCAGTTGATGAGCTGGTTGCGCAGCCAGGGAATCTGACGCCGCATTAAAAGATCGCAGCCTGCGGCAGCTCCTACGCTTTGCGTAACCCTGCAGGAGCTGCCGAAGGCTGCGATCGTTTGATCTTCAGCTGTTTTCCAGCAAGTTATGCAACTCGACAAACTGCTGAGTCAGCTTGTGCCGCGGATCGAGATGGATCAGCGGCGTGTTGGCCTGATGGGATTCGCGCATACGCACCGAGCTGCCCAGGTACACCGGCAACACCGGCAAGCCTTCGGCGATCAGTTCGTCGAGGATTTGCTGCGGCAGGCTGGCGCGGGCCTGGAACTGGTTGACCACAATGCCTTCGACTTCCAGGCCTTCGTTGTGATCTTCCTTCAGTTCTTCTATTTCAGCCAGCAGACCGTATAGCGCCTGACGAGAAAAACTGTCGCAATCGAACGGGATCAGCACACGATCGGCGGCAATTAGCGCTGAAACCGCATAAAAATTCAAAGCCGGAGGCGTATCCAGGTAAATACGGTCGTAATCGCCATCAAGCTCCTCAAGCAATTTTCGCAGCTTGTTGATCTTGTGCTTGGCCTCAAGCTTGGGCTGCAAATCCGCCAGCTCGGCCGTGGCAGTGATGACGTGCAGGTTGTCGAACGGGGTTTCGTAGATATCGACCGAGTTTTTCTTGGAGAAAGGCCCGGAAGACAAGGTTTGCTTGAAGAAATCGGCAATCCCCATCGGGATGTCTTCGCCGGTGAGCCCCGTCAGGTACTGAGTGGAGTTGGCCTGGGCATCGAGATCCACCAACAAGGTGCGATAACCCTCGCTGGCGCTGACCGCCGCCAGATTGCAGGCAATGCTGGACTTGCCCACGCCACCTTTCTGATTGAACACCACGCGCCGCATGTCAAAACCTCCGTGTATCAAAGAATGACCGAGTGTAGTGGGCCTCGGCGGTGCTTAGCTACCGCGCAGGCATAGGGACTACACAGTCATAGCCGATCTCTCGCGGAAAAAGCCGAAAAAAAGGCTTGGGGATAAAAATCAAAACCGACAGACGGGCCGTGGACAATGTGAATAATTATCAAACGTCCAGTTTTTGCGAACCAATCGGTACATATCATTGAGCAAAATGTAACCAGTATTTGCTACACGTCCGCCGCACCCGGATAATGCGCGCCACTCGGCGCAATCGCCACGTAGGTGAGTCGTGGTTTTCGGCCACTCATCGCGTCAACGAAGCCTGCAAGGGCGGGATGAATGTCTGTGATCAATTTCAACATCGCCCAATGGCGCGCGTGGGCCCCAGGGCTCGAAAGCGTGGACGATTGGCAAGCCTGGAGCCGACAACCGGTCGTGCTACCGGGCAGCGATGCCGCCCCGGATGTTTCGTTTCTACCGGCCATGCAGCGCCGGCGACTCAGCCGTCTGGCGCGAATGGCGTTCTGCGTCGGCTGGCCTTTGGCCGAGGGCCGCCAGGACTTGCCGTTGGTCTTTGTATCCCGACACGGCGAAACCCCGCGCACATTCGACATCCTCAGCGAACTGGCGGTTGATCAGCCGCTGTCGCCCACTCAGTTCAGTCTCTCGGTGCACAACGCGATCATCGGCCTATGGTCGATCCTGCGCGGCGAAACCAGCGAAATGACGGCCCTCGCGGCGGCAGGCGATGGCCTGGAGCACGGCATGCTGGAAGCTGCTGCCCTGCTGAACGAAGGCGCTCCCGCAGTATTGTTGGTGATGACCGAGGAACAGCCGCCTGAGGCCTACTCGACCTGGATCGACGATGTGCCGTTCCCGTATGCCATCGGCCTGCTGATCACGCCGGGTAATGACTGGCAGCTGTCCCTGAACAGCCCCACGGATGCGTTGTCCAAATCCCGCTGGCCCCACGCGCTGAATCTGTTGCAAGTGCTGCTCGGCCAGCAAACGACCTGCCAACATGCCTGGAAAAATCGTGTATGGACCTGGCAACGCAACCCATGACTGAAAAGCACCGCGACGCCTATTACTGGCGCCTGCTGGCCACTGCCGCGAGCTTCACCCTGTTCGGGCTGGGCGGACTTTGCCTGCGATTGTTGGTATTCCCGTTGTTGAGCTGCCTGCCGGGCGATGCCCAGACACACCGGCTACGCGCGCGGCAAACCGTCAGTCGCTGCTTCTGGTTTTTCATCCGTTTCATGGCCCGTGCCGGCGTGCTGACCTACGACATCCAGGGTGCAGAAAAACTCGGGCGCCCAGGACAGATGATCATGGCCAATCACCCATCGTTGATCGACGTGGTGTTCCTGATCGGCCTGGTGCGCCACGCCAATTGCGTGGTCAAGCAAAGTCTCTGGGAAAACCCCTTTACCCGCAGTCCGCTACGCCGCACCGAATACATCAGCAATGACGGCAGCATGGACATGCTCGATGCGGCCGCCGAGGCGTTAAACAGTGGCCAGACCCTGATCATCTTTCCCGAAGGCACCCGCACCCCACCCGGCCAGGCGCCAGCCTTTCATCGGGGGGGTGCGGCTATTGCCTTGCGGGGTGCGAAAATCCTCACCCCGGTCATCATCAAAGTCAGCCCGACTACATTGACCAAGGCCGAGCCCTGGTATCGGATACCCAAGCGCCGCGTGCACTTCAGTTTCCGGGTCGGGGCCGATATAGACCCACAGGCCTTCGCCGCGCTGGGCCCTGCGCCGCAGGCTTCGCGCAAGCTCAATGATTATCTACATTCTTACTTTATTAAGGAGCTCGCCGAAGATGAGCGATCTGCACCGTGATATCAAAATGCTTATCATCGACGCCCTCGGCCTCGAAGACATCAGCGCCGACGACATTGGCGACGACCAGACACTGTTCGGCGAAGGCCTGGGCCTGGACTCGGTAGACGCTCTGGAACTCGGCCTGGCCATCCAGAAAAAGTACGGCATCAAAATCGACGCCGACGCCAAGGACACGCGTAATCACTTCAGTAACGTGGCGAGCCTTGCGGCGTTCGTCACTGCAAAACAGGCAGCTTGAGACCGGACCATGCAAACTCGTGACGACATTTTCAACACCCTGCGCGATGCCTTGGTCGAGCTGTTCGAACTGGACCCTGAGCGCGTGAGTCTGGAATCGAACCTGTACCAGGACCTGGAAATCGACAGCATTGATGCGGTCGACCTGATCGATCACATCAAACGTCAGACCGGCAAGAAAATCGCCGCCGAGGAATTCAAATCGGTGCGTACCGTCAGTGACGTGGTCGAGGCGGTCTACCGCCTGGTTCAACCAGCCGCATGAGCCGACTGATCGGCCTCGGCCTGCTGCTGGCGGGCTTGCTGTACCCCTTTGCGGTTTATTTCGGCATGCAGCACTTCGCGCCATGGCAGTTCGGCCTGCTGCTGGGCAGCCTGTGGCTGGCCCGCGCGCTGACAGGTAGACGACGGCCGGGCAGTTTATGGATGGCCCTTACGGCCATCGTTTTCTGCCTGTTGCTGGCGCTGTTCGACAGCCCGGTGCTGTTGCGCTGGTATCCGGTACTGATCAGCGGCTTCATGCTGGGCCTGTTCGGACTGAGCCTGGTTTACGGCCCGCCGGTGGTCGAACGCCTGGCGCGCTTGAGTGAACCGCACCTGCCAGCCAAGGGCATTCGCTATACCCGCCAGGTGACCATCGCCTGGAGCGTATTTTTTCTTTGCAACGGTTTGTGCGCCGCCGCCCTGACGCTGTGGGCGCCGCTGAGCTGGTGGATGTTGTACACCGGCCTGATTTCCTACGGATTGATAGGCCTGATGTTTGCCATTGAATGGCTGATACGACAACGGGTAAGAGGCCGCCCATGAATTGGATAAAACTTGAGCACTTGCTGCTCAAGCCGCAAGCGGAACGTGCCGTGACGGCCGAGCCGCTGCTCAACCACGCACAACTATGCGAACAGGCCCTGAAACTGGCCGCCGGCCTACAAGCCCAAGGTGTGCAGCGCATCGCCGTGCATCTTGAAGACGCCGCCGACCTGGCGATTGCCCTGCTTGGTGCCTGGCGTGTCGGGGTCAGCGTGTTGTTGCCGGCCGACCTGCAACCCCAGACCCGCCAACGCTGGTCGGGCGAAGTCGATCTGTGGCTGACCGATCAGGCCGATGACGCGCACCTGCTCGATTTCAAACGCCCGCCAATCGGCGCTGCGGCACTGGACCTGGATCGCTGTTCGTTGAGCCTGTGCACCTCCGGCTCCAGCGGCGAACCCAAGCGCATCGACAAAACCCTGCGCCAACTGGTCAATGAAGTCCAAGCCCTGGAGCAACTGTGGGGCGCTGACCTGGGTCCGGCGTGCATCATCGGCAGCGTCGCTACCCAACACATTTATGGCCTGCTGTTCCGCGTGCTATGGCCGCTGTGCGCCGGTCGCCCGTTCGTGCGCAAGCAACTGGCCTTCCCGGAGGATTTGCAGCGCGCCAGTCGCCAATATCCGGCGTTCGCCTGGGTCGCCAGCCCGGCGCTGCTCAAGCGCATGGGCGATAACCTCGACTGGCCGGCGTTGAGCGCGGTGCGTCGGGTGTTTTCTTCCGGTGGCGCGCTGCCGGTCGAAGCCGCGCAGAGCCTGCACCAACGCCTGAACCAATGGCCTTCGGAAATCTTCGGCAGCTCGGAAACCGGTGGCATTGCCTGGCGTCAGGGCCATGACCTCTGGCAGCCCTTCGCCGATGTAGCACTGAACCAGGACGATGACGGCGCGCTGCTGATCTCCTCGCCCTACTTGCCGGCCGGCCACATCGAACACACCGCCGATGCGGTGCGAATCGCCGCCGATGGCCGTTTCGAACTGCTCGGGCGGCTGGACCGTATCGTCAAACTGGAAGAAAAACGTATCTCGTTACCCATGCTCGAAAAGGCGCTGATGGACCACGATTGGGTCGCTGAAGCGCGCCTCGGCGTTGTTCAGGAAAACCGCGCCTCGCTCGGGGCGTTGCTGGTGCTGACCGAAGCGGGATTGCACGCCTTGCGCAACCAGGGTCGACGCACCCTGACCGAAGAGCTGCGCCAACACCTGAGTCAACATTGCGAAGCCCTGGCCTTGCCACGACGCTGGCGCTTGCTGCGTCAACTGCCGCTGAACACCCAGGGCAAACTGCCCCAGACTGACGTCGAAGCCTTGCTGCTGGCACCGCGCCCCAAAGTGCCGGAAGTGCTGGAGCAAGTCGAAGTCGATGGCGAATGGAGCCTGCAACTGGGGGTGCCGCCGGATCTGGCCTACTTCAGCGGCCATTTCCCTCGGGCGCCGGTGTTGCCCGGTGTGGTGCAAGTGGAATGGGCGCTGAACCTGGGCCAGCAACTGATGAACCTGCCGGAAAAATTCGCCGGCATGGAAGTGCTGAAATTCCAGCAACTGGTGCGTCCTGGCGATGAAGTGCAGCTGCATCTGCGGTTTGACCCGGTACGCAGCAAGTTGTATTTCGCCTACCGCAACGAAACCGCCACCTGCTCCAGCGGGCGGATTTTGCTGGAGGCGGCGCATGCATAACAAACGGAGCTTCCTGACTCAGGAGTGCCCTTTGTGGCGAGGGAGCTTGCTCCCGCCGGGCTGCGAAGCGGCCCCAATGTTGGCGAGCACTTCGCACTCGAGCGGGAGCAAGCTCCCTCGCCACAAGGTTTGCGCTCATGCATAACCCCTGCGCCGTCATTCCGGTCTACAACCACGAAACCGCCATCACCACGGTGGTCGAGGCGCTGCTTGCCAGTGATCTACCGTGCATTCTGGTGGACGACGCCAGCAGCCCGACGTGCGCAAAAGTGCTCGATCACCTGGCCCAGCGCGATAACGTTCACCTGATCCGCCTCGCCGCCAATCAGGGCAAAGGCGCAGCGGTGATGACCGGTCTGCGTGAAGCCTCACGCCTGGGTTTCAGCCACGCCTTGCAGGTGGACGCCGACGGCCAGCACGACCTGCAAGACGTCAAACGTTTCATCGAGCACTCTCGCGCCCATCCCGAGGCGGTGATCTGCGGCTATCCGCGATATGACGACAGCGTGCCGAAGGGTCGTTTGTACGCGCGCTACCTGACCCACGTCATGGTCTGGATCAACACCCTGTCGTTGCAGATTCGCGATTCCATGTGCGGCTTTCGCGTCTATCCATTGCCACCGACGCTGGCACTCATCGACACCGCGAAGATCGGTAAACGCATGGATTTCGACTCGGACATCCTGGTACGACTGGCCTGGCGCAATCAGCCGATGCAGTGGCTGCAAACCAGAGTTCACTACCCGCTGGACGGGGTTTCGCACTTTCGCCTGTTCCACGACAACGTGTTGATTTCGAGCATGCACACCCGGTTGTTCTTCGGCATGTTGCTGCGCTCACCCCTGATCCTCTGGCGCCGGTGGCGAACATGAACTCGGACAAACAGCACTGGGCCGACCGCGAGGAGCGCGGCAGTTTCTGGCTGATGAAGCTCACCGCGTTCGGCGCCAAAGTGCTCGGCCGCCGACTGCTGAGCCCGGTGCTGTACGGCATCGTGCTGTACTTTTTCCTGTTCGGTCGCAGCGCCCGTCACAGTGCCTGGCAATATCAGCAACGCCTGGCCGACTGGAGCGGTCGCGACGAACTGCGCCCGACCCACTGGCGGGTGTTTGGCCAGTTCATGGCCTTTGCCGATTCCATGCTCGACAAGCTCGACGTGTGGAATGGCAAACTGAGCATCGAGCAGATCGAAATCATCGACCCGGCCCTGCTGCGCAACCAATTGCGAGGTACCCGTGGGCAGATGCTGGTGGGCGCGCATCTGGGCAATCTCGAGGTGTGTCGCGCACTGGCGGAGATCGGCGAAAGGGTCACCATGAACGTGCTGGTGCACACCAAGCACGCCGAGCAGTTCAACCGCTTGCTGGGCGAAGCCGGCGCGACCAATTTGCGCTTGATTCAGGTCAGCGAACTGGACCCGGTGATCATGCTGCAACTGCACGAGCGCCTGGAGCGCGGCGAGTGGCTGGCAATTGCCGGCGACCGCGTGCCATTGCATGGCGGGCGCAGCGTGACCGTGGACTTCCTCGGCCACCCGGCAAAATTCCCGCAAGGGCCGTGGCTGCTGGCGGGTCTGCTGAAATGCCCGATCAACCTGTTGATGTGCCTGAAGAAGCCCGACGGCGATTATCGCCTGACGATCGAGCCGTTCGCTGAAGCGATCGCCTGGAAACGCAGCGACCGCGAGCAGGTCATTCATCAGTGGGCCTCCCGCTACGCTGCGCGCCTGAGTCACTATTGCCTCGACGCGCCTCAACAATGGTTCAACTTTTACCCTTTCTGGAAGACCGATGACGACGCCAACGCTTGAGCCGGTTACCTTCGGCGAACTCCCTTTGCGCATCGAGGACGTATTGGCCCTGGCCAACCGTCAGGCGCCGACGCAGTTGCAAGGCGACCCAGAGTTCCGCCAGCGGATCGCCAAGGGCGCGCAGTTCCTCGATTCCCTGCTCGACAAGGAAGGCGTGATCTACGGCGTGACCACCGGTTACGGCGATTCCTGCGTGGTGGCGGTGCCGCTGCATCACGTCGAGGCGTTGCCCCGTCATCTGTATACCTTCCATGGCTGCGGACTGGGCAAGTTGCTCGACGCCCAGGCCACCCGCGCAGTGCTGGCGGCGCGATTGCAGTCGCTGTGCCACGGCGTTTCCGGAGTGCGCGTGGAATTGCTGGAACGCCTGCAAGCGTTTCTCGAACACGACATTCTGCCGCTGATTCCCGAAGAAGGTTCCGTCGGCGCCAGCGGTGATTTGACGCCGCTGTCCTACGTTGCCGCGACCCTGTCCGGCGAGCGCGAAGTGATGTTCCGGGGCGAACGCCGTCAGGCCGCCGATGTGCATCGCGAACTCGGTTGGCAACCACTGGTGCTGCGCCCGAAAGAAGCGCTGGCGTTGATGAACGGCACCGCCGTCATGACCGGCCTCGCTTGCCTGGCCTACGCCCGCGCCGATTACCTGCTGCAACTGGCAACGCGTATCACCGCGCTGAACGTAGTCGCCCTGCAAGGCAACCCTGAGCATTTCGACGAGCGCCTGTTTGCCGCCAAGCCGCATCCGGGGCAGATGCAAGTCGCCGCCTGGCTGCGCAAGGATTTGGCGATCGATGCGCCGACCGCGCCGCTGCATCGCTTGCAAGACCGCTATTCCCTGCGCTGCGCGCCCCACGTCCTCGGCGTATTGGCCGACAGCCTGCACTGGCTGCGTTCGTTCATCGAGATCGAACTGAACAGCGCCAACGACAACCCGATCATCGACGCCGAAGCCGAGCGGGTGCTGCACGGCGGACACTTCTATGGTGGCCACATCGCGTTCGCCATGGACAGCCTGAAAAACCTCGTGGCCAACGTCGCCGACCTGCTGGATCGGCAACTCGCTTTATTGGTGGACGAACGCTACAACCATGGTTTGCCGAGCAACCTCTCCGGCGCCAGCGCCGAGCGTGCCATGCTCAATCACGGCTTCAAGGCCGTGCAGATCGGCACCAGCGCCTGGACCGCCGAAGCGCTGAAAAACACCATGCCGGCCAGCGTCTTCTCGCGTTCCACCGAGTGCCACAATCAGGACAAGGTAAGCATGGGCACCATCGCCGCCCGCGATGCGATTCGCGTGCTGGAGCTGACCGAACAGGTTGCCGCCGCCACCCTGCTCGCCGCCAATCAGGGCGTGTGGCTACGCGGCCGGGCCGAAGACGCGCGGCCACTTCCTCCAGCCCTGGCCGCCATGCACGAAGCACTGGCCAAGGATTTCCCGCCGGTCATCGAAGACCGCGCACTGGAAGGCGAATTGCGCCTGTGCCTGCAACATATCGCTGAACAACACTGGAGGCTGCATGCGTAGCAAGGGAGTGCTTCACACCGATACGGAAATCCTCGTGCCGTTCTTTGACGTCGACAGCATGCACGTCGTCTGGCACGGCCATTACATCAAGTACCTGGAAGTCGCCCGTTGCGCCTTGCTGGACAAGATCGGCCACAACTACAGCGCCATGTCCGAGTCCGGCTATGCCTGGCCGGTGATCGACCTGCAACTGCGCTACGTACGCGCCGCCGTGTTCGGCCAGAAGCTGAACGTGCGGGCCAACCTGGTGGAGTGGGAGAACCGTCTGAAGATCAACTACCTGATCAGCGATGTGCAGACCGGCGAACGCTTGACCCGCGCCGTTTCCGTGCAGGTCGCCGTCGACATGAACAACCGCGAAATGCAGCTGGCCTCGCCGAAGGTGTTCACCGATGCCGTAGAGAGGGCCTTGCCATGATTTTCTGCCACCGCCGTTCCCCTGTAGGAGCTGGCTTGCCAGCGATGGTCGTTAACGATGACGCTGGGCACCTGACACCCCGCAGAGCTCTCAGGTTTTTCGCGAGCAGGCTCGCTCCCACAGTGCTCTGCGTGTTACTGGGCGTTCCAGTGCTCGCTCACGCTTTTGATCTGCAACAACTGAGCGATCAACTGGCCAAACCCGACGTGATCCACGGCAGCTTCATCCAGGAAAAACACCTGCGTGCCCTGCCCCAGCCGCTGACTAGCAAAGGCACTTTCGTCCTGGCGAAAAACCACGGTTTGCTGTGGTTGCTGAAAACACCGTTGCAGCAGGATTACCGCATTACCGCCAAAGGCATTGCCCGACGCGATGCCAATGGTTGGCAGATGTTGCCGGGCAAGAGCGCCGGAGCCGAGCAGAACCGTTTGTTCCTCGCTGTGTTGCAAGGCGACAGCAGCGGCTTGCAACGGGATTTCGAGCTGTCGCTGATCGGCGATGCACAGCATTGGAAGCTGACGCTGCTGCCGCGTTCGATGCTGCTCAAGCAAGTGTTCAACCAGATCAACATCGCCGGCGGCGAGCTGGTAAACAGCATCGAACTGCTGGAAACCCAGGGCGACACCACTTTGCTGCGGATGCAGGACAGCACCGCCACTCAACCGTTGAGCGACGCGGAGCAACATGACTTTGCCGAGTGAACGCAGGCTGCCGCGGCTGTTCCTGATCCTGCTGCTGGCAATGCTCGCGCTCGCCGGTTGGCAATGGCGTGACGGCGCCCCGCTGTCGGCCAACCTGATGGAACTGGTGCCCGGCACCGCGCCGGACGCGCTGGAGTTGCGCGCCGAACAACGCATGCAAGAACCGTTGAACCGCGAAATGCTGGTGCTGGTCGGCCATACGAATCGTGAACAAGCCGTCGCCATGGCGCAAAAACTCGGCGATCAGTGGCAGGCCAGCGGCCTGTTCGAAAAGGTCCAGTGGAACCTGCAAGCCGATCTGCCGGCCCTGCGCACGCAACTGCTGCAAGGCCGATTGGCGATGCTTTCGGCGGACGATCGCCAGCAGTTGATCGAACACCCCGGCGCTTTTATCCAGCAACGGGTGCAGGCGCTGTTCGATCCCTTTACCGGTTTCAGCCTGGTGCCTAGTCAGGACGACTGGCTGGGCCTGACCGGGCGTATCCAGAACAGCCAGCCGCAACACGGTTCGGTGAAACTGGACATCGGCAGCGGCGCCCTGATTGCCGATGCCGACGGCAAGAGTTGGGTGCTGCTGCGCGCGCGAACCACCGGCAACGCCTTCGACATGAACCTGCCACTACAAGTGGCTGATTTGCTCCAGCACAGTCGCGAACAAGCGGCCGGCGCCGACGTGCAATTGCTCGCCGCCAGCGGTTTGCTGTACGCGGCCAACGGTCAACGACAAGCCACCCGTGAAATGACTTGGGTCGGCGGCGGCGCCACGGTCGGGATTCTGCTGCTGTTGCTGCTGGCCTTCCGCCGCTGGCGCGTGTTGCTGGCGTTCGTTCCGGTGCTGGTGGGCATGTTGTTCGGTGCAGTGGCTTGCGTGGCGTTGTTCGGCCACATGCACGTGATGACGCTGGTGCTCGGTTCGAGCCTGATCGGCGTCGCGGTCGATTACCCGCTGCATTACCTGTCCAAGAGCTGGAGCCTGAAACCCTGGCACAGCTGGCCGGCCCTGCGCCTGACGTTGCCGGGGCTGACCCTGAGCCTGATCACCAGTGCCATCGGCTACCTCGCTCTGGCCTGGACACCGTTTCCGGCGCTGACCCAAATCGCGGTGTTCTCCGCTGCCGGTTTGCTCGGCGCTTATCTGTCCGCCGTGTGTCTGCTGCCGGCGTTGCTCAAGGGTGTGGATTTGCGCCCGACGCAGTGGCCATTGCGGGTTTCCGAGTTTTTGCTGGGACGTCGCGAAGCGCTGCTCAAACACCTGAGTACGCCGGTGTTGCTGGCGCTACTGATCGCGTTTTGCGTCGGCGGCTTGTTGCAACTCGAGGCTAAAAATGACATCCGTCAGTGGGTCGGCGCACCGCAACAATTGACCGATGAAGCGCAAACCATCGCCCGTATTACCGGCTATCAACCCACCAGCCAGTTCTTTCTGGTGCAGGGCGCTGATCAACAACAATTGCTCGAACGCCTGAGCGCCTTGAGCGATCGCCTGGATCAACTGGTCAACCTGGACAAACTCCAGGGTTACTTGTCGCTCAATCAACTGGTCAGCCCGCCGAGCGAACAGCAGCAAGCGCGTGAAGCGCTGAGCAAACTGCCACAGTTCTGGCAGCCGTTGCTCGATGTCGGCGTGCCCGTCGAGGCGCTGCAAGCCGAGTTGACGAAGTTGCAGGCGTTGCCCGCCGAGGACATCGACGCGGCGCTGGCCGGCCCCTTGTCCGAGCCTTATCGGGCGCTGTGGCTCGGGCCAACCGAGAATGGCGTAGCGGCAATGGTCAGCCTGCAAGGCCTGAACAACCCGTCCCTGCTGCGGGTTCAGGCCGAGGATTTGCAGGGCGTCGTGCTGGTGGATCGCTTGGGTGAGTTGAACGAGGTCTTCGCCGCCACTCAGATCAGCGCCGCCGAACTTAAACTCGCATCCTGTGCGCTGATTGTTTTGGTGTTGATCCTGCCGTTCGGTTTCGGTGGCGCGCTGCGCATTGTTTCCCTGCCGCTGCTGGCGGCGCTGTGCAGCCTCGCCAGCCTCGGTTGGCTGGGCCAGCCATTGACCCTGTTCAGCCTGTTCGGCCTGTTGCTGGTGACAGCGATCAGCGTCGACTACGCGATCCTCATGCGCGAGCAGGTCGGCGGCGCCGCCGTGAGCCTGCTGGGCACCTTGCTGGCGGCGTTGACCACCTGGCTGTCGTTCGGTCTGCTGGCGGTATCGAGCACGCCGGCGGTGAGCAATTTCGGTCTGTCGGTCAGCCTTGGCCTGATCTTCAGTTTCATGCTCGCGCCTTGGGCCGGCCGACATGTGCAGGCGGCCCACGTCGCGGAGCCAGCAGCATGATGGTCGTGCTGTTTTGGGCGATGGCCCTGGCGCTGTTTGCCGTGGCGACCCGCATCGGGCGCCACCTTGGCTTGATCCCGATCGTCAGTCAGTTACTGTTCGCAACGGTCGGCCTTCCGCTGTTGATGTACTTCTGGATCGAACCCCATTGGCAATTGAGCGGCGCCGCGCTGGTGTCGCCGATCTGGCTGAAGAACCTCTACAGCCTGAGTTTCGCGCTGCTGCTCGGTTACATCCTCAGCGACGTGATCGACCTGCAACTGGATCGCCAGAGCCTGAAAATCGCCCTGCCGAGTTTCTGCATCCCGTTTGCCTGTGGCATCGCCACGGCGATCTGGCTGTTGCCGCCACAGCCGTGGATCAGCTCGCTGGCGGTCGGCCTGTTGTTCGCCATTACCGCGATTCCGGTGTTGTACCTGTACCTGCGACATATCGATTACCCGCCAGCCGCGACCCGGCGACTGGTGCAAACCGCGATCCTCATCGACCTGACGTGCTGGACCCTGTTCGCCATCGCCCAGGGCACCCTGCACCTGAGCAGTCTGCTGCTGCCCCTGGCCGGCGCCTGCCTGCCCGTGTTGCTGCGCTTGCTCGGCCTGCGTCAGGCATGGCTGTACAGCGCCTGCTTTTTCGCGCTGCTGGTGGTCGCCGAACATTACAAACTCAACGCGCTGATTTTCGGCATCGGTTTTTTGCTGCTCATGGCCGCACTGAAGGCGCCGCTGATACTGCCGTTTCCGGTGCGCTGGATGATTGCCCTGCAAACATACATAGCCATCCCGCTGATACTCACGTTCGGCATCGTGCAGATCAACGTGCACAGCGCCATGGACAGCCTCGGCTGGGTGCAACTGGCGGCGCTGCTGCTGTTGCCGATATCCAGCAAACTTTTGGGTAACTGGCTCGGCCTCGGCTGGGCCGGCGCCTCGTTCCACGGCGCCAGCCGCTGGCGGGAAAGTGTGCTGCTGAACATTCGTGGCTTGAGCGAGATCGTCTTTCTCAACTTGCTGCTGCAACAACAGCTCATCAGCACGCCGCTGTACTTTGCACTGATGTTGATGGGCCTGATCGCCACACTGCTGCCGGCACTCGCCGGCATGCACCGGATTCCCTTGAAAGCTGCCGCCCCGGCAAGGAGCCCACATGCCAACCGTTGAAATCGAACGTCGTCAGATCGTGGTTATCGGCGCAGGTCCTTCCGGCGCCATTGCCGCTGCACTTCTCAAGCGCAAGGGCCACGACGTACTGGTGATCGAACGCCAGCATTTCCCCCGGTTTTCCATCGGTGAAAGCCTGTTGTCGCACTGCCTGGATTTCGTCGAAGAGGCGGGCATGCTCGACACCGTCAACGCCGCCGGTTTCCAGCTGAAAACCGGTGCGGCGTTTGCCTGGGGTGAGCGTTACAGCACCTTCGATTTCGGTGACACGCTCACCCGCGGCAAACCGACGACATTCCAGGTACAACGGGCCGATTTCGACAAACTGCTGGCCGATCAGGCCGCGTTGCAAGGTGTGGAAATCCGTTACGGCGAGACCATCTTCAGCGTAGATATCGATCAGTCCAGACCGCAACTCGGCGTACGTCGTGAGGATGGCAGCGAGTACCAAATCGAGGCCGGGTTCATGCTCGACGCCAGCGGCTACGGCCGTGTCCTGCCGCGCTTGCTCGACCTTGAGGCACCGTCGAATTTCCCGGTGCGCCAGGCCGTGTTCACCCACGTCGAAGATCACATCGACCACCCGAATTTCGACCGCACCAAAATTCTCATCACCACTCACCCGACAAAGCGTGATGTGTGGTTCTGGACCATCCCCTTCAGCAACGGGCGCTGCTCGGTCGGCGTGGTCGCCGCACAGGAACATTTCGACGGTCGCACCGACAATCTGGATGACTGCCTGCGCGGGTTCATCGATGAAACCCCGAGTCTGTCCGGTGTGCTGGGCAACGCCGTGTGGGACACCCCGGCGCGAACCATCGGCGGTTACTCGGCCAACGTCAAAACCCTGCACGGGCCGGGCTTTGCCTTGCTAGGCAATGCGGCGGAATTCCTCGACCCGGTGTTTTCCTCCGGCGTGACCATCGCCATGCGCTCGGCGAGCATGGCCGCCGCTGTCCTGCACCGCCAGTTGCAAGGCGAAACTGTCGACTGGCAGGGTGAATTCGCCGCACCGCTCAAGCGCGGGGTCGACACGTTCCGCTGCTACGTCGAAGGTTGGTACAACGGGACTTTCCAGGACGTGATTTACCATGAGGGCGGTTCACCGGAGATCCGCCGCATGATTAGCTCGATCCTCGCCGGGTACGCCTGGGACGAACGCAATCCGTTCGTCAGCGAAGCCAAGCGCCGTCTGAAAGTGATTTCCGAACTCTGCGCAAAGGATGGAACATGAGCCACTTGAGCAACACCTGCGCTCGTTTCCTGCTGCTGGGTTGCCTCCTGCTGCTGAGCGCCTGCGCCAGCCAGGCGCCGCTGCCCGAGCAAACGCCGAGTCTGCCGTTGCCGATGCAATTGCACATCCAGCGCCTGCAAGCGGAACAACGTCAGGATTGGGTGCTGGTGATCCAGCGTGAAGGCCCGGCCATTCGCTGGTCGATGATGGACCTGCTGGGCATTCCCCAGGCACGCCAGAAACTGGCCGACGGATCGTGGCACGCCGATGGCTTGCTGCCGCCCAATCCCGAAGCCCGGGAGTTGTTCGCAGCGCTGCTGTTTGCCCTGACCCCGAAAGATGAGTTGCAGGGCAACTACCCCACTGCTTGGCAACATGGGGCACAACGCTCCCTGCCCGAGCGTTGGGACGTCCGTTATTCCCAACCGATGAGCTTTGAATTGAACCTGCCCAAAGGCCCGAAATATCTCGTCACGCCCTTGAGTGGTGACGCGCCATGACGGCCTATCTGAATGCCCTCGGGGTGATTTGCGCTCTCGGTCGCGACAAGGACGAAGTCGCCCGCAACCTGTTTGCCGGCGATTGCTCGGGCATGCGCAGCGAAGCGGGCTGGGTGCCGGAGCGGTCGTTGCCGGTGGGTGCGGTCCGTGGCGAACTGACGGCGATTCCCGCTGAGCTGTCCCGGCAACACACACGCAACAATCAACTGCTGCTCGAAGCAGCGCTGCAAATTCGCCAGGACGTCGATCAAGCGATCCAGACCTACGGTCGCGACCGCATCGGTGTCGTGCTGGGCACCAGCACTTCGGGCATCGACGAAGCCAGCCAGGGCCTGGCCCACTACATTCGCGAGCAGCACTTCCCGCCGCAATACGACTATCAGCAACAGGAGCTCGGCGCTCCGGCGAACTTTCTCGCCGACTGGCTGCAATTGAGCGGGCCGGCCTATGTAATTTCCACGGCCTGCACCTCCAGCGCCCGCGCGCTGATGAGTGCCCAGCGCTTGCTGGACCTGGGTGTTTGCGACGCGGTGCTGTGCGGCGGTGTCGATAGCTTGTGCAAATTGACTCTCAACGGTTTCTCGGCGCTGGAAGCGGTGTCCGAACAGCGCTGCAATCCGTTTTCGGTCAACCGTAACGGCATCAACATCGGCGAAGCGGCGGCTTTGTTCCTGATGACCCGACGTGCAGGCGATAACCCGTCGATTGCCTTGCTCGGCAGCGGCGCCAGCTCCGATGCGCACCACATTTCAGCCCCGGAACCCAGCGGCCGAGGCGCCCTGCAAGCCATGCGCAAGGCAATGGCCCGGGCGAACCTGCAACCGCAACAAATCGCCTACCTGAACCTGCACGGCACTGCGACGCAACACAACGACGCCATGGAAAGCCAGGCCGTAGCGACGCTTTTCCCGGCCGGCGTACTCTGCTCGTCGACCAAACCCATGACCGGTCACACCCTCGGCGCGGCCGGCGCGCTGGAAGCGGCGTTCTGCTGGCTGAGCCTGAACACGGGCAATCGCGAGCACGCCCTGCCGCCCCACGTGTGGGATGGCCAACCGGATCCCGATCTTCCGGCCCTGAAATGGGTGACCCCGACTGATCGCCTGGCGTCCACTGGTCCCCGCTACTTGATGAGCAATTCCTTTGCCTTCGGTGGCAACAACGTCAGCCTGATTATCGGAGACGCCCCATGATTGACTGGCCGCTCGCCGAACTGCTGCCCCACGCTGGCGATATGATCCTTATCGACCAGATCCTCGCGTTCGATGAAGAACAGATTCACACCCGCCTCACCGTCAAGCCCGATGGCCTGTTCAACCTTCCGGACGGCAGCCTGCCGGCCTGGGTCGGTATCGAACTGATGGCGCAGAGCGTGGCCGCGTACGCCGGTTGCCATGCGCGCCAGCGTGGCGATGCCGTGGCACTTGGCTTCCTGCTCGGCAGCCGTAAATTCGAATGCAATGTCGAAAGCTTTCCGGCCGGCACCGAGCTGACCATCCACGGCATTCGCTCGCTGGAAGACGACAACGGCATGGGCGTATTCGAATGCCACATCAATGCGCCCGGTATTCACGCCACCGCCCGGTTGAACGTGTATCGCCCGCCCCAGCCCACTCAATATCTCCATGAACCCGAAGGAGTCCAGTAATGACTGAATCCGTACTGGTCACCGGTTCCAGCCGTGGTATTGGCCGCGCCATCGCCCTGCGCCTGGCCCAGGCCGGGCATGACATCGTGTTGCATTGCCGCAGCGGCCTGGCCGATGCGCAGGCAGTGCAGGCCGAAGTCGAAGCCTTGGGACGCAACGCGCGCATCCTGCAATTCGATGTATCCGACCGCGCCAGTTGCAAAGCCATTCTCGAAGCCGACGTGGAAACCCACGGTGCCTATTACGGCGTGGTGCTCAACGCCGGTCTGACGCGTGACGGTGCTTTTCCGGCGCTGAGCGAGGATGATTGGGATGTGGTGATGCGCACTAACCTCGACGGGTTCTACAACGTGCTGCACCCGGTGATGATGCCGATGATTCGTCGTCGCGCCGCCGGACGGATTGTCTGCATCACCTCGGTGTCCGGGTTGATCGGCAACCGTGGCCAGGTCAACTACAGTGCCTCGAAGGCCGGGTTGATCGGAGCGGCGAAGTCGTTGGCGATCGAACTGGGCAAGCGCAAAATCACCGTCAACTGTGTCGCACCCGGCCTGATCGACACCGCCATGCTCGACGAGAATGTACCGGTGGAAGAATTGATGAAAATGATCCCCGCACAACGCATGGGCACCCCGGAAGAGGTGGCCGGCGCGGTGAATTTCCTGATGTCGGCGGAAGCGTCGTACATCACCCGGCAGGTTCTGGCCGTCAATGGAGGCCTGTGCTGATGAAACGCGTGGTCGTCACCGGCATGGCCGGCATCACTTCACTGGGCAGCGATTGGGACACCATCGCCGGCCATTTCGCGGACAACCGCAGCGGCATTCGCCGGATGGACGAGTGGGATCGCTTCACCGAACTCAACACCCGCCTGGCCGGACCCATTGATGACTTCAAGGTGCCAAGCCACTGGACCCGCAAGCAACTGCGCAGCATGGGCCGGGTTTCGCGGCTTGCCGTGGGCGCGGCGGAGATGGCGTTGGCGGACGCCGGGTTGCTCGGCGATGAATCGATCAAGGACGGCCGCATGGGCGTCGCCTGCGGTTCGTCCACCGGCAGCACCGACGAGATCAAGGCGTTCGGCAACATGCTGCTCAACTCGGTGGCCGAGGGCCTGAACGCCAACTCCTACGTGCGCATGATGCCGCACACCACGGCGGCCAACATCAGCATCTTCTTCGGCCTCACCGGCCGCCTGATCCCGACCTCCAGCGCCTGCACCAGCGGCAGCCAGGGCATCGGCTATGCCTACGAGGCCATCAAGTTCGGTCGCCTGCCACTGATGCTCGCCGGCGGTGCCGAGGAGCTGTGCCCGACCGAAGCCATGGTCTTCGACGCGCTCTACGCCACCAGCCTGAAAAACGACGCCCCGCAGACTTCACCACGTCCTTACGACAGCGCCCGCGATGGCCTCGTAATCGGCGAAGGTGGCGGCATGCTGGTGCTCGAAGAACTGGAACACGCCCTCGCTCGCGGTGCGCACATCCACGCCGAGATCGTCGGTTTCGGCAGCAATGCCGATGGCCAGCACACCACCCGCCCGGAGCAAGTCACCATGCGCCGGGCCATGGAACTGGCCCTTGAAGATGCCGGTCTCCAGCCGTCGGACATCGGCTACGTCAACGGCCACGGCACCGCGACCGAACAGGGCGACATCGCCGAAACCATGGCCACCAGCAGCCTGTTCGGCGAGCACATGCCCATCAGCTCGCAAAAGAGCTTCCTCGGCCATACCCTCGGCGCCTGTGGCGCACTGGAATCCTGGTTCAGCATCGAAATGATGAACCGCGACCTCTACGCCCACACCCTCAACCTCGACGACATCGACCCCCACTGCGGCAAACTGGATTACCTGCGCGGCGAGTTCCGGCAGATGAGCAACCAGTACGTGATGAACAATAATTTCGCGTTTGGCGGGGTGAATACTTCGTTGATTTTCAAGCGCTGGTCTTAGAACGACGATCTGCAATGAACAACTGTGGCGAGGGAGCTTGCTCTCGCTGGGGCGCGAAGCGGCCCCAAAAAAAGGACTGCTGTGCAGTCCAACGGGAGCAAGCTCCCTCGCCACAGGTTTCTTGTCGCTTGATCTATCGCTTAACTGAACAGCGATGCGATCAGAAACGCGGTTTAAAGCCTGGTAGACCGTTGGCTTCGCGCCATTTCCTCACTGTTTCGGTGATGCCTTCGTTTGAATTGTCCGCACCGTCTTCAGGGTAATAAATTAGGTCACTGCCATCAGGGTGTCCCGTAAGCTGCCTGAATTGCTCCAGAAGTTTGCCAAGAACTTCATCTGACGCACTTTCGTTTGCCGCACGTATTTCCTGCATGAAGCGGACAAACTCAGCTTCGGTGTAATCAGAGATACTTTTATTCATAAATCTACTGTTTTCGGTGATTGGCTATGTGGTTTCGAGGAGTATTGGCCCTCAGATTATCCACGTCATACACGGCTCCTCCGTCAGCAATACGCTCAACGTGGTGCAGCTCGAAAGTACTTCTTTTTCCTACGGTATCTTTATCGCGAGCAATTGGTGCATAGCCGGACTTTATACGGTTTAGATTATCTTCATTGAATTGACGATGTAGCTCAGGGTCGCCTGCTATTACTTTCCAAAACGCCTTCCTAAACGCATCAAAACTAGAAAACTCGCGACCTCTAAGCTGATCGGCAATTCGCGTTGGGACCGGGGAACCTTCTCCGGCACCTGCCCCGGCGAGCCAAATCCCCGTCACGTCTTGACCAACACCTGTAACCACACCGGGCGCACCACGCACGTTGAGCGAGATATAGACCGGCAGGATTTGCGGCTGCCCCGGAAACCAGATAATGGCATCCCGGAAGTCCGCTGGGTTTGCCGGATGCTCATAACGTTGCTCGGCCTGTTCGGCTACAGGAAAGACAAACGCGGCCGGTAATGGCGGGGCACCTTCCAGCGCTGGAATGCCCAGCACCCTGCTGGTATCGACGGCAGGTGTCCAGATCAACTCCACCCCGTCGCCCAGATCCGCGACGAGTTGATCACCGCGCGCCGTTGCGGCAATCACCGGGACACTTCGCCACGCGGAGTTGTAACCGGTGTACACCCCGAACGCGCTGACCGATTCTCCGGGCAGGTGTTTGACGTTGACCCGTACACCGATGTTGGCCACGGTCAGATTGGCAAATTCTTCGGTACTGTAAAACGCAGCGTCAGATGCAAAATTACTTGGCCAGAGCATGGCGACGGTGCCTGCAATACCGCCAGCCACAACACCTGCGCTGAGGGCCGTACCGGACAGGCCCAACGACAACGAGCCGCCGACTCGTGAAGCAAGGGTCAGTGCCGTGGCTGAGCCGCCTATCAGGTGGAGTGGTGTGCCCGCCAAGGTGATGGCTTCACGGGTGCTGAGCACTGCATAAGTGCCGTAATTACCCAGGCTCTCAAATGGGGCGGTCCCGTTCGGATGGCAGACCTGCCCCTTAGCCACGCTGGTGGATTTAGCGAATGTGCAGTCCTGGACGGAAGGTGATTTCAGTTGCTCGGCTTTTTCACGTTCGCCACATACGCGCAGAAATTCATCTTGTCGAGCGCGCTCGGCTTTTTGAAGCGCTTCGTATCGATGTGTCTCTTCCTTTTGTTCCCGCTCACGCGCTAAGGCGGTCTTTACTTTATTGGGCCTGGACGGCTCCATTTCGCGCGGTAAAACACTAATGACATAAGGCCATGTTTTAGACCTTATCAATCCTCGCCGCTTGAGCGATTCGTCACTTTCCTCAGACAACTTCCTAGACGCTCTCGGCACTCTATCCAAGCAAAATCCATTTGTGAGGGCCGGAAAGCAGCCACAGACTTATCGGTGAATCCCTAAACCCTAACAGCCGTAGACCTGCTCAGATCATGTAGGTCAAAAATCAGAAGTTGTTGGCAGACGAGACGTTCCGAACGCGAGGAAATTGCTTTGAGGTAGGTAGGAAATATCCTCAAACGCCACATTCATTGTCTGAAGTACTTGGTTACTCACATCTAACCCCTACTTCTGTAATCGCCTGCCGAATGGCTGTAGGAGCCGGCTTGCTGGCGACAGCGGACTGTCAGCAACATTGGCGTTGACTGACCCGACGCCATCGCCAGCAAGCAGGCTCCTGCAGCGTCACGATTGCAGCGGCTCCACCTTCCTCGTCAACAACTCCACAAACGCCCGCGCCATCGGCGATTTCTGATCCTTGCGCTGCACCAGCCACACCGCGGATATGGCCGCTGGATCGAGCAACGGCCGATACACCACACCATCGATGCGCATCCGTTGATAAGACGCGGGCAATACCGAAACACCCAACCCCGCTGCCACCAGGCCGATGATGGTCATCGCCTCGCCCGCCTCCTGGGCAAAGTGCGGACTGAAGCCGGCATCGCGAGCCAGGCTGAGCAACTGCGCATACAGACCACTGCCGTAGCTGCGCGGGAAAAACACGAAGGGTTCGAGGGCCAGGGCGGACAGGAACAAGCCTTCTTCACTGTCCTTGACCAACGGGTGCTTGGAGCTGAGCACCGCAACCAGCGGCTCGCGCATCAGTTCGACCACGCTGAGGCAATCCGGCAGCCCCAATGGCCGCATGATCCCGACCTCGATTGACTCATCCACCAGCGCATCAGCCACTTGGGTGCTGCTCATTTCCCGCAGGTTCAGGTGCACCGCCGGAAAACGCTGGCGAAACGAGAAAATCGCTTGGGGAATGGTCGAGTTGAACGGTGCCGATGAAGTGAAGCCGATCTTCAGCTCACCCAATTCACCGAGCTGCGCCCGCCGCGCAACATCCGCCGCTTTATCGACTTGCGCCAATACCAATCGCGCCTCCTCGAGGAACAGCCGGCCGGCCTCACTCAGTTCAACCCGACGATTGGTCCGCTCAAACAACCGTGCGCCGACCTCCTGTTCCAGCGCTTGAATCTGCTGGCTCAGCGGTGGCTGCGAGATGCCCAGCACCTGTGCGGCGCGGCCGAAATGCAGTTCTTCGGCGACGGCGATGAAGTAGCGCAGGTGACGTAATTCCATGGGATTTCCATTAGGTCGTAAAAGCTATCAAACAGGTCGAACAATATATTGGATTGAATCAATAGCCAGCTATATGCTTTTTTCACTGCCTGACCGGCTGCTCCCTCTTGAGGTCCAACGTGAAAACTGCTGTCGCCCCACTTGCCCATGAAGTTCCACCTGCCGGACAGGACGATGTCGTCGCTGAACTCAAGGAGATCTACATCGAA
The DNA here is from genome assembly GCF_040438925.1 of Pseudomonas sp. MYb327. NCBI lineage: Bacteria > Pseudomonadati > Pseudomonadota > Gammaproteobacteria > Pseudomonadales > Pseudomonadaceae > Pseudomonas > Pseudomonas sp. MYb327. The sequence goes on from NZ_CP159258.1 coordinate 4,770,549, forward strand.
AAAGGCACGCCGGCGTTCATGCGTACGGTGCTGGCGCTGTTCTGCGGCGGCTTCGCGACGTTTGCCCTGCTTTACTGCGTGCAGCCGATGATGCCGCTGTTGTCCCACGAATATTCGATCAATGCGGCACAGAGCAGCCTGATCCTGTCGGTGGCTACCGGAATGCTCGCCATCGGTCTGCTGATCACCGGCCCGATCTCCGATCGCGTCGGGCGCAAACCGGTCATGGTCGCGGCGCTGTTTGCCGCTGCGCTGTGCACCATGGCCAGCGCGATGATGCCGAGCTGGCACGGCGTGCTGGTCATGCGCGCGCTGATTGGCTTGTCGCTGAGTGGTCTGGCGGCAGTCGCCATGACCTATCTGAGCGAGGAAATTCACCCGCAACATATTGGCCTCGCGATGGGCTTGTACATCGGCGGCAACGCCATCGGCGGGATGAGCGGGCGGCTGATTACCGGTGTGTTGATCGACTTCGTCAGCTGGCATACGGCGATGTTGGTGATCGGTGGCCTGGCGCTGATTGCCGCGTCGGTGTTCTGGAAGATCCTCCCAGAATCGCGCAACTTCCGCGCCCGTTCGTTGCATCCGCGCAGCTTGCTCGACGGCTTTACCATGCACTTTCGCGACGCCGGTCTGCCGCTGTTATTCCTCGAAGCTTTTGTGCTGATGGGTGCGTTCGTCACGCTGTTCAACTACATCGGCTATCGCTTGCTGGCCGCGCCGTATCACATGGAACAGGCCTTCGTCGGATTGCTGTCGGTGGTGTACCTGTCGGGCATCTACAGCTCGGCGAAAATCGGTTCAATGGCCGACAGACTCGGCCGCCGCAAAGTGCTTTGGGGCACCATCGCGTTGATGATCGGTGGTCTCGCCCTGACGATGTTTACGCCATTGCCATTGGTAATCATCGGCATGCTGATCTTTACCTTCGGCTTCTTTGGCGCCCACTCGGTGGCCAGCAGTTGGATTGGCCGCCGCGCCACCAGGGCCAAGGGACAAGCATCGTCCCTGTACCTGTTCAGCTACTACGCCGGGGGAAGCATCGCCGGTACCGCAGGCGGCGTGTTCTGGCACCTGGGTGGCTGGAACGGTATCGGTTTGTTCATCGGTACGTTGCTGCTGATCGCCCTGCTCGCCGCGTTGAAGCTGGCGAAGTTGCCTCCACTGCCGAGCAGCGGCGCAACTACCTGAGCACCATCCGCGCCTCCAGCACGGCGTCACGTTTTTCCAGCGTCAGCGATTGCAGTGCGACACCGTCGCGCTCGATGCGATCCAGCCATGGCAGCATTGCCATGGCGTCGCCGCTGAGGGTCAGGCGCAAGACTTCGTTGTCGCTGTCCATTTGATGCAGCTCAAGCCCGGCGGCGCTGGCGCTTTCACTGATGCGCAGTGACAGGGGTTGATCGACGGATTCGGGAACAAGATTACGGGGTCGCGCCTGTTGCAGTTGTGCCGCCAGTGCCAGTTGTTGCTGGTACTGACGCTCCGCTGTCGCAAGCCGTTGTTGCGTCGGCTGCCACACCAGACTGAATGCCACGACGCTCAGGACAAACACGCTCAATCCGAGTATCAGGCGTTGTTCGCGCAGGGACAGCTGCTGCCAGCGCCGCACAGCGACCGCTCTTAACACTGTTGCCTTCATGCCTCTTGCTCCATTGTCAAAATCGCCTGCACCCGGTTGCTGTCCTTGCTCGCGCTGTCGATCCGCACCGGCAAGCCTTGTTGTCGCCCACGCTCACGCAGCAACTCCAGCTCGGAAAAGCTGTTGGCCGATAGCTGGACTTTCCAGCCATCGCCCTCGCGAAACTCGATGCGCTGCACTTCGACATTGCTCGCGCCGATGACTTGCTCGACCAGGTGGACCAGGCCGGCGACTCGGCTACTTTTTGCTTCCGTTCCCTGGCCTTGCAGGGCCTTGAGCTGCGCCGCGAGGTCGACGATGCGAGTCTGCT